>PXBW01000327.1 GCA_003566775.1 candidate division WS1 bacterium
CCTAGTTCGTTAAGCTTCTCCACAAGCTTCTTCTCGTTTGTTTCTTCAAGCAACATGTACTTCCACATTTTGGCCTCCTTCTGATCGCTATTCGTGGGGGGATTCGGTAGACGTTCTGTCTCCTCTGATGCCGCATCACTCATCCGGGCACCGCATTGGGTACAGAACTCCGCCTCTCCTTCCGGTTTGTGACCACATTTGGTACAGAACACTGTTTCCCCTCCTTCTGTATACCACTGTGACTGGCCGCAACTGTGAATATCAGCGACAACCTACGGCCTCCAGGACTGTAGTCGATAACGGAGTAGTCCTGCTCACGTCCACCTGGAGCCGGCGCCGCTTTGCTGCCCTCGTTGTACCTCCAAAGCGCAGCGCCCTAACAGTACATCTAACTCTGCACATACATCAGCAGAACACGATGTCGCGTGGCCATGCTGTCACATATCCAGCAACTCAAACACATACCACTTACCATCCCTTCTTACAGTATCGACGATAGTGTCCCATTCGTGATCTCCATATCTGATCGTAACCTCGGTTATGCCTCGTCCGTTCAGGACTTGGGTACTTCCGACTTCAAAGCTAGCTGAGACCCCCTCTCTTTCCATTTCTCGGTGAAACCCATCCAGTTTAGCCTGCAGCATCCTTCGCAGGTCCCCCAGGTGTTCTCCCAACCGCTCAGGGTATTCGGGGTCAAGATAGGCCAGCATCTGAGTAGCATCCCCGGTATCAAAATAGGCAACGAGGAAGGCAGTCACCACCGCCTCAGGCGAGCCATGTGATCCCCACGAACCTGGTGATGAGGGTACAACTACTACGATTACCACGACAGCAACTGCAATGCACGCGACAATAACTCCTATCAGCTTACTCTTACTCATTTGATCCTCCTTTCTTGATGAACCTCAATGAAGAATACCGATTCAGACTCTTGATACTTCTACACTATCGATACTGTGAGCATATCTTAGTAGAAGACCCATTTGCCTGTCAATAGGTAACCGTGCAGACGGAGAACACGCTGAGCATTCCCGATCAACGGTGGGCAACGACACAAGTTAGGGTGTGATTCCGTGGTGCACGTCGTGAGCGTCGCAGTCTCACTGATCGGATTCTAATGGTGGACCGTCACCCCCTCTCCTGTAGGCCGGAGCTGGGTTCGTCAATGGATTGCTCCCTCAGCGCACCATGCCTTCCCTCACCGCCTTTTTCATCTGCCAGGTCGGGAAACTTTAAGTCGACAAGGCTTGTGCTATCATCCTACGCTCCCTCGCCGATGGCGTACAGGCGGTTTCCCCCCCCAACAGCATTGTCTCCAATATAGATCGTGCCATCCGCCCCGATGGAGGGCGAAGCTGTGACTCTGCTCACTGTCCGGAATCTCCATTTCTCCGTCCCGTCAGAGTCTAAGGCGTATAGCTTACCATCGTCAGATCCGAAGTAGATAGTGCCGTCAGCACCTATGGCGGGGGAGGAGGAGACCCAGTTTCCAGTCGTGAAGCGCCACTTCTCGCTGCCGTCGGGGTTCAGGGCATAGAGGTTCTTATCGTGGGAGCCGACATAGATGGTTCCGTCGGCCCCTATGGCAGCGGAAGACCGTATAGGGCTCTCTGCGCTGAATCTCCATTTCTCTATGCCATCGGAGTTTATAGCATATAAATTGCTATCATTTGAACCTACATAGATGGTGCCATCAGGCCCTATTGTGGGTACGGCAACCACAGCCCCACCAGTACCAAACGTCCACTGTACGGTGCCGTCTGGGTCTAAGGCATAGAGATTACTATCAACTGCGCCCGCGTAGACAGTGCCATCCGTACCTACGGCGAGATTACCAAGATTCTCCACAACGAATCTCCATTTCTCTGTGCCATCAGGGTTTATGGCATAGACACCGTCATAACGGGAGCCCGCGTAGATGGTGCCGTCAGCCCCTATCGCGGGGCCCTTGGAGATCCAACTGCCTGTAGTAAAGCTCCACTTCTGGGTGCCGACAGGGTTTATGGCGTAGAGCTTGTGATCAGCGGAGCCGACATAAATGGTGCCGTCAGCCCCTATGGCTGGGGAGGACCAGACCCGATCTCCGGTGGTGAAGCGCCACTTCTCGCTGCCGTCGGGGTTCAGGGCGTAGAGATTATTATCAGCGGAGCCGACGTAGATGGTGCCGTCAGCCCCTATTGCGGCGGAGGACGTCACCGACCCGCCAGTGAAGAAACTCCACTTGTGTTCCGGTTCCTGAGGACCGCTATAAGGGCTCCTGCCTGTACGTTGCGGGTTCTGGCCAAACATCGGCCACGGGCTATCGGCATGGCCGTCTTCGTCCTCTGCGAAGTTCGCAGTAATCGAGTAGTTCCCCTCCATCGTGATGGTGGTTGAGGCCGAGTTGACGTTACCAACCGTGTCCACATCTCCAGTCCAGCTGACGAACCGATAGCCGCTCGCCGGACTCGCTAAAAGGTCAACCACTGCCCCGGCATCATATGTGAAAGCCCCCTCGCCTGGAGTGGTACCCGAACCCCCAGAACTGCTGGAGATAGTCAGACTGTACTGAGTGGCTGAGACCTCCTCAAACTTGGCGGTGATCGAATAGTTCTCGTTCATGGTAACAGTGGTTGATGCCGCATCGACATCGCCCACACTACCCACCTCCCCCGTCCATTCAACGAACTGATAGCCACTGGCCGCACTCGCTACCAGGTCAACCACTGCCCCGGCATCATATGTAAATGTTCCTTCCCCAGGTGTAGTTACGGAGCCGCCCTCGCTACCTGCGATCGTGAGGGTATAGGACGCTGTTTCCTCCAGGTAGCTGATGAAAACCGTACCGCCAGACTTCGCCTCAGAACCACGCTGCCATATGTCGACTGCCCTCCCCTCCATGTAATCTGCTCTGATCTGAACGACCGCAGGTATTACTAGCATCTTAGCCAAGGTCTGCGCAGCTTTCTCTCCCAAGAACACAGCATACCGGGCGCCTTCCTCAAGCACGTCTAGATAGTCCACGACATGTCTACTCCAGCCCTCTTCCAGGGCAGCCAGTTCTTGAACGAATCTGCTGCCCTCCCCCAAAACGTCTCTTGTAGCGCAGACGACCTCTAAGTCAACGAAAGGCACCAGGCCGAGTGCTGGGTCTAATGCCGAGTACACTGCAGCAGCAACGGTTAATCGCGCTTCGATTCCCACCGTTTCACCCGGCGCGTAGGCGGTCGCAAACTCAGCAGTCCCCTGCGGCATAAGCAGCACGTCTCCAGCCAGATACCCTTCCAGCAGAGTCTCAACTACAGCAGCCTCTACCCATTGATGAGTCAAGCCACGCACCGTCTTTTGGTCAAGATATGCTCCCCGTCTGGGCTCAACGGTGGCGTGGCTATCAAATGAGATCTGCAGATAGAACTGCGTCTCGTTGCGTACCCTGATGCGCACCTGCTGTTCGGCTTCCAGCCGAGCGCTCGCAGACACAAGGCCTCTTGCCTGGGTATCGTCATAGCTAATCAGTGTCGAGAAGCCCTCAAGGGGCAGCTCCATATACCTTGTCAGCCCCGCCTGCTCCTCAAACAGGTCGTAGAAGATGCTTGAGTAGTGATCCGGATTCAGATAGGTCATTATCTTGTCGTCAAGCCAATCAGCAGCTCTGTCCACCGCCTCCAACCATGCCCAGAAACTAAGGGCGTCAGTCTGTACCACGGCATAACCATCATCAATTCGAAAGCCCTCTCCCTCCCAGACCCCATTCGCCTCACAGTATCTCGCTAGCCAGAAGACGTCATCTTCCATCACTGAGGGCAATGGCAACCGAAGCTCCACCGGCTTCATCAAAGGTTCATCCACGGAAAACTCGTACAGCCTGTCTATTATGAGGCCCTCAGGTGGCTGAGGTCCCTCTTGAGGATCCAACAGCGTAGCGATGATCGCGGCGCCGGGACTGACCGCGCCCTGCGGGATGTACATCGACGCTCCATCATCAAGTGTCCTCGTTATGTCGCCATTCG
>PXBW01000153.1 GCA_003566775.1 candidate division WS1 bacterium
ACGAACTCTCCTTCACCCATGCGGTGAGGGTCATCCGAAGAACGCTGCCGACGTTCAGCGCCTTTTCCCCCTGAGCAGAGAAAAGTGCTGCATCGGACGCTGTTGCGCGAGTTGATCGATGAGCCGCTGGGCTGTAGTCGCGGCAGATGCAACCCGCGTGCGGTCAAACGCGCTGCAAGCAAGTTCCCGATCAAACACAGATGCAAAACGCCACCGTCCCGCCCGACGATTACAATACGCATCGTCCCTAAATGAACAGTATTGGCGTTAGCCCGGATTATTCATGTCCCCTCACGGTGGGGCGTTTGAGCGGGGCTCTGGAGGGATTTGAGGTCCGCATCTCTCGGAACGCGGTTGAGATAGACAGTTTCGGCGAGTGGGGGCGTGATTGTGCCCGGCGCGGAGCGATTTCGGGAGGGTTCATAGCGCGATTCTCGCCGTCGAGACGTTCAGTACCGCGGGCCGGGGGTCTTCGGCCGTCTGCGAGGGCGAACTGAGGCAGAATCCGTGCTCAACCCGGTGGTGGTTGGGCCAACACCTCGGCGGTAGCCTGCTCCAACAGCCCGCGATTGGGCCAGTTTGAGGAGAAGCGTATCCAGAATCGGCGGATGGTGCGATCACATTCGATCTCGACGTTCACCAATATTCGTGGGGAGGTATCCGAATGCATACAGACAAACTTTCAAATGTACTGAGATTAGGCTGCCTGCACCAGAAATAACAACATAACCTCCGCTCTGAGTGTGCTTATAACCCTGGGAGTTAGGGATACACCTACTGGAGTGGTGTGTTTCTAACTCGGCTTATAGACACACTCTCCGCCTGCTTTGCCTCTCATTTACGTCTGTTTTACCACCTCGCCTTGCACATATTGGGAGCACTGTTTACAGAAGTATTGCATACTGTTGATTTTTTCAGGGCGATTGTCTATAACTCTGGCGACTGTACACGTCGGTAGGACTTCGGCGGAGTATATCATGATCTGGGACAGAGAACAAGTCCAATTTGCAGTGGGGTCTGACTCGATTGTGTAGGTTTGGGCTATGCTGCGCGTGCGCAGTCTGAGATAGTCTGATGCTGTCCGCTACTGACAGGGCGCCGCAGTGCCAGCACATGCTCGGCACCTGCGTCACTCCAGCGCATCCCGGAACGCTTCAGTCGCCGATCAACGTGCGCTCGCCGCGGTTCACCATCCGCGCCTGCGCGCCGCATCCGCAATCAATGCTACCTGACTCCTCGGAGCGCGCGATCGAATCGTTCACACCCTCCTGAGCCACTACCTGGGAGGCGATCCGTCCTACCTCTCGACCCAACTGCTCCGCTTGCTGCAGACTCTCCGCCTCGCCGTGCTCTGCGTACCACCGCGAGAGTAATTCATGCAGGTCCTTGTCCGCCTGATCTCTAATCAACTACCGTCACCCTCTCTGGCCGGTCAGGATTGGCTCTTGCACCATCCAGATTCCGAACCAGAAGGGTGACACCTCCCCTTCTATACCCACTTACCTACATTATTCGGTCGCACCCTTGCAGTGTGGTAGTGTG
This sequence comes from candidate division WS1 bacterium, assembly GCA_003566775.1. Classification (GTDB taxonomy): domain Bacteria; phylum Armatimonadota; class Zipacnadia; order Zipacnadales; family UBA5352; genus UBA5352. The sequence goes on from PXBW01000153.1 coordinate 1,543, forward strand.
GTGTGGTATCTGAGTTGCTCGCTCTTTACCACGCTGCAGTTGAATGATACGCGCTGCAGCTCACAGGTGGGCAACTTCTCAGGCCTGCCTTCGATGCAGGCGAATTCGCTCTCGATCTCCCAATGACGCTTGACGTAGCTGGCAGTTGGACAGTGCATCTACCGAAGCCAGCCCTCAGGTGTATGAGGCTGTCGTATGCAACTGTCGGAGGGGTGGTCTATGCCGTTTGGCCCTAAGCGCGACCGTTCCCATTCGAAGAGGTAGAATCAGCTTTTGCTCTGGTCTATGACGTCTTTGTGCTGATTGACATCTGTTGAGAGGGGCTCTCGGTGTCGTCGTCATCGGAGGGCCTTTCGGCACGTTGCCGTATGTGCTAATGATCGACGGCATCTGATTCTCTGTGCAGAGGCCCACTCGCCAGGTCGCCGAAAGGGTTAAGTGCAAGACTGTTCACGTAGTTTGTGACGAGTCGTATTGTAATCATGGGGCGGGATGGCGGCGTATTGCATCTGTGTTTGATCGGAAGCTTGCTTGCGGCGCGTTTGACCGCCCTCGGATTGCTCCTGCCGCGGCTGTTTGCGACCGGCTCATCCACCAGTTCGCGTAACAGCGTCCGGTGCAGCAGTTTCCTCTCCTCAGGGGGAGAAGGCGCTGAACGTCGGCAGCGTTCTTCGCACGACCCTCACCGCATGGGTGAAGGAGAGTTCATCGGGATCGCGTTAATGTTCCAGCGCCGCCTCGTGCATCAGCCCCCGGATGGCAAAGTGAGCCAGCAGCAGTCCGTGGATCTCCTGTATTACCAGATCCGGGCGCTTGCTGCGTAACACGATCTGTGCGCCCCCGCGCAGGTGGGTCTTGAACTCATCGAAAGCCGTCTCTATCTCCCAGCGCTCATGATACAGCGCCGCCAGTTCGTCGGCGGGAGCCTGCTTCGGATCAAGGATAGTGGTGATCAGCCGGTAGATCGGCTCGGCGTCCTCCACCCCTTCCAGCTGGTACTCCACCACCCGCACCTGCACGGGGTTGCTGTCGTTGCGGCGGTCTTTTTCGGACGGATAGAGACGGCTCAGATACGACCCGTCGGCCAGTCGTCTGCTGCAGGGCAGGCGCATGTTCTCCTTTACCCGCCAGACCAGCTCCGCACCGTTCGCCCGCGCCTTCTCCCACAGTTTGAAGCTGTAGAAATTGCGGTCCGCGATACACAGCATACCCCTGTGCAAACCGGGCAGAATCTGCCCGGCCAGGGTCTTCTCGGTGGCGTCGATTAGCTGGACCTTCTCGGCGCGCCGGGACTCCTTGCGATTGGTGACGATCCATACATAGGTGGCGATGCCGGTGTTGTAGAAGAGCTGCTCGGGCAGCGCCACGATGGCCTCCAGCCAGTCATTCTCGATGATCCAGCGGCGGATCTCGCTCTCGCCGGAGCCTGCGTCCCCGGTGAACAGCGGCGACCCGTTCATGATGATCGCGATGCGGCTGCCGCCCTCGTCCGGCGACTTCATGTGCGAGATCATATCCTGCAGAAAGAGCATATGGCCGTCGCTCTTGCGCGGCGTGCCCGCGCCGAAGCGCCCCGCGTGCCCGCGGTTGGCCTCGGCTTCGACGGCGTCCTGATCGGCCTTCCAGTCCTTCCCGTAGGGCGGATTGGCGAGGCAGTAGTCGAAGTTCATGACGTGGACGGGGCTCGATAGTGTAGAGCCGAAGGCAATATTGTCGGCGTCGCGGCCGGTGGGCTCCTTGATGAAGAGGTCGGATTTGCACATGGCGAAGGTCTCGGGGTTGACCTCCTGCCCGAAGAGATGAACATCGGCGTTCGCGTTCATCTCACGGATGCGGTCTTTGGCTGTGGTGAGCATGCCGCCGGATCCGCAGCAGGGATCATAGACCGTGCGGACGATGTGGTTCTCGGCCAGCATGTCCTCGTCCTGATAGAGGAGCAATTCCGTCATGAGCTGTACGACCTCACGGGGCGTGAAGTGCTCGCCGGGGTTCTCGTTGAGCGCTTCATTGAAGCGGCGGATCAGTTCCTCGAATATCGTACCCATCTCGTGGTTGGAGACGGTCTCGGGGCCGAGGTCGACGTGGGAGAAGCGCTCCATGACTGCGAAGAGCAGGCCCGCGTCATCGAGCCTGTCGATGGTGTTTTCGAAGTCGAAGCGTTCGATGACCTCGCGCATGTTGGGGCTGAAGCCGTTGATGTAGTTGCGCAGGTTGGCGGCGAGGCCGGGCGCGTCATCGAGCAGGCTCCCGAAGTCGTAGCGCGAGGTGTTGTAGAAGGCATAGCCGGATGCCTGGCGCAGCTGCGGATCGAGGTTTTCGAGCTTGCTGCTCTTGAGCTGCGCGTTGCGTTCGAGGACCGCCTCCCTCGTGGGCGCGAGTACGCAATCGATTC
>PXBW01000077.1 GCA_003566775.1 candidate division WS1 bacterium
GCGGGCCGGTGTTGAGCAGCAGGTTGCAGTTGGCCCTCCGCGCGTCGCGGAGCTTCTCCCACACCTGCTCCTCGTCGAGGTGCTGTCCCGCGACCGCCTCAGTGTACCCCCACGACCGCGGCGCCATCGTGGTGCAGATCTCGCCGGGCTTGCCGCCGGTATCCACGGCACTGTGCTCGGGCGCGAAGAAGTCTTCGGTCCCGAGGTAGCCCTGCTTGTAACTGACGAGCACCTGCGGCTGCCTCGAGTGGATGAAGTCGTAGAGTTCCTGGCAGCGGAACTCCTCGTGCGGGCCGTTGAGCGGAACCCCGAGCCCATCCAGCCAGATGGCCGCGATCGGACCGTAGTTACTGAGCAGTTCGTCGATCTGCTCACGCATGAACCCAACGTAGATCTGCAGGTCGTGATCGTCGCCGTAAGCGTAGGTCGGTTCGGGCGGATCGTACTCGGGGCGCGCCTTTCCGCCCCAGCGGTCATTGTTGGGCGCATGCGGGTGCCGCCAGTCGCGACCGTGCGAGTAGTAGAGGCACAGGCCGAGGCCGCGGTCGGCGCAGGCGACAGCAAGTTCGCCTATCAGGTCGCGCCCGCAGGGAGTGTTGACCGCGTGGAAGTCGGTCTGCTCCGTCTCGAACAGGCAGAAGCTGTCGTGATGGCGCGTCGTGATGTTGATGTACTTCATCCCGCAGTCGAGGGCGAAGTCGGCGATCACCCCGGCGTTGAAGCCGTCCGCGGTGAAGTCCTCGGCCAGCCGCGCGTACTCCTCGACGTAGATCTTCTCACGCAGTTGCAGCCACTCATGTCGCCCGACGAGCGAGTACAGGCCGTAATGCAGGAAGAGCCCGTACTTCGCATCACGGAACCACTGGACTGCTGCGGCGCGAGGGTCCTCGGGGTACTGCTCGGCGTAGTCAGCGAGATACGAAGGCACCTGTGACATGATTTCACCTCTTCTCAGTTCCATTGGAGCAGGGTACAGATTCGCCACTCCACGGTCCTGCGCCTTCCTGCTCGTCACTGTCTTATCGCGCTCAAGCCACCGTCAGGAGGCAGGTCTGATCTCGCAGCGCGTGGAAAGGCCCCGTGGCATCGACGGAACTGCCAGCACCGGAGGAGAGAGATCGCCTTGACCCCCAGAGAGATCATCAGGCGCGTAATCCAGCACGACAACCCGCCGCGGATCGGCTTCACGTATTCGGACTACGACGGCAAAGGCCGACTGCGGGACACGGCCGGTGGCGGCCCCGCCGGCAATCCCGATTTCGATGAGAATCGACGCGAGGACGGCATCGGCGGCGAACTGTGGGAGGACGAGTGGGGCTGCACCTGGCGGCGACTGATCGAGTGGACGAAGGGCGGGGAGGTTGTTGAGCCGGCAATCACTTCGCGCGCGGACCTCGAAGCGTATGAGCCGCCCGACCTCGATAATCCCGCGCGCTACGAGCATTGCGCAGAGGCGCGGGAGAGGCACCCGGATCGCTACCTGCTCGGCTCGCTCACCGGCTGCTGCTTCAATCGCGCGCGCTATCTGCCGTCCTTCGGCACCTATCTGGAGTGGTGTGCGGGCGATCCGGAGCTTGTGAACGACCTCAACCGCATGGTCAGCGACATCGTGATCGGGCAGGTGGACATCTACGCCGACCTCGGCTTCGATGGCGTGACCTTCGCGGAGGACTGGGGGACGCAGGAGCGGCTGCTGGTCAGCCCGCCCATGTGGGACCGCATGTTCAGGTGGACCTTCGAGCGCCTTATCGAGCGCGCCCACGGGCACGGCATGAGCGTCTGGATGCACTCCTGCGGTTATGTGAAGGACATCGTCCCGCCGCTGGTTGAACTTGGGCTGGACGTCTTCCAGTTCGACCAGCCGGAGCTTCACGGACTGGACTTTCTCAGCGATTACTCGGATCGCACGACCTTCTGGTGCCCGGTGGACATTCAGAAGGTCCTGCCGACCGGTGACGAGGCGCTGATCCGCGAGCGGGCCGGGGCGATGGTCGAGAAGATGGGGCAGAACGGTGGTCTCATCGCGAAGGACTACTCGGACAATGCTTCGATCGGCGTTGATCCGCTCTGGCAGCACTGGGGCTACCAGGAGTTCAAGCAGGTAGGGGTCTTCGACCCGGCAGAGGCGGAGATCGACGCGGCTGAGTTGTGAGGCCCTGTCGGCGTGGGAAGCGATCTCTTGTCACCCCCGCATTGATGGAGCAATTCCGCCCAATGATGCGTCAAAGTACGCCGGACCATCCTCGTATGCGGATAGTGCAACACAATCCTGGGAGGGATACCAACTCGAAGGAGGTCACACATGCGATCCACGTATCCATCTGCCGCACTCATACTTATGCTGGCAGTCTTCCCGATGGTGCTGCTCGGCGGTTGCGACGGTGCAGACACGGATCGGAGAAGCGACGCCGCGCCAGCGCCCGAAGGTGAATGGGCCTATCTCTATCAGCGGGAGCCGGGCACGGAGGCGAGTATCAGACTGCGTCTGCAGCAGCCACGCGTACCCCTGCGGGACCAGATATTCGCATGGCTCTTCTACCGCAGCGCGGATCAGCGCTACTTCAGTCTTACGGCGACCAGACTCGTGGATGTCTGGTTCGAGTCAGTGCTGCCCGGCGGAACGTGGGACGACAGACCCGCGGCCTCCGGGCCATTCGAACGCTCTGCCGACTTCAGCTGGCGTGGCCCCGACGGCTCTCCGGAAACAGGAAGCATGGAGTTCGTCTACCACGCCCCGGGGATGCAGCCGGGCACGAAGTACTATCACCGGGTGCGGCGCGTGGTCGAGCCGATGGCGCGGGCGGGCACCGGGGCCCCAATCGCCGCGGGCGGGGTCAACACGACACAGTTCGTCCCGCTGATCAACGTCGATCCCTCGCGTGCCCTCAGCGAGGGAAGCGTGCCCACGCGAGGAGTCACCTACTTCACTCCACCGACGCTGCAGGAGCCTGCACGAGATGCCGTCAACCAGCCGCGCCACCGAATCAGATTCACCTGGAGCGGAACGATCGGTGCGAATGAATATGTGCTTCAGGTCTTCCGCGACGACGACCCGGGCGGTCGGGGCGTACCGCTTTACCAGGTAACCGGACGCCATGATACGACCGGCACCATATCAGAGACCATCGAGGGCAATTTCGCGCCGGGAACGCGCTTCTACTGGCGCGTCGGGGCGCGGAGAGCGGGCGATCCCCTGCCGGTCAACGGACTGGTAGGGAGAGCCGGATGGCTGTTCAGCGAGATGCGCACATTCACCACCGCCGTGGAGCCGCCACCCGCTCCGTGATGCGAACTCCACGCGGTGAGCAATCGAGTACTCAGGGATTCCCACAGGGAGGGACCCGCCGTGAAAAGCCTCTACGACTGGCTGTGTGATGAAGCTGTAGCGATCTCCTCCGGGACGATGCTTATGCCGCCCTCGGACGATCAACTGCGATGGTCCGAGGATGAGCGCCGCACCCGCTGGCTGGAGAGCATCGGCCTTTGGCCGCTGCCGGAGCGAACGCCGCTTGAGGCCGAGGTCACCGGCACGCTCGAACGCGATGATTACATCGTCGAGAAGGTGCACTTTCAGTCCGCGCCCGGCGCGCATGTGCCGGGAAACATCTACCGGCCGAAAAAGATCGATGAGCCGCTGCCCGCGGTGCTCTACCTGTGCGGGCACAGCGAGGGGAAGGTGCGCTTCACCTATCAGCAAAACCCGCGCTGGTTCGGCTCACACGGCTACGTCGCGCTGGTGGTCGATCCGATTCAGCTTGGCGAGTGTCAGGGGGTACACCGCGGAACGCACGGTCTCGGGCGCTGGGACTGGTTCTCGCGCGGGTACAGCCCGGCGGGCACCGAGGTCTGGAACGGAATGCGCGCGCTCGACTACCTCGAGACCCGCGATGACGTGGACGCGAGCCGCA
>PXBW01000037.1 GCA_003566775.1 candidate division WS1 bacterium
AAGGCAAAGGCGTAGTTTCCTCCGTAGGCGCCGTGGATCGCACGCGGAGTGCCGCGATAGCCGCCACCGCTTGGGCACCGGTATATGTCCCAGTTCATCACGTACGGATGCAACAGGTCCTGCCAGGCGATGTAATCGTGACCGATATCGGGAAGATCAGTTTCGCTGCGTCCACTCGAGAGCAGATATATGGGCATTACCTCATCGTAATCCTGCACGTACATCATCAACGCGGTCCCTATCTGCCTCACATTGGACAGGCAGGACGTCTGCCGGGCTCGCTCCCGAGCCCTTGCAAAGACGGGAAAGAGGATTGCGGCGAGTATCGCGATGATCGCGATTACCACCAGCAACTCGATCAGTGTGAAACCTCGATTCATGCGCATCAAACTTCTCCTTTCGTGTCGCTTCATTACGCGTGTCATCAGACTACGCGTTCGACGTTTAACGGATGGCACCTGGCACGCCCGCCGGCGCCAACCGGTTAAGACAGTGTATTAGCCTGCATATGCACCGGGAGTATGAGCCAATCCAGCATCAATCAAGGGGACACCCTCGCGGCGAGGGCGCGGCTCACGTGATTTCACGGATCTTAGTCTATGTATGTTAGGGAGATATCGCGGTACACAGGCCCGTCCGCCCTGCGTCGGATGATCAACACCTCTATCCGCAACCCCAAAATAGCACATTGTACGGTTCATGGCAACTATCTACTGCCTCGCTCGTTCGAGTGCCTCCGAGGGCGTGAGACGTCCGCTGATCGCCCATGCGAATGCGTCGGCAAGCTCCCCTCGACGGCGCTCCCACGTGGACATGGTTACGCCCTCCCCCCCCTCGAGCGCGGGGATATGCCCCGACCACGGCTTCCTGTCCGCGAACTCCTGTGCGAGAGCGCGCGTGGCCGGCACTGCCGGCAGGGTGGTCAGCGCCCGCTGACTCTCCTGCTCTGCGATGTACTGCAGAAAACGCAGCGCATTCTCTCGCCGGCCGCTGTTCTCAAAGACCACCAGCCAATCTACCTCGACCTGACCGACGCCCCTGTCGGTCATGGGCAGGGGCGCGGTGCTCCATTCCATTTCATCCTCATCCTGCGCCGGTCGCCGCAATGCGCCTGCCGCCTGCGGCCGGGCGATCATCATCGCAAGCCTCCCCTCGGCGAACAGATCGACGAGATCGCTCTCGCTCCACGTCAACACCTCCGGTTGCAGCCCCCCTCGCGCCTGCACCGCCACTAGTAGCTCCAGCGCCCGCACGATAGGGTCCGGCTCATCTTCATCATCCTGATCTTCGTCCGCGTCCTCCTCGTTATCCCGCTCGTTCGCGTCTCTTGTCTCCCCATCACGTGCATCGTCCCGGTCATCGCGTTCCCTGCGCCCAGGACCGAAAGCGGAGGCAAGCGTGTGCAGGAGCTTCTCCCCCCCGCCACCGGGGCCGGGAACGCCGAGGCCGTAGCAGTGTGGTGGGTCGGCAAGCACCTCCGCCGCCTCGATAAGCTCTTCAGGGGTCCGTGGCACCGAGAGCCCCGCCTCCTCAAACAGGTCGGTGCGATAGTAGAGCGCCGGAGTGCCGACCGACCAGGGCACTCCCCCTGCCCGGCCTCGCGCCCGACGCACCACTGAAGGCGCAAATTCGTCGCGCAGTGTCGCCCGCAGATCCGAAGGCAGCTCAATCAGGTGATCGCGGTAGTCATACGCCATCATCTCGGGCAGCACAGTCACGTCCGGCGCGTGATCTCGGTATCGACCGCACCAACGCCGCACGAGATCATCAAGCAGATCGATGTCGTGCCACTCAAGCGCAATTACAATATCGGGATTCGCCCGTTGAAAGCTGAACACGAGTTCCGAGAGCAACTCGCGTTCTCCGGGAGTGCCGCTCTCCCAGAGAGTGATCTGCAGATTCGTCCGCGGCCTGGGTGTGTCGGCGTGAACGCTCGAGGTCGAGAGCGTGCTGAGGAGCAACGTAATCAGGAGAGTGGCGAGGATAAGGCATGCGCCGGAGCCGAGGCACACCTCCCCCACGCCGCTCACACAGCCCTGGCGGCCCTGCGCGAACGCACGCTTCTCCGTGTGAACAGGCACGGCCGCGACTGTGGAGTCGCGGCCGCCATGTTTCGTCCTCGGATCTACCGTCACGTCAATCGCCCCGGAGCAATCCGGCTCAAAGCCCAACCTCCTGAATGTTGAGCTGTACCCGAACGCGAACCTTCATCGGCTCCACCGGCTCGGGCGCCGCCATTCCTGGCCCCATGCCCGGATAATCATACATGTCGTCACGCCAGCGCGGCGGAGCGTCATACTCATCCATATCGCGTCGACCACGCTGCCGGGGATCATACCTCTCTTCGGGAGGCATGTAATCCATCGGGTCCTCGTAGTACATTCCCGGTTCGTCACCGTACTCCATGCCCATCTGTGCCACCTGCGGGCGAGGAATCTCCAGCGTGTGGGTGACCATATCGACGATCCGAATCGGCCGCTGCAGTTCCCATGACCAGTAGGTAATCCGCTCGCCGGTATAGGACGTGTCCTGTTCAGGGGTGGCCGCCCCCGTGCCCGGGCCCATCCCCATATCGTCCTCGAAGCCGGGTGGCCCCATTCCGGGCATCATCTCATCGTAGTACATATCGTCCCCGAACTCATCCATCTCGGCGCCCGCCATGCCCGGCGCGCCACTGACCGGGATGGTGATCTTGTCCTCATCCACGTTGTATGTGCTGCGAATCCTGGCCGTTCGGTATCCGCTTACCCACTCGAAGCCCTCGAGCGTGTGCTGCGCTCGCACCGTCGTCGTCTCAAACCTGGTCGGAGCCGTAGCCTCCGCGCGCGGGGCCATCCCCACATCCTCTTCCATCATTCCGTAGCCCTCAGGGTGCATCTCATGAGGCATCCCGTACGGGTCATCCATCCACATGTCATCTTCCATGCCCATTCCGGGAGCCGCGGCTGTAGCGGTGCCCTTCAACGGGTCTGGCCATATCTTGATGCGACCCTCCCAGGAATCGCCCTGTCGGAGCGGGCGGTCGGGGATCGGCACGGTTAGCTCCGCGAGTTCGAACTCGGGGTCGTCGCTGTGCCTGCGGCGCATTTCGCCGTCGCGAAGCGCGCGATAGGTTATCCTGTCTCCCGCACGCTCGAGCACCTGTACCTCACCGTCACCGACCTGCGCGCCTGAGGAGCCCACGATCACGTATAGAATCGCGTGTCCCGCGGCATAGGTCGGACTCATCGCACGGTTCTTCCAGTTGGAGACGAGTGCACCGTCGAACTGTCGCGCCAGCTCCCACACATCCTCGGGATCTTCCTCATCCGAAGCGGGTGTCATCGTCCAACTCCCCTCGGCGCGGTACTTCACCTCGACGTTCCGGTCGTAGAAGAGCCGCAGTTGCACTTCCTCCGGCGCGTCGACCGCTTCCACCTCGTTCCTGACGGTGACGGTGATCTCCGCCTCGTTGATCTTCTCTCCACTTGGATTCAGGGCTACCGCCGTGATTGTATACTGTCCGTCATCGTAGAGGTAGTTCCCCTCGTCATCCCGGGCGCGCGTGTTCCACAGATAGCTGAAGGGCGGAGTGACCGCCGCGACGAAGTCGCCATCGTCGTCCTGGGAGATCTTGTAGGAGATCCAGCCCTCGTCGGGACTAGGCTTGGTAGCCTGCAGCCTCACCATGTCACGCACGGTGTCGCCGTCCTCGGGGGTGACGAAGCGCACGCCCTGGGCACTCGCAGAGATGCACATGCCCAGGAGCATGATCGCGATCAGAGCTGTCATCGGTACTATGTGGCGTCGCATCGCTCTTCCCCTTTCTAACTTCCTGACCTCAAGTCGCCAAGGCTGTTACTGATCCTCGCCGGTCACCAGTCTGTCGATTACCGGCTTGAGTTGCTCGAAACTCTCCTCGAGGCTCTGAGGTACAACTCGTGTCTCGGCAACGGTCGTCATGTAATTTGTGTCACCGTTCCAGCGAGGAACGATGTGCATATGCAGATGATCGCCGATACCCGCCCCCGCTGCCTCCCCGATGTTCATGCCTATGTTCAACCCCTGCGGATGAAGCGCCTCCCGCACCGTCTGCGCTGCGAGGCCCGTAAGATCCCACAGTTCACAACCGGCCTCTTGCGTGAGTTCCGCCAGCGTCCCGACGTGCGCGTGGGGCACAACCATCAGATGCCCGCTATTGTAGGGATAGGTGTTGAGTATAACAACATTATGCTCACCGCGGAGCAGAACGTGATTGCTATCGTCTTCGTCAGACGCAATCTTGAGGCAGAACACGCAGCCCTCGGGCCGCTCACCCGCCACGTACCCGATCCGCCATGGTGCCCACATTCGCCGCAACAGATGCTCCTCCTTCTCTACCATGCATTATATTCGCGCACATGGAAAGTGTCAACGACGCTTTCACCATACGGTCCATGCGGGCATCGCGGGACGCGTAATTCAGTTATACAGACGCACAAAGCGGCCGGAAGTTCGCAGCGGGCATCACGCGGAAACATCCCGTCGCAACGACCGAATAAGGGCGGTCTCCCTTCGAAATGGCCTGCATCGCTCGAACCTACTATGTACTCACACCCAACGCCGGTTCGCCGCCGGCGCTGCTTTGCCCTCCAGTGGCACACGAAGAAGTGCTACATCATTCGAAATCGTACTGGACAGACCACGTCATGACTGATAAGATAAGCGGCAGAGGTTGCTCCGGTCGGACCGGCGAAAATGGCTGTGCCGGGTTATCATGGTCCATTGAGGAGAGACAGTCAGTGAAGACAGGATATCTTGTCCTCGCCATTATGATTGTGCTGACGCTTATGCTCGTTGCCTGCGACGGTGATGGCACTCCATTCGGCGAGAGACCAGACGATGGCCACGAGTTCGACCCTCCCGTTTACGATCCACCAGCCGATGATCCGGCACCACCTCCGCCGCCTGCGCCGACGCCTCCGGACGACAACGATGATGTACTGATGCCGCCGCCCCCACCGATCTTCGACTGACCGCCGGCATCGCCGGGAAAATGCGGAGCACACCCGTGTCAGCGGGTGTGCTCGTCGTTTTCTCCCTGCGCCGATAGGCCTTCACCGCGACCACATCTCATCACTCCGCGACGAAATCGATCACCTCTCCCCCCTCGATCATGGTCAGGCCGGGTGATATCCAGAGGTAGCTGTCGGGTAGTTCGAATGGGAGCTTCCTCGACACCAGTCGATTGCGCATCATCTCATGCTCGAGGCCGATACGCGGCTTCTCGCCTCGCAGCGTCATCTCGTGGAAACGGTAGCGCGCATACCTCTGATCCACTCTGGGCGTGATCTCATGCCTTCCGGGGATCCGTCGCTCCTCCTCATCCTCGATTCGCTCCCTTTCCTCTCGTATGTTCTGGTTGACGCGACGGCCCGCGATATGGCCCGCGAACTCATCGAGCGAACCGAACTCATCCATGGGTGCAACCTCAACCAGTACCCCAACCCGGACATCATAAAGCGGCTGCGACAGAGCGTACCGCGCCCTGCGACCGAAGATCGTCAACCGCAGCGTGTCCATCTCGCCCTCCGCAAACCACTCCACCCTTGCGGGCTTCCTGTCCGAGACGGGACTATCCGGAGCCCCGACAGCAAGGATCCTCACACCGATATACGAACTCCCGCGGCGCACCGCAATCGTCCCGCCCTGCCCAATCGCCTCAGGCTCACCGATCCACTCCTCGGTGTTGATCAGAACGCGATCGATCTGATCGCGGGGCCCGAGCACACCTCTCACGCCGACCCGCAGCCGCCGCCCCACCCCGACCTCATCGAAGTCAAAGCTGCTGATCGAGAGCGGCCCCGCCTGCGCACTGTGAACCGTTGCCGGGCCTCCAAACACGTAGAAGTAACTCGCCGGGCGCTCCTGCACATCATAAGTCGCCAGAATCGGGATCGATGAACCGGTGACGGTGCCACTCATCGTCCCCAGCGACAGGCCACGCGTCCTCCAGGTGCATGTGCTGAACTGCTCCGGCGCCTGTCGCTCCGGATCCGGTGTCCGCGTGCGCATCTCGAGTTCGGAATCGATCTGTTCGAGGGCGAGCAGTTCCTCGTCCGGGCGAAATCCGGAGAGCGCGAAGTACATCGCAAGCGGTGTGACCTGTGTCATACCTTCGAGAGCCGAGGGAAGATCGCAGGCCAACAGGTAACGCGCAACTCCGCCCTCGCCCAGGTAGTCGGCGGCGTAGGCGCGTCCAACCGCCCCCGTCACCATCGCAATCTCAGGATCGTAGCGCTGCAGCATGTCCGCATAGCAGATACCCAGCGCGGCCTCCGCTGCGTCACGCGCCTGATCGTCCGGTGCGTGCTGCCATGCCCAGCGCAGCCCACCAATGCGCAGTGCGTCGAAGGTCGGGCTGTGAACACCGCCCGGGCCCCGTCTGCGCAGCGCCTCCAGCGTGCTGCCAACTACCTTTCCGCCTTCGCTCGCCGCCGCGTCGTCTCCCGTCACCTCTGCGAGGCTCATCACGGCTCCCGCCCACATCGCTCCACCGTAACCTCGGCGCGGGCGCTCGCGCATGTTCAACAGGCCCTCAGCGGCCAGCGCGGCCCGCTGCTCAAGATCCCCGCGCAGGTCACGCCCCTCAACGGTCCGCGCGAGATGCGCCAGCGTCGGCGCGATATACATCGTTGCATCCGCGCTGTAGTCCTCAGCCTCATCAGCGAACCAGCGGAAAAGCCCGCGCGTGGGGGACCCTTCGACCGTATCCTGATGCTCGAGCACCGCGGAGACGACCTGCCTCGCCAGCTCTTCCTCTGTGTTAGAGGCAAGCAGTGCCACGGCGAAGTTGAGATTGGTCTCAGCTATGTTGCGCTTTCCTCTACTGTCAACCAGCAGGGGGCTCTCCAACTCGCCGTCGGCATCCGCCGGCATCTCTTCATACACCTGCAGCCCCTGCTCCGCAACCAGTTGTGCTATCTCCTCACCATGATGGGACGCCGCCGCGGCGGGCAGCGTCAACAGGACTGCGAGCAGAGGCGCGAGACAGCGTGACATACGCATTGACATCAGACTCCCTGTTAATGGACTATCTCCATAGACTGCTGTACCGGCGTCTGAGTTTCGTGCGATCGAAAAAAAGAGGCCGCCACAGCCGTGGCGGCCCCACTCTCGATCATGGTAAGCGCGCTTGCGAAAAAGTCACTTCCGTGCAGCAGCCATCACGGAGCAGCAACGCCTTTTCGACCGCCCCGCAGACCTCCTCAGCGCTTCGAGAACTGCTTGCCTCGTCGCGCCTTTCGGAAGCCCGCGTGCTTGCGCTCCTTGACGCGCGGATCGCGGGTCAGAAGGCCCGCTGGACCCAGCAGACCGCGATGATCGGGATTCGCATCCACGAGAGCATTGGCGATGCCGTGTCGAACCGCGCCTGCCTGTCCCGACAGACCGCCTCCGCTTACGATGCACTTTGCATCGTACCGACCAACGGTGTCGGTGGTCTCGAACGGCTCCCTCACTACGATCGCGAGTCTCTCGCGCTTGAGGTAATCGCGCGCGCTCATCTCGTTAATCGTGATGTCTCCCGAACCGCCCGGGATCAGCCAGACCTTTGCGACGGCGGACTTGCGCCGCCCCGTTCCGTATCCCTCATGCTTTGCCAAAGTCGTCTCCTCCTGCGTTTGGTATCGCCTGCGCGCTCTACTTCTCCGGCAGCGGCTCGGGCTGCTGTGCCGAATGCGGGTGCTCCGAGCCACTATAAACCTTCAGCTTCCGCAACATCTTCCGGCCGAGTGGCGTGTGCGGCAGCATTCCCTTCACCGCTCGCCTGATGACCTCCTCAGGCTCGGTCTCGAGCAACTCGGCGTAAGTCTTCGACCGCAGGTGTCCGGGATAACCCGTGTGCCAGTAATGCCGCTTGTCCACAGCCTTGTTGCCGGTCAACCTGACCGCGTCGGCATCGACCACGATCACGTGATCTCCGCAATCAACGTGTGGCGTAAAGTCGGGCCGATGCTTGCCACGCAGTACCGCCGCGATCTCGCTGGCAAGCCTTCCCAGCACCCTCCCGCGGGCGCTCACGACAAACCATCGCCGCTCGATATCCGCCGCGTTGGCCGAAAGTGTCTTGTTCTGCATCATACTTCCTCCTCAAGGGTGAGGCCGATCGCCCCACCTCAGTAGCTCACCTTGATCAGACTCAGCCCCTGCGGCGGCGCGACTGTCCTGCACCGGCAACGATCTCGACTTCTCAGGATTCGCTGCACCTCAGTGACCGACAGCGCTCCGATGCCCGCATCCACCAGCGCCCCAACGAGCCGCCGCACCATCATGTAAAGGAAACCATCCGCCTCCGCACGTATCTCCACCAGTTCACCGTGCCGCTCAACATCAAGACGCCTCAGATCCCGCACCGTGTCCTGTACCTCGCTGCCCGATGAACTGAAGCCGACGAAATCGTGTCTCCCCCGCAAACTGCCGGCGGCCTCTCTCATCAGCGGCAAATCCAACGGCTTTGCCAGGTGCCACGCGTAACGCCCGATGAACGGCGAAGGCAACTCCCGGTTCAGTACCCGGTAACCGTAGAGCTTCCCGAGCGCGTCGTAGCGCGGGTGGAACTCCTGCGGCACTTCACGAGCCTCAACAGCCGACACCGTATCCGGCAGGAGCCCGTTGAGTGCATGCACAATCCGCGCGGTCGGCACCGGACTTTCCGTGTCAAACGTTACGGTCTGCCCGAAGGCATGAACCCCGGCGTCGGTGCGTCCTGCCCCGAGGATCGTCACCGACTCGCCGAGCAGTCGGCTCAGCGCCTCCTCCAACTCAAGTTGCACGGTGGGCAATCCGGGCTGTCGCTGGAAGCCGTGGTAATCGGTACCGTCGTACTGCACCACCAGCGATACCCTTCGCATCTGGTCACCCGCCGCAATCTCAGTCGGTCAACTCCAGGATAGCCATCTCGGCATTGTCACCCGTCCGCCTGCCCGCGCGAATCACCCGCGTGTATCCGCCGTTGCGCTCGGCATACCGAGGCGCGACGTCCTCGAACAGATAGTCAACAAGATCCCTGTCACGAATCTTCTTCAGCACCTGGCGTCGCGCGTGAAGGTCGCCACCCTTTGCGGTGGAGATGAGCTTCTCCACCATCCGTTGGGTCTCCTTGGCCTTCTGCACGGTTGTCTTGATGCGTCCATGACGCAGCAGCGAATCCATCTGACTGCGCAGCATGGCAAGGCGCTGATCCGTCGGGCGCCCGAGTTTTCTGTGATCCTTGCGATGTCGCATTATTATTCCTCACATGCGCCGCTCGCGGCGCCCGATGCTCTAACCGTCCTCTTCCTCGACAAGCTCTTCGGCCTCTTCAGGCTCCGCCAGCGTCAGATCGAGCGCGGCCAGATTCTCGATGACCTCCTCGAGCGACCGCTTCCCGAAGTTACGTATGTCCAGCAATTCGTCCTCGGTCTTCACCACCAGGTCGCCGACGGTGTTTATGTGCTCCTTCTTAAGGCAGTTGAAGGTTCGGACCGAGAAGTCCAACTCCTCAATAGGCTGGTTCAGTAGCTTGGCCTCAACCTCGTCCTCCTCGGGAACCTCCTCCACCTCTTCCTCCTCGGGCATCTCGATCTCCGCAAAGACCGTGATGTACCCCACAAGTATCTCCGCGGCCTCACGAACCGCGTCTTCGGGGATGATAGTCCCGTCACCCCACACCTCAAGCATCAGCCGATCGAGATCCGTGCGGTGCCCGAGACGCGTGGGTTCAACACGATAGGTGCAGCGAGCGATCGGCGCGAACAAAGCGTCCAGCGCGATCACATCGCCGGGCCGCTTCTCGCGACCGGGCTCCTCAACTGGATGGTAGCCCGTATCTCGCGCGACCCACAGATCCATGTAAAGACTCGCGTCGTCATCGGTGATCGTCGCAATGTGGATGTCGGGGTTGATGATCTCGATGCCCGGAGGGCACTTGATGTCACCACCGACTATCTCACCTTCGCCCTCCGCCTCGATGTGGGCGATCTTCTCATCCTCATCATCCGCCTCCTCATGGAACTTGATCGCAAGCTCCTTGAGATTGAGGCATATCTCCGTGGCGTCCTCATAGACGCCATCGATGGTTGTGAAGGCGTGCGGGACCCCCTCGATCCTTACATCCGTCACCGCGGCCCCCGGTATGTGCGCCAGAAGCACGCGTCTGAACGCGCTTCCCAGCGTGTGCCCGAAACCCCTCTCCAGCGGCTCGATAGCAAACTTTCCGTACTTGTCGGAAAGCTCCAGCGCCACCATGCTGGGGGCGAGCTCCTCTATCATGGAAGACTCTCCTTCGTCGCCTGTTCCGGCCAACGCGACCATTTAGCGCGAGTAGAATTCGACTACCTGCTGCTCGTCAACATCGACCTGAATGTCATCTGGTTCCGGCAGTCGCGTCACCGTGATTACTCGCCTGTCACTGTCAACATCCAGCCACTCCGGGGCGCTGTACCCCCGCTCGATGGCTGCGACCACAGGCTGCAGATCTCTGTGCCCCTCCCGCACCTCGATCTCGTCACCCTCCTCGACGATTCGTGAGGGTATGTCGCAGATCGTGCCGTTCACGGTGATATGCCGATGACGCACAATCTGGCGAGCCTGATTCTGACTGGAGGCGAAGCCTCCCAGGCGAAGCACGCTGTCGAGACGTCGCTCGAGCAGCGACAGCAACACGAAGCCGGTCACGCCCTTCGCCTTCAGGGCCATGTCCACGTAGCCTCGAAATTGCTTCTCCATCACGCCGTAGATCGTCCGCATCTTCTGCTTCTCACGAAGCTGCAGGGCGTAATCCGACGGCCGCCTGCGACCGCGCCGCTGACCACCCTGCTCGCCGGGCGGATAACTCTTCCTGTCCACCGCGCACTTGGGGCCGTGGCAGCGCTCGCCCTTCAGAAACAGCTTCTGTCCCTCGCGCCGGCATAGCCGACATACTGGTCCGGTATAACGCGCCATCTAACCTTTCACCTCCGCAGGCGACCGTGCGGCCCTCGGGACGCCGGCCTGCCTGCTGCTGCACTCCTACATTCGTCGTCGCTTTTTCGGACGGCAGCCGTTATGCGGCTGCGGTGTTATGTCCTTGATCTCGCCTACGTCCATCCCGACACCCTGCATCGCTCGAACCGCGGTCTCCCGGCCCGATCCCGGCCCCTTCGTGAACACCTCGAGCCGGCGGATGCCGATATCCATCGCCTTGCGCGCGGCATTCTCGGCCGCAAGCTGAGCCGCGAAGGGCGTCCCCTTCCGGGTGCCCTCAAAGCCCACCGTGCCGCCGCTGGCCCACGTTACCGTGTTCCCGCGTTCATCGGTGATCGTGATGATCGTATTGTTAAACGTTGACTTGATGTACGCCCTGCCCCGCGCACCCCTGCCGCGCCCGCGCTGCGCGCGCTGTCTCTCGGTTGACTCCGCCTGCTCGGCCGTAGGCGCTGCTTCCTCTTCCTCAGGCGCTGAGGCCTGCTCGCGCTCGTCTGCCATGCTCTTGCCTCCTGTATGATCTCACCGGACACGACCGCTACCATCAGGTCTTCGCGGTGGGCTGTCGCCTTCCGGCCACGGTCTTCCTCTTACCCTTACGAGTGCGCGCATTCGTCCGCGTGCGCTGACCCCGCACGGGCAGTCCACGCCGATGCCTCTGACCGCGATATGTCCCGGTCTCGATCAAACGCTGGATGTTCGCGGCAACCTCACGCCGCTTGTCTCCCTCGATCGTGTAATCGCGATCTATGATCTCGCGCACTCGCGCCGCTTCCTGTTCCGTCAGATCGCGCATCTTCGTCTGTGGATCGATCTGTGCCTGCTCGCGAATCCGCTTCGCCGTCGAGCGCCCGATACCGTAAATATACGTCAGGGCAATCTCGACCCGCTTATTCGCAGGCAGATCTACGCCGGCAATTCTGGGCACGGAAAATCCTCCTCCATCGTATTCAGTGTTGACGCTCGCATCGTGACACGCATTAACCCTGCCGCTGCTTGTGCCGCGGATTCGAACAGACTACATGCACGACGCCCTTGCGCCGGATTATCTTGCACTTGTCGCAACGCCTCTTCACTGACGACTGTACCTTCACTACCACCATCTCCTCATAAGAAGGCGAAGAGTTGCAGGACGCACTGCTCTCAGGGCGATATCACGCCGCCCTGATCATGTACGCAGTGATCCCCTTGCCGCACCACGAGCGAGCCTCGTCAAATGACCGCTCCTCGTTACTTGTGCAGCCAGACGATCCGCCCGCGCGACAGATCGTACGGCGATATCTCCACCGTAACCTGGTCGCCCGGCATGATGCGGATATACCTCATGCGGATCTTGCCGCAGACATGAGCCAGAAGTTCGTGCCCGTTCTCCAACTCAACCTTAAACACCGCGTCCGGAAGCTTCTCCATCACGGTGCCCAGCACGCGAAGCATCTTAGGCTCTTTCTTCTGCTTGGTCTGCTTCTTCGCCATAAGTTTATCGTGCCTCTTTTTCTTGCGCCTCTCAGGGCGCTGTCAGTATCCAGTGGCCGTCATCTGTGACTGCCACTGTGTGCTCGAAATGTGCTGAAAGACTCCCGTCACGGGTGCGGACCTTCCATCCGTCCGCATCCTGACATACATCTGCTCCCCCTGCGTTCACCATCGGCTCTATCGCCAGGGTCATTCCGGCCTGCAACTCGACCTCGTAACACGCTCGATCCGCATCATCGACAAAGTTGGGCACCTGTGGCGGCTCATGTATCTCGGAGCCGATACCGTGCCCGATCAATGCCCGCACCACGCTGAAGCCCGCGCCCTCGGCATGACCCTGCACCGCGGTGGCGACGTCCCGGATCGTGTTGCCCGGCTCCACCTGCTCGATCGCAAGCTGAAGTGACTCCCGGGTCACCTCAATCAGCCGCTGCGCCTCCCCGCCGATCTCTCCCACGCCCACGGTGAACGCCCCGTCGGCATGATATCCTTCCCACATCACGCCCAGATCCGCCCCGAAGATGTCGCCCTCCTCGAGGACCTCATCCTCGGACGGAATGCCGTGAACGACTACCTCGTTCACCTGTGAACAGATCGTCGCCGGATAGCCCTGATAGCCCTTGAAAGATGGCTTCGCCCCGGCGTCGAGAATAGTCTCCTCGGCAATACAGTCAAGCTGCGCGCTTGTCACACCTGGAGCGATCGCCTCACGCAGTCGCGCGATCGTCCGCGCATGTATCTTCCCAGCGTGGCGCATGGTCTCCAGTTCGGTCTGCGTCTTCAGACGCGGCTGTTCACCTACTATGCGTGGTGAGAACATCCTCAGCCCCGCACTGCGGGCAGCACACGCTCGGCGATCTCCTCCGGCGGTCCCTCTCCGGAGATTTGCGCGAGAAGTCCGCGCTCGTCATAGTAATCGATAAGCGGCTCAGTCTGATCGGCATACACTCTCAGCCGCTCCCGGATGGCCTCGGGCCGATCGTCGCTTCGCTGCTCGATCTCCCCGTTACATTCCGGCTTCGGGCAGACGCCTCCGTCCTCAACATCGGAGTAATCGATATGGTAGATCTCACCGCACTCGGAGCATACCCGCCGACCGGCCAGTCGCCGCACCAGTTCTTCCTCACTCACATCGAGGTTGATGACCTTCAGCGGCTCGCGGTCCAGTTCATCGAGCACTTCCTCCAGAGCTTCCGCCTGCGGCACAGTCCGCGGGAAGCCGTCGAGCAGAAAGCCGTCCTCGCAGTCGGGCTCTGCCAGACGCTCGCGAGCGATAGCGATCACCAACTCGTCCGGGACCAGTTCGCCGCGGTCCATGTAGCCCTTCGCCTGCTGGCCAAGCTCGGTCCCCTCCGCCACCGCCATCCGGAGTATGTCGCCGGTGGAGATATGCGGTATGCCCAACTCCTCCGAGAGCATCTTCGCCTGGGTGCCCTTTCCGGCTCCGGGTGCGCCCAGCATTACCAGATTGTGCTCTTTCCCTGCCATCAATCCCCGCTCCCTCTACTTCAAGAAGCCCTTGTAATGACGCATCAGCAACTGCGCCTCGATCTGTTGCGTGGTGTGAAGCGCCACGCCCACTACGATCAGCAGCGAGGTCCCTCCAACAAGAGTGAAGGTCGTCACACCGGTAATGTCACCCACATAGAATTGCATCAGCGCCACCACACCCAGGAACAGCGCGCCCGCCAGCGTGATACGGTAGAGTATCCTGTCGAGGTAGTCACGCGTGCTCTGTCCCGGACGTATCCCTGGAACCGCTCCACCGTTCTTCTGCAGATTCTCCGAGATCTGCTCCGGGTTGAAGGTGACCGCGGTGTAGAAGTACGTGAATATGATCACCAGCACGAAATAGAGGAAGGACGCGAAGATATTCTCACCCGGTGAGGTAAACTGCACCAGCGAGAACATCGCCCTGCTAACCGCCTCTTCTCCGATACGGAAGGTCTCTGCAATCCGTGCCGTCATGGCCGGGGAACTCAGACCCTGAGCGATCTGCCCGGGGAACATCGCCACCGAGATGGCGAAGATAATCGGCATAACCCCCGCCTGATTCACCTTCAGCGGAAGGTAGCTGGTCTGTCCACCGTACACCCGCTGCCCGCGCACCCGCTTCGCATACTGCACCGGGATCTTACGCTCCGCCTGCTCGAAGATCACGATCACATAAACCGTGGCGTACATGATGATCCCGAGGAACGCGATATTGGCCAGCGAGATCTCTCCACCCTGCAGGAGACGGACCGTCGCTGCGACCTCCTGAGGCATGTAGGTGATGATTCCCGCGAAAATCAGAATCGACACGCCCTGCCCGATGCCGTGCTCGGTCACAAGATCGGCCATCCACATCAGGAAACACGTGCCCGCGACCAGCATCAACACCACGTAGAGCATGAGCAGCGTGTCGCCGATGAACGCCTGGTTACCGCGCAGGAAGGCGATCATCCCGAACGCCTGCAGCACGCAGACCACGAGTGTGAGATACTTCGTCCACGCGTTGATCTTCTGTCGCCCGTACTCGCCCTCCTTCTGAAGCTCTTCGAGGGCAGGGATCGCCATCGCCAGAAGCTGCATGATAATCGCCGCAGAGATATAGGGCATTATGCCAAGCGCCATCACTGAGAAGCGCCGCAGCGATCCTCCCGCGAAGGCGTCGAGTAGTTCGCCGAGCCCGCCAACGCCGCGGAAAAGCTGCTCGAGCTGTGCCCTGTCTATCCCCGGCAGCGGTACGTGCGCGCATGCCACATAGACGCCGAGCATAGCGAATACGAACAGTATCCGCTTGCGCAGGTCCGGAACGCGCATCGCCTGTGCGAAGGAAGACAATCGCTCTCTCATTCGTCGATCACCTCCACGAGGCCGTCCGCGGCCTCGATCTTCTCGCGTGCCGAGGCGCTGAAAGCGTGCGCCCGCACTGTCAACGGCCGGTCAATCTCGCCGGTCCCGAGAATCTTGACACCGTCAAGAACCTTGCTGATCAGGCCGCAGGCGAGCAGCGCCTCAGGTGTCACCTCGGCGTCCGCCTCGAACTTCTCGCCCAGGCTGCCCACATTGACCACCGCGTACTCCCTGCGGAAGATGCCGATATTGTGCGCAGCGCTTGAGATACCGCGCAGAGTCGGGACTCGCCGATACAGCGGCGTCTGTCCACCCTCAAAGCCGGGGGCGATACTCGACCTGTGCTTCTGCCCCTTCTCACCACGCCCGGCAGTCTTACCCTGGCCCGCGGCGATTCCCCGGCCAACGCGCTTTTTCGACTTACGTCCTCTCTTGTTCGGGCGAAGGCTTCCAAGATCCATCACAAAAACGCTCCTATTACCCTTCTGCGGGTTCGATTTCAACAAGATGGGAGACCGTGCGAATCATCCCTCGCATCGCCTCGTTGTCCGGCACCACATTGCTCTGTCCGATGCCGCGCAGGCCGAGCGAACGAACCGTCTCACGAAGTTTCGGCTTGACGCCGATCGTACTGCGCCTCTGCGTCCCCTTTATGCTGTCAGCCATGATCTCTCGCCACCCTAAAAGTCCAGTCCTGCTTCTCGAGCCGCGTCCGCAAGCGCGGCGACTCGACCATGATACTTCCGCCCGCCGGTATCGAAGCACACCTGCTCGATGTCCTGCGCAAGCGCACGTTCGGCGATTACACGTCCGACCACCTTTGCGGCGTCACTATTGATCGTGGAGGCATCGCACTGGTCCGCGACCTCGTCCTCCACCGTTGCCGCCGAGACCATCGTCTCTCCGGCCCAGTCATCCACAACCTGTGTGTAGATATGGTTCAGACTGATGAACACCGCCAGCCTTGGCCTCTCGGGCGTGCCGACCAGCTTACGGCGGCCACGCATGTGCCGCTTCTTCCTCTGTGCTTTTCGATCTACTTCAGCTTTCACTTATGACACCTCGGCGTCGTCGCCGCCTGGGATTGAACCGTCTTACATATCCGCTCCGACCTTCGCAGCCTTACCGGCCTTGCGCCGGATATGCTCACCTTCATACCGCACGCCCTTGCCCTTGTAGGGCTCGGCCGGGCGCGACATCCTTATCTCTGCCGCCAACTGTCCCACCTTCTGCTTGTCGGCGCCTCGGACGATCACCTTCGTGTTCTCCTCCACCGCAACCTCAACGCCCTCCGGAGGATCGAAGATCACCTCATGGGAGAACCCGAGCCGCATGACGAGCTTCGTCCCATCCATCTCCGCCCGATAGCCAATGCCGTGGATCTCCAGCCTCTTCTCAAAGCCCTCGGTCACGCCCTCGATCATGTTCGCCAGAAGCGCGCGAGTCAGGCCGTGGAGGGAACGATCCTCTCGATTGTCGCTCGGTCGCTCAATGCTGATCACATCGTCCGCCAGCGCGATATCCATCCGCCTGTTCAACTGCTGCGTCAGTTCGCCGTTCGGTCCGCGAACTGTCGCGACATTGCGATCATCGATGTCCACCGAAACTCCGCTCGGTACCTCGATGGGCATACTTCCTATCCTGGACATGGTGCAAATCTCCCTGTCGAAGGTTTACCAGATCTGTCCTACTACCTCGCCACCGATACCGCGCTCACGCGCCTGGCGATCTGTCAGCACGCCCTGGCTGGTGCTGATAATCGCAACGCCGAGACCCCCGAGCACGCGCGGCAGCTCATCCTTGCCCGCGTATACCCGGCGTCCGGGCTTGCTGATACGCTTCAAGCCCTGGATTACCGGCTCCCGGTGCTCATCGTAGCGAAGCCTGATCCGCACCGTGCGCCCGCGATTGATGAGCTGATAGCCCCGGATGTATCCCTCGCGATGCAGTATCTTCGCGATCTCGAGGTGCATCTTCGAGACCGGTACGTCCACGTCAAGATGCCGCGCGATGGCGGCGTTGCGCACGCGCGTCAGCATATCTGAGATCGGATCTGTCAAAACAGCCATTGCTTTCCTCCTGCGAGCGCCACGGCTGCGACCGTTACGCCTCTGAACGCCTCTGCGTCCCTGTCGCTGTCTCAGCCCGTGTTACCAGCTTGCCTTGCGAACGCCGGGTATATTGCCCTCAAGGGCGTTCTCCCTGAAGCAGATGCGGCAGATACCGAACTTCCTCATGTAACCCCGCCTCCTGCCACACAGTCCGCACCGGTTATAATCCCGCGTGCTGAACTTGTGCTCGCGCTTCGCATCGATTATCCACGATTTCTTAGCCACGGTTCACAAGCCTCCTGAACTCTTTACGGCTCAGCCTCGCTCCAGAGGCAGGCCGAGAGCCATCAGAAGCTCCCGCGCCTCCTCGTCGGTTTCGGCAGTCGTCACTATCGCAATGTCGAGGCCCCGCGAACTCTCCACCTCGTCATAGCTTAGCTCCGGGAAGATCAGTTCGTCGTCGATTCCCAGGCTGTAGTTCCCGCGACCATCAAAGGCGTCGGCGGGCAGTCCGCGGAAGTCCCTGATACGCGGTAGCGCTACGTTGAAAAGACGGTCGATGAACTCCCACATTCGGTTGCCGCGCAAGGTGACGCGCAGGCCGATCGGCTGCCCCTTCTGGATGCCGAAGTTCGAGATCGCCCTTCGCGCCCGGGTCACCGCCGGCATCTGCCCCGCGATCAGCGAAAGCTCGCGCCGCGCGGCATCGAGCGACTCAATATCGCTCTGCGCCTCCGGCACGCTCATGTTGACGCTTACCTTCCGAGGACGCGGCACCTCCAACACATTGTCGTAATCAAAGCGCTCGGTCAGCGCCTCCATGATCTCGTCCTCAAACCTTGCCTTCAGGCGAGGCTTCTGCGAAACAACAGCTTCCTTTGTCTCTGTATCAGTCATTATCTGTCCCACCGATCCTGGCGGCTCGCCGCCCGGGAGGTCACTCGTAGTATATGTCCGCGCCGCACTTCTTGCATACGCGGACCTTCCGGCCTTCCTCATCTACCCGCCTGCCCACCCGGGTGCGTTCATCGCACTCGGTGCAGACCAGCATCACATTGGACGCGTCGATCGGCGCGGGTCTGTCCATGATCCCGCCCTGCTGCATCTGCTGTGTCTGCCGCACAGCCTTCTTGACGATGTTGATCCCGTCAATGGTCACGCGGTTCGTCTCCGGATCGACGTCGATCACCTCACCGCGGCGCACCCGACCCGGCATCGAACGATCCTTGCCCGCGATGACCTCGACCGTGTCCCCGACCTTGATCCGCATCTTCCGCTTGCTACCTCTGTTGCGCCCCATCGCTGACAACTCCCTAATCTCAAATGACCTCGGGGGCCAGAGAGACGATCCTCATGTATTCTCTGTCACGCAGTTCTCGCGCAACCGGACCGAATACGCGCGTGCACTGCGGATTCTTGTTCTCATCCACTATCACCGCAGCGTTGTCATCGAACGCGATAACCGAGCCGTCCTCCCGCTGCACGCGATCCTTGCAGCGCACGACCACGGCACGCACGACCTCCCCCTTCGGGATTGTGCTCTGCGGTGTGACTGCCTTCGTCGAGCAGATTATCTCGTCACCGAGCGTGGCGTACCTCGCGCCGCTCTTCCCCATCACGCGAATACAAAACAGCGCGCGCACTCCTGAGTTATCGGCGACCTTCAACCTTGTCGTGTTCTGTATCATTTTCGCTTACCTCATTGCTGCACATGTCGAAGGTAACACGGGCCGGCTTGCCCGCGGGCTTACTCTTCGTCGCTCTCCTCGCGCTGCTTCGCTTCGGCAATTGCCTGATCCGTCAGATGTGCCGGAAGCTCCTCGTAGTGCGAGAAAGACATCTCGTAACTTGCGCGACCCTGTGAGATCGAGCGAAGGTCGGCCGCATAGCGCATCATCTCGCTCTGCGGCACCTGGGCCTTGATCGCCTGCATGGTGCCGACCTGCTCGGTGCCGATGATCTTGCCCCGCTTCGAGTTGAGATCGCTCATGATGTCGCCCATGATGTCCTCGGGGCCGGTCACAGTCACGTCCATGATTGGCTCCAGCAGCACGGGCTGGGCCTGCTGCATCGCATTGCGCAGCGCGATCCCCGCCGCT
Source organism: candidate division WS1 bacterium (assembly GCA_003566775.1). Classification (GTDB taxonomy): domain Bacteria; phylum Armatimonadota; class Zipacnadia; order Zipacnadales; family UBA5352; genus UBA5352. The sequence continues at coordinate 19,424 of PXBW01000037.1, forward strand.
GTCTGAAACGCCATATCCGACGAGTCAACTGGATGGGAACTGCCGTCATCGAGCGTCACCCGCATGTCAACAATCGGATACCCGGCAAGGTGCCCCCGCTCCATACCCTGCACGATGCCCTTCTCCACGGCGGGAATGTAGTTCGTCGGCACTGACCCGCCCTTGATCTCGTTGACGAACTCGAAGCCCTCACCCCGCGGCAGCGGCTCCACGCGGATCCAGACGTCGCCGAACTGCCCGCGTCCGCCCGTCTGCTTCTTGTGCCGCCCCTGCACCCGCACCGCTCGCCGAACCGTTTCCCGGTAGGCCACACGCGGCTCGCTCATCTGCACATCGACATCGTACTGCTTCTGAAGCTTCGCGACCGCAACATCGAGATGCATCGGCCCGAGCCCCTTCAGCAGCAACTCACCGGTCTCAGTGTTGCGCTCGTACTTCAGACCCATGTCCTCCGCAGTCAGTCGCGTCAGCGCATCGGACATCTTGTCCGCGTCCGCTCTCGAGGCCGCGGTTACTGCCACTGCATACATCGAATCCGGCGCGCCGGGCCGCGGGATCTCCAGCTCACTGCCCTGCTCCGCGAGAGTATCGCCGGTGGCCGTATCGTCGAGTCTTACAGCCGACCCCATGTCGCCGGCGACCAACTGCTCGACGTTCTCGCTCTCGCGAGCCTGGTTGACCCCCAGGCTCGACAGGCGCTCCCGCTCCTCACTGCGTGGATTGTACACATCCTGGTCCGCTGATACGGTGCCCGACACGACGCGCATCAGACTCATCTGCCCCACGTAGGGATCGGTCAGCGTCTTGAACACCATCAGGGCCACCGGGCCGTCGGGATCGGCCGTCAACTCGACCTCTTCCTCGCCCTCCACGCCCGTGCGCGGTGCCGCATCGGCGGGCGATGTCGCGACATCTGCGACGAAATCCATCAGCGGCGTGATGCCCGTCTCCGCCGTCGCGGCAGTGCACAGCACCGGTACCAGCGTCCCGGCGGCGACCGCCGTCTTCAAGCCCCCGATCAGCTCATCCTCGCTTAACGTTCCCTCTTCGAAATACTGCATCATAAGATCGTCATCGCTGGCGGCGACGGCGTCTATGAGTCTCTCCCGTGCCTCTTCCACCGCGTCCTCCATCTCCGCGGGGATATCCGTCTCCTCCCCCGCGCCCATGAACGCCTTCTGTGCAAGCAGGTCCACGACGCCCTCGAACGCCTCTCCCTGCCCGATGGGCAGTTGGACGCCCACGGCCTCACAATCGGGAAGACTCTCGTTCATGCTGGCGACCGCCTCGTCGAAATCCGCCCGCTCGGCGTTGAGCTTGTTCACCACGCCGATAACCGACACACCCGTGTCACGCGCCGCCTCATACATCTTGATCGTGTGCACTTCGACGCCCGCCGCCGCGTCCATTACCAGCAGCGCATTCTCCACCGCCCACAGCCCGTAGAGCGCATCCACGTAAAACTCAGAGTAGCCGGGGCAGTCAATGATGTTTATCTTTGAGCCACCATGCTCGACATGGCAAAGCGCCGGGGAGATCGAGATGTTCCGCTCTCGCTCCTGTTCCTCGAAGTCCGCCACCGCAGTCCCATCATCTACCGAGCCCAACTGCTGCACCGCCCCCGACACGTGCAGCATGGCCTCATTCAGCGAAGTCTTGCCCACGCCCCGGTGACCGACAAGCGCAATGTTGCGCAGGTCCTCTGGTTGCCAACTCACTTGGTCTTCCTCCTACTGCTGCTTTCGGCGTCTCGCCTCTCACTCGGCGCGCCGGAGAATATCCACGACACGCCAGGACTTGCTCTTGCTCAGAGGTCGGCACTCCATGATCCGCACCTGGTCCCCGGTCCGACACTCGTTCCGCTCATCGTGTGCCTTGAATTTCGTGCTTCGCCTGAGCACCTTGTCATAGAGCGGGTGGCGGGTGGTGCGTTCCACCTCCACGACCACCGTCTTCTCCATCCTGTCGCTCACGACAATGCCCTCGCGGGTCGGCTTCCTGCTAACAGAGCGCTCACTCATCGCGGTCCTGCCTCTCTCTGCATTCAGCGGCTCCGGTCGATGCCGAGCCGGCGCTCCTGAAGGATAGTGTTTATGCGTGCAATCGCCTTGCGATACTTGCGGATCCGCATCGGATCATCGATCTGTCCGGAGGCGGTCCGAAATCGCAGATTCTGAAGGCTCTCGACGATCTGGCCCCGCAGTTCGAGCAGTTCGTTATCCGTGCTGTCCCGACATGCTTCCATGAAGTCGGTAGTGCTGTGCGCATCATCGGGCATCATCGGTCAAGGCCCTCCCTGCTGACGAACTGCGTCTTAATTGGAAGCTTATGCCCGGCGAGGCGCATCGCCTCGCGCGCCACGTCGGCGCTCACACCGGCCATCTCGAACAACACTCGACCGGGCTTGACAACGGCCACGTAATACTCCGGCGCGCCCTTGCCCTTCCCCATCGGCATCTCCTGACCCCGACTCGTAACCGCCTTGTCGGGGAAGATGCGAATCCAGACCTTCCCGCCACGCTGGGCATATCGCGTCATCGCCACACGTGCCGCCTCAATCTGCCTCGAAGTGATCCACGCGGGCTCGACGGCCATCAGGCCGAAGTCGCCGAAGTCCACGTTGCAGCCACGCTGCGCCTTGCCCTTCATCCTGCCTCTTTGCTGCTTACGGTGTTTCGTGCGCTTGGGCATCAACATCGCCGGTGTCCTCCTCGGCGTTATCGTCGTCATCTACTGCGTCTTCAAGCTCATCCTCTACGTCCGGTTCGGCGCGCTCGGCGGCATCCATCCCGCTCACCGCCACCGTCTCGTCCGGCGCCGCGGTCTCGGTCGAGGCGCTCACAGTCTCACTCTCGGCCTCGTCCGCCTCTGTGAGAAGCTCATCAATCGCGGCTTCCTCGCCCTCGCCGGCTGGCTCTGAGGGCTCTTCAGTCGCCTCGCTCGGGGTCTCCTCCGGCCGGGCCGCCGAAGCTTCCTGCTCTGCGGCCTCTTCGGCCTCGACTTCGGCGGCTTCGCGCTTCTCTTTCTCCGCCTCAACCTGTCCCTCGGGTGGACTCGGCGGAGGTGGCAGGATCTCCCCGTTACACACATACACCTGTACGCCGATATGCCCATATCCGGTGACCGCCTCGGAGAAACCCTTCTCCACGTCGGCGCGCAGAGTGTGCAGGGGCACACTCCCCTCGGGGCCGACCCGCTCGGTTCGCGCGATCTCAGCGCCCATCAGCCGACCGCTCACTGCGATCCGGATCCCGTCCACACCGGCGCGCCTCGCCCGCTCCACCGCCTGGCCCATCGCACGCCTGATCGACGCTCTGCGCTCGATCTGACTGGCGATCTCCTCGGCGATAAGCTGGGCCCGCGTCTCGGGCGCCTTCGTCTCCTCAACGTTGACGCGCACTCTACCGGTCATCATCTCATCGAGGTCGCGCCGCAGTCGATCGACGTCCGCGCCTCCGCGCCCGATGATGATACCCGGTTTCGCGCTCTCGATCGTGATCGTGACCGCGTCGGCCGTGCGCTCAATTATCACATCGGAGATGCCGGCATGATGGTGCCGCTCCTGAATGATCTTGCGCGCGTTCAAGTCCTCGACCAGTTGATTACGGTACTCCATGCCCTCCGCGAACCACTTGCTCCGCGTGTCGCGGATGACCCCGAGACGGAACCCGTAAGGATTTACTTTCTGACCCATCCGGTCTTCAGCTCCCAGATATGTGCGCCAGTTTGTTGTCGCCCTCTGCGACGACGATCGCCCGACCTGTTACTCCTCTGCCCCGTCGCTAAGGATGACCGTGACGTGGCAGGTGCGCTTCTTTATACGATCCGCCCGGCCCCGTGCCCGCGGTTTGATACGGGGGATCGTCATACCCTCATCGACGAAGGCCCTCTCTACCGTGAGATCCTCAGCGTCGAGATTGTGATTGTTCTCGGCGTTTGCGATCGCCGACGCCAGCACCTTCTCAAGCTCCCGGCATGCCGGACTCGACTGGACCGCAAGTATCGCGCGCGCCTCATCGATATGCTTGCCTACGATCAACTTCGTGTAACGCCGCACCTTGCGCGGCCCGCGTCTGAGATACTTCGCCTGTGCCTTAACTTCCATTGTGCTATCTCCCAACTGACGGCTTAGCCGCGCTCTCCGGGCCGCACCGAAGTCACTCGTTCGCCACCGGGACGCCCCGGCCGCATTCCGCGGAACGTGCGCGTGGGCGCAAACTCGCCCAGCTTATGCCCCACCATGTTCTCACTGATGTACACCGGCACGTGCTTGCGACCGTCATATACCGCGATGGTGTGTCCCACCATCTCCGGGAAGATTGTCGATCGCCTTGACCACGTGCGAATGATCTTCTTCTCACCGGCCCGGTTCATCTCCCGGACCTTCGACAGCAGATGCTCGTCTGCGAAAGGGCCCTTCTTCAGTGATCTTGCCATTAGCTCGCTTCGCTCCTTGTGCGAAGACTGTATTACTTCCGCGCGTAGCGCCGCCGCACGATGAACCGGTTCGACGGCTTACTCCGCTTGCGGGTTCGCTTTCCGAGTGTCCGCTTGCCCCACGGACTGCGCGGAGAGTCATGACCGATCGGGGCCTTGCCCTCACCGCCACCATGCGGGTGGTCAACCGGATTCATCGCGGAGCCTCGGACCGTTGGCCGCTTGCCCATCCAGCGCTTGCGGCCCGCCTTGCCGAGTTGCACGTTGTCGTGATCCACGTTGCCCACGCGCCCGATGGTCGCCCGGCAGCGTACGTCAACCATCCGCATCTCACCGGACGGCAACTCCAGCAGAGCGTACCGCCCCTCGCGTGCGACGAACTGGGCCTCCGATCCGGCACTACGCGCAAGCTGCGCGCCCCGTCCCGGCGTCAACTCCACGCAGTGCACGACCGTCCCCAGGGGAATGTTCTCCAGCGGGAGCGTGTTGCCCACGCGTATCGGCGAGTCAGGGCCCGAGATCACCCGCGAACCCTCGGCTATCCCGTCCGGTGCGATAATGTAGCGCTTCTCACCGTCGGCGTAGTGCAATAGCGCCAGATGCGCCGAGCGATTCGGATCGTACTCAAGCGCCGCCACCTTCGCCGGGACGCCGTCCTTGTCCCGCCGGAAGTCGATCTCGCGCAGCCGCCGCTTGTGCCCGCCACCCTGATGGCGCACCGTCACCTTGCCGCGAACGTTCCGCCCGGCAGACTTGTTGCGGCGTCCCCGGGTGAGATTCCGCTCGGGCTTCTTCTTACTGACATCGCGTTCAGGGGTGATATGCTGCCGCTGCCCCGGACTTGTTGGTTTTCGTCGCCTCAATGCCATCGATCGCACTCTCCTGTGTCTCGGTGCGTGTATCTCTGCTTTCCCCGCTAACCGCCCATCTCCACTACGTCGATGCTGTCACCCTCCGCCAGGGTCACTACTGCCTTCTTGCGCTCGGCGGTGCGACCGGTGCGGTGGCGGTAGCTGCGCCGACGTTCCTTACCCGCGATGCGCATCGTGTTTACCTTCGTCACGTTGACATCGAACAGCGCCTCGACCGCGCGCCTGATCTCGATCTTGTTCGCGCTCGGCGCCACTTCGAACGTGTAGCGATTCTTCAACTCGGATTGCCGCATGCTCTTCTCCGTAACCACCGGGCGTCGGATGATCTCCCGATAGTAGTTCATCTTCTCAGTCGTCAGCATTCGCTCTCACTCCCTCGCACAGCGCCTCGAGGCCCGCTTCACTGATGATTATCGTGTCGGCCCAGAGCACGTCACGGGCATTGATATGAGGCGACTCTCGCATCAGGAGACCCTCGATGTTGCGCCCGCTCTTGTAAACCTTCTCATCCTGAGCCTCATCACGCCCGAGAAGCATCAGCACACGCCCCTCGGCACCGAGATCCTCTAGCATCGCCACGAATTGAGCGGTGGATATCTCATCCGCCGCAACCTCGTCCACGATCAGGATCGCGTTGTCGTGTATCCTGGCCGAAAGGGCCGCGTATAACGCCTTGCGCCGCATCTTGCGGCTCAGTCGCGGCTTGCGGCGCGGACCGCGCGGACCGTGTGCCACGCCTCCGCCCACGAACAGCGGAGCGGACTGCGCGCCGTGCCGCGCGCGACCCGTGCCCTTCTGCCGGTACCACTTCGCGCCGGTCATGCGGATATCCGCGCGTCCCTTGGTTCGAGCAGAATCCTGATTCATCGCTCGTTCGACTGCAACAACGGCCTGGTGAATTAGATCGTGATTCACCGCGGTGCCGAATACCTCGTCGGCGAGTTCTACCTGGCCAACCTTTTCGCCCTGCCTGTCGTAAAGGGCTACCTCGGGCATTATCAGCGACCTCCCTCGGCGGACTTCTGACGCTTGATCTCCAGCAGACCACCGTTGGGTCCGGGGATCGAGCCCTTTATCAGCAGCACATTGCGGTCGGCATCGACCCGAACCACCGTCAGGCCCTGGGTCGTGGTTCGCGCCGCTCCCATCTGTCCGGGGCCGCGCTTACCCGGGAAGACCCTCTGCGGATCGGTCGCCCCGGCAGACTGCGGGGCACGATGAACCTTCGAGCCGTGGCTGGCCGGACCGCCTTTGAAGCCGTGACGCTTCATCGCACCGGCAAATCCCCTGCCCTTGCTGGTTCCGGTAACCTCCACGGTCTGCCCCTCTTCGAACATCTCGACCGTAACCTCGCTGCCCGGCTCAAGCTCCTCGTCACCGCCGACGCTGAACTCCCGCAGATAGCGGTGAGCGTCGATGTTTCGCGACATGAAGTGCCCGAGCATCGGCTCATTGAGCTTCCTGGTCGGGATCTGCTCGAACCCGAGTTGAACCGCCTCGTAGCCGTCCGTCTCCGCCGTCTTACGTTGCACAACCACGCAGGGACCCGCCTCTACGACTGTCACGGGGATCGCTTGCCCCGATTCAGCGTCGTAGATCCGCGTCATCCCTACCTTTTTTCCCAATAATCCCGTCGGCATTGCTGTCACCAACCGTCAGACGTTTCGCGCTTACGATGTGTACGTCTTGATCGCAACGTCAACCCCGCCGGGCAGATCCAGCTTCATCAGCGCATCCACCGTGCGAGTAGTCGAATCCAATATGTCGATCAGGCGCTTGTGTATCCGCATCTCGAAGTGCTCCATCGATCTGCTCGCCCGCCCAAGCGCAGTGGGCTTCACCACGCAGTGTACGTGCTTCTTGGTGGGCAGCGGGATCGGCCCCGACACTCGTGCGCCGGTTCGCTCAGCCGTCTCCACGATCTTCTGCGCCGAGCGATCCAGCAGCTTGTGATCGAATGCCTTCAGTCTGATCCGTATCTTGTTGGTATTGGCCATCTGCTGAAACCTCCGGGCCGCGGTGGCCCATTCATCTATACCTCAACGTCAGCGAAGCAGTTCCTGCTGCTGCTCCTGTGGCACCGGCTGATACGAATCCGGCTCCATCGTGTACGTCGCCCGGCCCTGTGTGAGCGAGCGCAGCGCCGTCGCGTAGCCGAACATGTTTGCAAGCGGAACTCGCAGTTCGATCACCCGGGTGTCGCCCGTCGAGGCCTTCACCTCCACGATCTGCGCCCGCCGGGTCGTCAGATCGTTGACCACGTCGCCGAAATACTGCTCCGGAGTGATTACCTCCGCCGCCATCACCGGCTCCAGCAGCACCGGGGCGCCCGCCTCAAAAGCCCGCTGGAACGCGAGGCTCGCTGCGACCTTGAAGGCCACGTCCGAAGAATCCACCTCGTGAAATGAACCGCCCGTCACGGTGCAACGAATCCCCACGGCCGGATAACCCCCCAGCGTACCGGCGCCCATCGCTTCCTCCACACCGGCCTCCACCGCCCCCTTGAACTCCTGTGGGATCTCGTCCCCCTTGCTCTCATCCTCATACTCCAGCCGCATCTCCGGATCGATCGGTTCGAGTTGCAACACCACATGACCGTACTGCCCGCGCCCCCCAGTCTGCTTCACGAACCGGCCCTCGCCGTCGGTTGCCGACCTGATGGTCTCACGGTATGCCACACGCGGCTGGCCGGTGTTTACCTCCACGTCGAACTCGCGCTTGAGCCGGTCAACGATCACCTCGAGGTGCAACTCCCCCATTCCCGATATGAGTTGCTGACCCGTCTCGTCGGCTACCTCGAGACGGGGCGTTGGATCCTCCTGCGTCAGACGGTTCAATGCCTGACCCACCCGGTCCTCGTCCACCTGAGACTTCGGTTCGATCACCATCGAAATGACCGGTTCTGGAAAGACCATTCGCTCGAGTACGATCGGCGCGTTCTGCGCGCACAGCGTGTCACCGGTCGTGGTGTCATCGAGGCCGACCGCGGCCACGATATCACCGGGCCCGATCTCCTCAATCTCTTCTCGCCGGTTGGCATGCATGCGCAGAAGCCTCTGAATGCGCTGGGTCTGACCGTTATCCGCGTTGAGAACTCTGTCTCCGACCGCCACGGAACCGGAGTAGCAGCGTATGTAGGTGATGTGTCCGACGAATGGATCCACCGCGACCTTGAAGGCCAGCGCCGAAAACGGCTCCGCCGGGTCCGGCGCGCGCGTCTCCTCCTCGCCCGTCTCCGGATGAACCGCGACGACCGGTGGCACATCGGTTGGAGCGGGCAGGCAGTGCACAATCGCATCGATCAGCGGCTGAATGCCCCGGTTGCTAAGAGACGACCCGCACAGCACGGGAACGAGTTCGCAGGCGATAGTCGCCTCCCGAATCGTCTGCCACATCTCCTCCGGCGTCGGATCCTCACCGGCGAAGAACTTCTCCTCGAGATCAGGGTTGATGTCGGCCAGGCTCACCACGAGATGCTCGCGAAACGCGGAGACCAGGTCGCGCATCTTCTCCGGGATCTCGATCTCCTGGGGCGGATCATCCTTGTCCTCGGAGAACTGCCACGCCTTCTGCTCGATCAGATCGACCAGCCCGCGATGCTCCTCTTCTCTCCCGATCGGAAGCTGGACCGCCACTGCTTCGGCCCCCAGCCGCTTGCGCATCTCGTGCAGCACATCATGAAAATCCGCGCCGATGCGGTCCATCTTGTTCACGAACGCGAGTCGCGGGATATTGTAGGTGCTCGCCTGCCGCCAGACCGTCTCCGACTGTGGCTGGACCCCGCCGACGGCGCAGAAGATAATGCATACCCCGTCCAGCACCCGCAGCGAACGCTCCACCTCTACCGTGAAGTCCACGTGCCCTGGCGTATCGATTATGTTGATACGATGATCCTTCCAGTGACAGGTCGTGGCGGCAGAGGTGATGGTGATGCCCCGTTCCATCTCCAGAGGCATCCAGTCCATCGTGGCATCGCCGTCATGCACCTCCCCCATCCGATGCACCTTGCCCGTGTAGTACAGGATGCGCTCGGTGGTGGTGGTCTTCCCCGCATCGATGTGCGCGGCGAAGCCAATGTTCCGGGTTTTTTCCAGCGTCTTCTCGAACGCCACAACAGTTCACCCGTGTGCAATCTCAACGTCTTGGGATCTCAGCGGCCCGGAGGCACTGTAATCGTTCTACTGCGACCGATCGGCGGCTCAGAGGCTACCGGCGAAGCGAGGCTTCGATGCTCGACCAGCTTACCAGCGATAGTGTGAGTAGGCCTTGTTCGCCTCGGCCATCCGGTGCATCTCCTCGCGACGGCGGACTGCTTCCCCCTCGCGATTCGATGCGTCCATCAACTCTCCCGCGAAGCGCTCTACCATCGTGCGCTCGTTCCGGGTGCGTGCCGCGTTCACTATCCAGCGCACGGCAAGCGTCACCTGGCGTCGGGTGTCAACCTCCACCGGCACCTGGTAGGTCGCGCCACCCACTCGACGGGGGCGCACCTCCAGGTTCGGCATCACATTGCGCATCGCGTTACGCACCACGATGAGCGGATTCTCTCCCATGCGTTCGCCGATCAGCTGCATCGCACCGTAGAATATCTTCTCGGCCGATGCCTTGTCGCCACCCTGGAGTATCTTGTTCACGAAACGCGTCACCAGGCGGCTGCCGAATATCTCGTCCGGCTTAAGCTCGCGCTTCGGCGCGGGGCCCTTTCTGGGCAATCGGATGCACCTCTTTCGATTCTGATGCGACCTTCAATCCTGCGACACTCAACGACCTGCGAACTCGATCTGTGCCTAACTCGGCTTCTTCGTGCCGTACTTGGAACGCGCCTGGCGCCGATCCTCAACACCGGCCACATCAAGCGTACCGCGAACCACGTGATACTTCACTGAGTTGAGGTCCTTCACACGTCCGCCGCGCACCAGCACGATGCTGTGCGGCGCCACGTTGTGACCCTCACCCGGGATGTAGGCCGTGACCTCCTGCCGGTTGAAGAGACGAACTCGACATACCTTGCGCAGCGCGGAGTTCGGCTTCTTCGGCGTCTGCGCCCACACACGCGTCACGACACCACGACGCTGTGGCGCTCCATCCACCTTCGTGGACTTGCGCTTAATCGAGTTCCAGTTGTACTTCAGTGCCGGAGCCTTCTGCTTCTTACGCTTCTTCTCGCGACCCTTACGCACAAGCTGATTGATCGTGGGCATAACCTGATCCCTTTCTACGCTCGCTGCCTGCTACGCTCGACACACTCCGAACTCCCGGACCGCAACGACTCGAAAACCCCTCCGACACAGGGAGGGGCCGACACAATTAATCCCACCGAGTTCAGCGTCCGCTGTCAGCAGACACCCCTGATTCGGAGAAATCTTCGCTTAGGCATGCGCCCCTTTGTGCGATGACCGCTCACGAGCCCGTCGCAAGTCCGGCCCGAGTTTTTTCCAGCCCCACCACAAAAACGTGCCACTTCGGGTAGTTCGCGGCCGCGATTCCCTGGTTGCGTGAGTGCGACCCGCTTGCCCGAGTAGCGAAGAGTCATTATAGAGGCGGCCCGGCGCGTTGTCAAGGCTTTTGCGGGCGATTTTTTTCGAATACATCAGAATCACCCTGCACCTGCACCCTCAAACGCCGGTCACCGCTCCTCAGAGCGCTTCAGCGCTCTCAATGGTCCGAGATGGCCTCATGGCTGACGAGGTCGTCTAAAGTCTTCTCCAGATCCGCCAGCTTGAACGGTTTGTGAATGTGAGCGAGGCCGGTGCGATCGAGGAAATGCTGGACTTCTACGCTGAGCACATCTCCCGTCGCGATCACCGTTCGCTGGACCTGATCGGGCCGCTCCTCCAGCAGACGCCTGCAAACCTCATCGCCGTTGATCCCCGGCAGGCGCATGTCACAGACTATCGCATCGAAGTCCTCGGCCAGGGCGAATTCGAGCCCCTCTTCACCGGTGGCCGCAACTGTCACCGCGTAGCCCGCTCGCTGCAGATACTCCGACATCAGCACCCGCAGCGGCGCCTCATCATCGATCAGCAACACCCTGACACCGTCTCTTTCGGTCGAAATCTCTTCCGGCTCCTCGTCGGCGTCCCGCTCGGTGGGTCCGGGCATCGATGAGGCGTCCGCCACCGGCAGAGTCACGGTGAATACCGCACCTGCCCCCGCAGAATTCTCCGCCCTGATCGTGCCACCATGCAGGTCGAGAATCTGCCTGCAGATGCTCAAACCAAGACCGACCCCTTCGCCCCGCTCCTTCGTGGTAGCGAATGGCTCGAATATCCGCTTCAGCATGCTACTGGGGATGCCCGGTCCGGTGTCCTCAACCCTGACATAGACCTGCTCCCCGTCCTCTCCGGTGGTCACCGTGATCTCACCCCCCCCATTCTCCTGCAGAGCATCGAAGGCGTTCTCAATCAGATTGTATATTACCTGCTGAATCTGGTTGTAATCACCAACCACCTCGCTCAGGCCATCCGCGAGGTCCGCCTTCAGCGCAATATCGGCGGCCCGCAAGTCGTAGGCACGCAGATCGAAGACCCCCTGGATCAGAGCGTTGAGATCGAAGCTCGCCGAATCGTTGTCGGTCTGATGTGCGAAGTTGAGCAGCCCCTGCGCGATGGCCCGGCATCGATCCGCCTCCTGCGCAATTATGTCTATACCGTCGGCCGACGGCGTGTCGGCAAGCCGCTCGCTGAGAAGCTCGGCATACCCCCCGATCGTGGTCAGCGGATTGTTCAACTCGTGCGCGATACCGGCGATCAGTTTGCCTGCGGATGCGAGCCTGTCCGCCTGGATGAGTTGCGCAGTCAGAGCAGTCTCAGCGGTTACATCGCGGGCAATACCCTGAATCACCTTCTTCTCCGAGCCGTTACGGCGAACGACATTCGCCCTCAGTTGAAGCACCACAACATCATCGTCGGCGCCGATCATCCTCAGCTCTATCTGGCGCCCGTCACTGCCCCCAGCAATGAGATCTTCCAGATAGCGACGAGCTTCTTCCATCGATTCGGGAGCCACAAGGTCCCAGAACCTGGTCTTTCTGAACTCCTCCCGTGAGTAACCCAGTATCCTCACCGCGGCGGAATTCACGTACAGGAAGCTCCCATCGATGTCATGGACGTAGATGATGTCATTCGCGTTCTCCGCCAACTCCCGATAGCGCCGCTCGGAATGCGCGAGACGCTCTTCGGCTCGTCGACGCGAAGTCACGTCTCGCGCAACTCTTACGCATCCCACAACCCCCTCCGAATCATCACGCACCGGCGTCACCCGCACCTGATGAACTCTGCCCCTCGTGCGATGTATGCTCGCGCCGGGCGAGGCCCCGGTCTCAACACAGGCAGCAAGTGTTTCGTCCTGCCCTTCAGAATCGCCCGGCAGGTCACTGATTCTCCTCCCAACGATCTCTCTCTCGGTCAGCCCGGTGAAGGCCATGGCGGCTGAGTTCGCAAGCTTAATGCGTCCATCCACATCATGAACCGTCACGATTTCCGTTATGCTGTCGAATGTCTGCCTCCAACGATCGCGTGCCTCGCGTGTCTGCTCCATCAGCACCATATGCTGCAGGATTACTCCCAGCTGGGTGCCCGCGCTTTCGAGTGTCGTTGCGCTCGCTTCCGTGAACTCCCTATTCGAAGGCAGAGCCATTACCAGCACACCCACACAGTCTTCGAGACCGATCAGCGGCACGGCCACCGCGTCCATCCCCCCCTCCCCGTTATACGATAGCCGTACCTCCACCGGGCGGCGATGCTTCACCGCACTCCCGATACCCTCGTCCGATCCCACAGCCATCTGTTCCGGCAACTCCACCTCCTCGTCGCCACGCCGATGAGCGAGCCATAGCTCCCCGCACTCACTGCGATCGATCAGGTAGACAGCGACGAAGCTTGTCTCCAGCAGATCTCTCAGTTCGCGCGAGACAGTCTCGATCATTGACTGGAGATCCGGTGAGGCAACCGCTGCGCTCGTCACCCGGTCCATCAGCCTCAGACGTCTCTGACGATCGAGCGCATTCCGCTCCGCTCGACAGACGTGCACCACGAGGGCGTTACCGATGAAGATGCTCCCAAGCACCCAGACAACGTGGCTGATCCAGAAGCCGCTCTCCGGAGACCATAAGGGCATGACCCCGATCATGATCGAGCTTCCCCAGAGGAAATACGCCGCGCCGAACATCCGAGATAGCTCATTCCCGAGCAGCCGACTATCCCATGTAATCCACGTGCAGGCGACCATCGCCGCCGCCACGGCGACGCGCAGGCCGTTCTGGAATGTCACGAGGCCGTCCTCGGAGCCGGCTCGCGTCACGGCCTCACGCAGTGCCTCTGAGAAGGGCAGTGCCCAGACCACCAGTACGCCTCCGAGCGCGACCGCAGCGGCGCCGGTGAGTAGCGTTCGCCCCACCGCCCCTGTCTCGCCGTTCCGCTCGGTGCCTGCAACGAGGAAGAGCGTGCCGCACACGAGCAGCAGGCCGATGATGACGAGGGCGAGTGTCTCGCTGGCGTAGTGGAGAACCGGATCCGAGAGGGTCAACTGTGCCGAGATTATCTGCAGCGCGATTACCGTGAACGCTATCGCGGTCAACAGGTAGCCAACTTCGCGCTCGCGATCGTACAGGATCAGGAGCAGATACGTACCTGCCACCAGACAGATGAAGTTGATGACTGTCAGAAGATGGAATGCGCTGGTCGCGAACGGACCGATTGCGTGATGGATCAAGTGCGTCCACCCCCGCACGGAGAAGTAACCTGCGCAGGCTCCAGATGATTGCCTCTCAACCGTGTCGATCCCCGACTATACTACACGGAGAGGGGTTCCTGGTCAACGACCGGGCGGCTTGGGAGGGATGATCCCGGCCTTCCATCTGCAGGCCCGATACCCACAATCCGGCGCGGGGAGACTGCCTGTAAAGCTGCGTTCGCCTGTTGAGGAGTCCGACCATCTCGCCGTTCCTCCCCGAGGCCCCTCCTGACGCTACTCTCACTGCTGACCTCAGATGTACGCCTGGTCGTGCTCGGGTCCCGACTGCCCCGGCCCGAGATCGCCGCCGGTCTCATCTCCATGCGTCTCGACGTAATCCTCAAGCCACGCCTCCATCTCCGCCGCCACCTCCGGGTGCTCGTCGATTACGTTCTCAAGCTCCTCGGGATCGGCCTCCAGGTCGTAAAGCTCCTTGCGCGGCGCATGCGCTCCGCCCTCCGGCACCTCGGTCCACGGCGCCACGTAGTTCCAGCGCTGATTGCGTACCGAAGCGTGCCAGCCGAAGCAGGTGATGATCTGCTCGACTTCACTCTCGCTCCCATCGACCGCCAGCGGCCAGATGTTCTCGCCGTTGCACCGCGCCGGCACCTCCTCACCCATCATCGACAGCACCGTGGGCATAATGTCCTGGTGTTGCACGAATCCCCGCACACGGGCTCCCGCCGCTTCCCCCCTCGAATGCCGGATGATGAGCGGCACCTGTGTCACCTGGTTGCGCAGGCGGTTGGCTGACTTATGAATCTCACCCTGCTCTCCCATCATCCCGCCGTGGTCTGAGGTGAAGACGATGATCGTGTCATCGAGCAGGTCCTCGTCCGCGAGTCTGTCGAGGAAGCGACCGACCCACGCATCGACAAGGCTGCACTCCCCGGCGTATCCGGCCCTGATCGTCCGAAAATCCTCCTCAGTCATGTTCTCGGTGGTGGCGGGCGGGAAGGCGGACTTATACGGATCGAAGTTCGGATCGTACTTCCGCCCGTACTCGACCGGCGGGTCCCACGGCTCATGCGGGTCGAACATGTCGATCCACATGAAGAAGGGGTAATCACCGGGAAATCCCTCCACCCATTCCATCGCCTTCGTCATCACGCGCCCGCTGAAGCTGTCGCTCTCATCCCGCCACCGCACCCGCCCGTTGATGTGCTGCACCAGCCAGTGTCGCGGGTCCTGCGGACCGCCGCTCCAGCCTGTCACGGTCGGCCAGACTTCCCTCACGCGCTCGAGGTCGCGCCGGTTGTACCGGTCATCCTCCACGCCCCGGATCCAGTACCAGTACTCCATCCCCCGGTGAAAGTTCTTCCCCGGCTTCATCATGTGATAGACATCCGTGATCATGCACGTCGCGTAGTCTCGGCCGAGCAGGTGCTCGGCGAGAGTCACATCCTCGGAGTAAAGCGGATGCCAGCCGGGCAGATTCACCTTATCGGAGTGCTGATGATGAGACTCCATCGGGATTATGCCTCTGCCGGTCAACATCACCCGGCGCGCCGGCAGCGTCGGCAGCCCCTCGGCGAAGGCCTGCTCGTAAACCGCGCCCTCCCGCGCCAATGCGTCCAGATTCGGCGTCTCAATCCACTCGTTGCCGTAACAGCCGAGATAGTCCCATCTGAAGGTGTCTGAGCAGATCAGCACGAGATTCATGGCATCGCTCCCCTGAGTTATCGATTCCCGCATCACCGTGGGCCCCGCATTCGACACACGCTGGGCCCACAATCGACCTGCAGCCGCTCTGGCTATCGCCCAATCACGGCTCCCTCACTCATCGCGCAGGAGGCCCGCTTCGACTGCGCAGCGGTAGAAACGTCCGATTGGCAGCAGGCTTGCGGCGAATGACTTCGGTCCCGGTCCTCGCGAATTGATCACAGCGTCACCACTGACGTACTTACCACCTGACCAGCCGCCCGCACTCCGCGCAAGCGATAATTCGAAGCTGTCTATCCCCGCGCGGAGGTACTTCGCATCGCCGGTGATCCTGTACGCGTGCGCGAGACCCTGAAGCGATTGCGTCCCGGCGCCGCGCCTCTGCAGGCTCGGAAGCTCTTTGTAGTAGAAGCGGCCATCCGGCATCATGCAGTGCTCGAGCAGATCGTCAATCGCCTGCACTACCATCCGCTCGACCCGCTCCTCGGGACGTGCCCGGTAGTAGCACATCAGCCCGTTGACCGCG
Organism: candidate division WS1 bacterium; assembly: GCA_003566775.1. Lineage (GTDB taxonomy): Bacteria > Armatimonadota > Zipacnadia > Zipacnadales > UBA5352 > UBA5352. The sequence goes on from PXBW01000037.1 coordinate 35,654, forward strand.
ACGGTTATCATGAAGGGCACCCGCACAAGAGTGTGATCCGTGTAGGGGGCGAGCCATGCCCCGTGCTCATTCATCCACTCTTCAAAGTGCCCCACGATCAGTTCCGCCGGCTCCAGCCATGCCTCATCGTGCGTCTCCTCGTAAAGCGCGACCAGGCTGCGGATGGCCCAGCCGGTCTCTCGCGCGGAGAATGCACCGACGCCTCGCTCCATCATTCGCTCGAGATGCCGCACCACATTGCCCCCGATACCGAGTGCGGTCTGCAATGCGAACTCGTCGCCGGTCTGATGGTAGTAATCGAGAATACCCTCCACCCACTCATGTGAGACGGTTATTCCGCCGGTCGCGTGGCAGGCTGAGTGTACCACCATCCCCTCATGCCGCAACGAATCCTCACTGTAATGGCACACATCGACCTCCATCCAGTGCTCGGCCGATACCAGCAGGTAGTCGAGCATCCGCCGCTCCCCGGTCCTCGCGAACATGATCAGCGCAGCGCGGGGCAGGTCGTACTCCAGGTTGCAGTAAACCAGATCGCCGCGACCACGCCCCTGATCGGTGTATCCGCGCTCGGGAGCATCGCCCCAGTGCAGCATTCCGAAGGCGCGGGTGCGATTGTCCGCGAGATCGAACAGCTTCCGCTCCACCCGCCGAACCGGATCATCGACGAACAGATCCGGAAGTACGTCGGCCGCGCGATAGACCTCCGGAGGGAGGATGGGCCGATCCGGCATCTGATACTGAAGACCGCGCACGATCAAGTCCTGCTGCGTCTCATCGCCGCTGTGCGCATGCAACAGGACCCTGTGCCCCTTCGCCATGCCACGCAGTAGCGTCAGCACTTCTGAGTCGGGCGGCACTATCTCCACGCCCAGGCCGTCCGCCCCGGCACTGAGTGCCTTCGGGAAGTTCTGATAGGCCTGGAAGATAGTGGCCGCGAGCCCACCACGGTCAGGGTGGCGCCAGTGTCCGGTGAAAGTTCCGTAGTTGACCTCGGGGATCTGCTCGTTGGAGGTGTAGAGCAGGTGCTCTGCATCTATGACCCGGCGAAGCCTCTCCTCTCCCGCTCCCGTCTCGGTCGATGAGCGGTAGTTTGAGACCGTGATCGCGCTCTCCACGCCGTCGCTCGGAACATCCGGGCCCACCGCCAGAGTAACCGCCTCCACCGGCAGTTCCTCACCGGCTTCGCGGTTGATCACCCGGTAGTGAAGCTCACACCACGGCTTGCCCGCCCACGCGGTGACGCGCGCGCGGAAGTCCAGCACCTCTTTCCCATCCGCCGCGCGGTGAATGCCCTCCGCTTCGAGCACGAGCCGAACCGGTCCCCGCTCGGCCACCCGCCAGCCGTCGGCACCCACGGTCGCCTGCAACGTCTCTCCATCAATCGTCAGGTCCGGCCCTGCAAGCTCGCCGTCCACTACGACCTCGCGGCCGTCAACCGAGATCGATCGCAGGAGGCCGCCCTCGCCCTCACCCGCGAGCACCAGCATGAGCGGACCGGTCTCAATGCGCGGCGCACCGTCAACGTCTTTCACCCGCGCGACCTTCTCCGGCGCGGGTGCAGCGCTCCCCACGATCAACTCATAGTCCGTCGATGCGTTGCCGGGAAGATCCACCAGCATGTCAACCAGTAGCCACCTGACTGAGCCATCCGGCCACAGGGCGGTCGGGCGCGCCTGTGTCGGCATCGGCTCGCCTTTGCGACTGATCGTCACCGGATCATCGGGTGAAAGTCGACCCTCGGGAAACGGCACCGCACATCTTGCCGGCTCTGCTGCTCGGTCGAATCGGGACAGTTTGGGAAAGTGCACACTGATACTCATTGGGGGCTTAAACCACCGCAGGCGCGTCAGATATATCGACGCGCCTGTATTCTATCAGTAAGAGGCGGGGACCTCCCGCTATCTCAGGTCTCCTGCTCCGCTTCTTCTTCCGACTCTTCTTCTTCCGACTCTTCTTCGCGGAAGAACCTCTGCGGAAGCATCAGCACAGGCACCGGCGAGATGCGCGCAACCTTCAGAGCCACGCTACCCAGCACAAGCTCCTCGAGTACTCCCTGCCCGTGCGTGGCCATCACTATCAGCGAGACGTCATCCTGCTCGGCCGTATCCGCGATGAACGGGGCTGGTGACCTTGCGTCCACCATCGTGCTGACGTCATCGACCCCCGCCTCATGAAGCTCATCGGCAAGTGCCTGCAGGCGCCTGCGATCCTCCTCGCGATACTCCTCCAGTCCGGCGATCTCGTGCTCTGTAGCCCGTATGTCTTCCGCATGCAGCAGCGTAACGCGCGAATCCCACTCCAGCACTAGGGACTTCATCCACTCGAACGCGGCATCTGCCGCCTCCGAGAAGTCCGTCGGGAACAGAATGTGACTGTGCGGCTGAGCGGGCAATACGTCGCAGGAGATGCCTTCCTCAGTCTCGCACAGGTCCATCCGCACGATCAGCACCGGCACAGAGGCGTGGTGCAACAGCGACATCGCCACACTACCGAGCAGTATCCGCTTGATCATCGATCGTCCCTGCGAGCCAACGATCAAACCCGATACACCGTGCTCTTCTGCCATGATCGCGATCTTCGTTGCCGGGCGTCCCACCTGCACGTCGGTCTCAACCTCAAGTCCCGAATCGCGCAGCCGATCCGCCTGATTCGCGATCAACTCCTCGGCACTCTGCATCAGTGGCTCGATCGCTCCCCCCGAGCCGACGATCTCCACCACGTGCGCAAGCACCACCTTCTCGAGGCCGATCCCCCGCAGCCTCGGCACGTAATCGAGCACCGCAATCGATGGCTCCGACAGATCGGTCGCGACCATTACCTTCTCAAGCATGTCAGTCACCCTCCGCATGCCTCGCTGGAAATCTCCGCTCTCTCACAGAAGCTATTCGCCACGAGACCGCAAATACATTCTCCCGCTCCGAAAGCGTGTTGCATCATTGCAGGTCCCAACCGCCTGAGGCTCCCACAGCGGACCGCGGCAGGAGCCTCTTCTCGGCCTCCCCGAGCCATGATAGTGCGCGGGCAGGGGGCTGCGACATGACAGCCAGCAGTCCCCGCCCGTTCTCCGCCCGATTAAACGCCACGGTCCGACCCTATACACTACGCCCCGGCCAGAATCGCTTCGATCTCCTCCACCGAGGCCACCTTACCTGAGACCTTCACTTCCCCGTCGATTGCCAGGGCGGGCGTCGTCATCACGCCAAACTCCATGATCTCAGGCAGCTTATCTATCTTCACTACCTCGGCCTCCATCCCCGCATTCTCAACTGCCCTCTCCGCGTTGGCTGTGAGTTTCTTGCACTTGGGGCATCCTGTGCCCAGTACCTGCACCTTCATTCCGGCACCTCCGTTATCGTTATTCTGCTTGCGTCATGTCACCATCATACCGTAGGCATAACCTGCGATCGTCGAAAGAACTACGACCACTCCGATGAACACCAGCGTCTTCTTCGTCCCCAGTACCCCGCGGATCACCAGCATGTTTGGCAGCGACAGAGCCGGCCCGGCCAGCAGCAGTGCGAGTGCGGGCCCCTGCCCCATCCCGCTCCCGATCAACCCCTCGAGGATTGGAATCTCGGTGAGCGTTGCGAAATACATCAGCGAGCCCACCAGCGATGCGGCAAAGTTAGCGAGCAGCGAATTGCCGCCGACCGCTTCCGCTATCCATCGCGCCGGGATGATACCGTGGTCTGTCCCGGGCATTCCCAGCAGGAAACCCGCGACCAGCACTCCCGCGAACAACAGCGGCATGATAAGATCGGTGAAGGTCCAGGTCTCATCGAGCCAGTCCTGAATCTCCTCGCGCGTATGCCAGCGCCACAGCATCAGCCCGAGCACCGCCAGCAACGGGATCACGATCCACCACTTAACCTGATAGATCTCCCACCACAGGCCTGCCTGCTCTTCCGGGCGCGCCCACGCCGCAAAGATCAGGATCAATACCATCACCCCGATGAATGACGCGACCTTCCACAGAGGCTGCGTATCATCGTCTTCCTCCGCGAACTCGCTCTCGCACTGGGCCAGCCTTTCCTCCTCCTCGGCGCGGAACAGGCGCTGCATGATAACACCGATCACCACCCCGAAGACAATAGCCGCCACCGCACGCGCAGCACCCATCTGCAGCCCCAGCACTCGTGCCGTCAGAATTATCGCAAGCACGTTGATGGCAGGTCCGGCGTAAAGAAACGCCGAGGCCGGACCGATCCCCGCACCCTGTGAGTATATCCCAGCGAAGAGCGGCAGCACGGTGCACGAGCAGACCGCCAGCACCGTCCCCGAAGTCGAAGCCACCCCGTAGCATACGAATCGGTTCGCCTTCGGCCCGAGATACTTCATCACCGACTCTCTGCGGATAAACACCGCGATCGCCCCGGCGATGAAGAACGCGGGCACCAGACAGTGGAGCACATGCGCACGGGCGTAGTACTGCAGTAACAGCCACATGTCCCACAGGGCGGTCTGCACCCGGGGATGGCTCAGAGGCACCAGGTAGATCGCGAGGAACACGACAACGTAAAGCGCAAGCTTCTGACGACTCGACATGAGCTTCAGGTTCCCCTTCGTATGCGTGACAGCGCCTTCCAGGCGCTTATTCCAGTGCGCGAACGTCCGCTGCTCGTCATGTCTCCACTGACTCGGCCATGCGCTCGGCCGCATCGCGCCGCACCGCATCAATACAGTGGAAAAGTTCCATGATACACGGAACGAGGAGGCGGTAGTACCCCTGATTGCCCTCGCGCCTGCCCGTCACAATCCCCGCGTTCTTCATCTGCGCCAGATGACGCGACACCGTCGGCATCGTTGCGTCAACAAGCTCCTGAAGCTCACAGACGCAGCGCTCACCCTCGGCAAGCGCCTCGACGAAGATGATCCGCGAGGGATGCGCCAGCGCCTTGACAACCTCCGCCCGAGCCTCATAAACCGCGTAGTCTTCCACGTAAACACCCTTCCTGGTCGATCGACGGTATTCGGGCCTCTGGCGGCTCCGTGACCGGCACTCCGCAAACCCTCGGACCCGCAGGACCTCCCGAATCGCTATCTATCTGCTATTTTAGCTAAATAGCTAATAATGTCAAGTGCAGGGGGGAAAAATCCGGCCACCCTGCGCAGAAGAGCGGTGGCGTGTCTCCATGGCCCCGGAACCGCACCGCCCCAATCCTCTGATGATATTCAACCGGTCCGGTGGCATCCTGGTGCTTCCCATCCACCGCCCTTACTGCCGGAGAGGACGCGAAGCCTTCGTTGAACCGAGGTGTCACCGAACGAGCGGCGAAAAGAGTACCCGATATCGCAGATGGTCACGGGAGTGATTCAATGGTACGAATCGGAATGCTGTTCGGCGCAGGCAGCAAAGGTGAGACCGGATCGTTCCACTCCAATGTCTGGGCCTCGATCCTGAACGGCTTCGATCCCGCGCGCGCCCAGGCAGAGGACTGGCCGCAGATCGGTGGCGACCAGCCCCGCATCGACGGCGGCCGCATCGTCAGTCTGTGGGACCCGGACCGGGAAAGGGCCCGGCGCATGGCACGAGTCTACGGCATCGAGCGGGCCTGCGACAGTCCTGAGGAGCTTGCCGACAGCGTGGACGCCGCCCTGTTCGTTGAGGATGGAAGCTTCGATAAGCTGCCCCACATCAGACCGCTGCTCGAGCGCGGACTCCCCTGCTACCTCGACAAACCTCTCGCGCAGCGCGCCGAGGAAGCCGCGGAGATCGTTGATCTCGCCCACAGGCACGGCGCACCGCTGCTCTCATGCTCGGGATGGCGCTTCTGTGACGGAGCCGGGTACCTGCGCGAACAGATGGACCAGATCGGCGGCGCGAAACTGCTCATCGGCATCATCTCGATGTCCAGCTTTGACGTCTACGCGATCCACGGCGTTGAGATGGCGCTTGAACTGATAGGATCGGGCGTCGAGGAAGTTACGGGAATCGGCCGCGAGGGCGCCAGAGTCGCCTGCCTGCGCTGGTCCGACGGCAGACAGGCCGTGCTGCATCTATACGATCGATCCATCAGGGCAGGGCGTCGCTTCATCATCTACGGCCCTGACGGCCCGGCGGAGACCGCGGACCTCGGGGAGATTCATCCGCCTCTGCTCGAGCGCTTTCTTGAGATGTGTCGGACCCGCGAGAGCCCCCTCGACAATGCCGAGATGATCGAGGCGGTTGAAATCCTTGAGAGAATCCGCGAGCAACCGTAGCACTGCCGCAGATGAACCTCGCATTGCAGGTAAGATCACGATCGATGATGAATCATGCCCGCGCCAGGACGTTTAGACTCACACATTTCGAATGAGGATGAGATATCCATGATTCGCCTGGGCCTCACTGCAGCGGTTCATTTCGAAGGGGAGCGCGGCTGCCACCACGGGAACGCATTCTCCTCCATGTTCAACGGATGGAATCGTGAGCGCGCGGAAGAGCTTGGCTTCCCCACCGGCGGCGCCACCGATGATCGCGTCGAAGGCGCGAGAGTCGTCAGGATCTATGACGAGGACCGCGAGGGCGCCGAGATGATGGCGCAGATTTACGACATCGACGAGGTCTGCGACTCGCCTGAGGAACTCGCGGAGGGTACCGACGCGGTTATCGCCGCCGACAGCGGAGAGTTTGACAAGTGGAAGCTCGTGGTGCCGGCGCTGGAAGCGGGTCTGCCCACCTTCATTGACAAGCCGCTGGCCGAGACCCCCGGCGAGGCGCAGGAGATCGTTGACCTCGCGACGCAGCATGATGCGCCGCTGATGTCCTGCTCGAGCTTCAGATGGTGCGACGCCGCGCGCGAGATGCGTCAGCAACTCTCGGACCTCGGCACGCTCGAACTGCTGTCCGGCGTAAGCGGGCAGGGCAAGTACCACGTCTATGCGATCCATCCCGTTGAGTTGGTTTACGGCATCCTCGGCCCGGGCACCCGAACGGTTATCAACGTCGGAGAGGAGGACCGTGACATCGTGCACATGCGCCGTGACGATGGCACTCAGGTAGTGCTCAACATGTTCTACCGGGAGGTCATCGCGGGAGGGCAGATGTTCACACTCTGTGGCTCCGGGGGATGGCACACCGTCACTGAACTCGGCGCGCTCTACCATCCGATGATGGAGGCGTTCCTCACCATGGCACGCACCCGGGAGATGCCGGTCGGTGCCGCAGAGATGGTCGAAGTCATCGCTGTAGTCGAGGCGGCACGACGCTCGCGCGAAAAAGGCGGAGTCGAGATCACCGTCTGACCATTCAGTTCAGCGCCGCGATCAGTTGCTCGAAGGCACAGAATAGAGTGTCATCGACCGGCCGACGCGCCGCAATCAGAAGCAGAGCAACCACCACAAGCCCCACGACGGCCGCGGCCATTCCTCTCCAGGGATGACTCGCGGCCGTCTCTGCTTCCACGGAGATACACTCCAGACGCCGCCGGCGCAGATCGATAAGCGCCGGCGCGGGAATCAGCAGCGTGGCGATGGAGGGCGTCGCAGGTCGTGAGCGCGTCGCCTCACCGGCCACGGCCAGTGCGTTCTTCAGCACCACAGGCGAGACGCCCATAAGTATCGCCGCATCGTCCGCCGCGGTCTCCTGTGCCTCACGCAGACGATCGCGATAGTACCACGCGGGCGGCGACAGCGCCTGCACTGTTGCGCATACCTCAGCCACCAGTCGCATCAGATTGTCGAACCTGCGGGCGTGGGCTCTCTCATGCGCCACGATCGCCGCAAGCTCCGCCGAGTCAAGAGAGCTTCGCAGCGACGATGAAACCACGATCACCGGACGCAGCAAGCCCGCATTGAACGACACCGAACGGTCGAGATCCACCAGCAGTACATCCTCCGCCTCTTCTTCGAGTGGAACCCCACTGGAGAGCATCATCCGACGCAGCAGATGACTGCCGATAATCGTGGCGATAAGACGTATCAGCGCCACACACATCAGCAGCAGCGCGAGCCACCCAAAAGCGCGCATCGCGAAAGCGCCTGCGGGCGCATTCAGCAGCGGCAGCAGACACAGGTGCGGGCGCAGACCGGCAATGTGCGGCGACGCTGCCACGCCTTCGCCATGGAGAGAGTACGCGAGAAGAGATGCCCCGATGCCGACCACAGGAGGCAGAATCAGCGACGCCAGCCAGACTCTCGCCCGGCTGGCGGCATGGAACTCCCCGGCGGTCTCAGCAAGCGCCGCCGCCGGCAGCGCCATCAGCAGACTCAACGCGAAGGCCGTGGCGACGAGTATCGCCGCTCCCGCCATCAGCCACGTCATCAGCTCTCCCGATCGCTCCTCCGGCGCCTGCGATGCTCGTCTACAAGATCGGCGAGTTCATCGAGCCGATCCGGTGATGAGTCTCCCATCGCCTCGACGAAGTACGATATCGCGGGCTCCGCGAAGCTCGACAGCAGGCCGTCAATAACCCGACGCGTTACATTGCGCCCAAGCTCTCCACGCGTCAGCGCGGGCCAGTAAAAGTAAGCCCGACCCTGCTGCTCGCGCTCCAGCAGGCCCTTCTCATGCAGGCGACTCATTGTGGTCATGATCGTGGTGTACGCGGCCTCCTTACCCTGCTCCTCAAGCGCCGCGCGCACATCCTCCACGGACACCCTTTCCCCCGCATCCCATATAGCCTCCATCACCTGCGCCTCGAGAGTCCCCAGCGCCTGCTCCAGCCCGCTCCTGTCGAGCTTGAATACCGACAGATCCGGCTCATGGTCATCCCTTGGATTGTCCCCTTGCCCGCTCATCTCAACTCCACCCTGGCCTTAACCTGTCCGAAGTCGCGCGATGCTTGCTACTATGTATTATAGTAGACGCGTAAGCCTTTGTCCAGTTCATTCTCGCGGGCAGATTCCCCGACCGCAGGTCCCGAACAACTCCCGAACACTCGGCATCACTCGATCCCGGCGACGGATTCGAGCACCCACGTGGGTTCGATCGATGAGCCCTCCAATTCGTCCCGCGCTGTGACGCCCGTCAACACAAGCGCGGTGTCGAGGCCGGACTCCTGCCCCATCTCCATGTCAGTGTCAAGCCGGTCTCCAACCATCAGACATTGCTCCGCACTGAGGCCTATCTCCGCCAGCGCCATCTCCGTGATAATCGGCGAAGGCTTGCCGATCATGATGTCGAGCTTTCGGCCGGTCGAGGCCTCGAGATAGGCGATGATCGCCCCGGTATCAGGAACGGTCTTACCTCCCTCAAGCGGACAGACCGTGTCCGGATTGGTCGCACAGAACAGCGCCCCGCGCCGCAGGGCCTGATGGGCGGCATCAAGCTGCGGCCATGAGATAGTCCGGTCCCATGACGCAAGGACTATCTCAGCCTCCTCGTGATCCTCTGTCAATCGCACCCCCGCCTCAGTCAACTCCTCGTTCAGAGCGGCCTCACCCATCGATAGCACCGATGCACCCGGATGCTCTGCCGCGAGATACCGCGCCGAGGCCAGCGGGGAGTTGACGACATCCCCCGCCTCAGTCGCAATGCCCAGCTTCGACAGCTTCTCCGCGTAACTCTCCCGTCGCGCAATCGGCTTGTTCGAGAGAAACTGCACTCGCGCCGAGCGTGCCCGGAGCCTTGCCACCGTCTCGGCTGCTCCCGGGATCAACTCCTCGCCAAGATAGATCGTTCCGTCGAGATCAAACAGATACCCCGCGTATGACTTCACGTCTTCACCCTTCTCATCCGGCTTGTTTCCGTACCGCCACTTCCTCTGGTCTCTCGCGTTCTCCATTCATCGCGTGCGACGATATCATCCGTCGCTTCTGATACAGGCCCCCGACGGGACCGGCAAGCCCCGTTCGGGCCTCATCAAACTCACATTCGATTCATGGCCCCAAGCGAGGCGCGATACGCGTCGCACACGCGCTACGGCTCCTCGCCGGGCCCTCCAATGCACGCTTCCACGGCCCGCGACGCCTCTTCGATCCGCGCATGATCCTCTACCACGCGTGGCAGACTTCGGTCGAAAATACGGATCGGATGATCGGCCCGCCACCGCTGTGTGACCGCCTGTTCGAGAACCCGCCCATCGAGGTAACCGGGGACACCCTCGCCCGCGAGATACATGATCGTTGCGGTTATGTCCTCGACGCGCGCTCCTTCAATCCTGGCGCCGCGCCGAATCCCCGCGCCCGCCGCCACGATTATCCCCTCGGCCCCCGGTGTCCCGGACGGGAAATGCCCCCCGGACGGACGCGCAACCCGCACCCGACCGTCGAGACCGGTGGCCGTCAGGCCGGTCACCACGTGCGGCGACCGCCAGCGCGTCACTATGTGTGGAATCCGGTCCACATAGGGACCGGAACACACCCGTTCACGCGGCTGAGCCCACTCCAGCGGACGCCTCCCGGTTGCGGGATCGATCGCCGTTTGCAGCGCTCCGATAACCTGCAGCTTCAGGCGATCGACCTGTCCGGGGTCAACGCAGCCCAGCGGAAACTCGCTCATGAGGTTCAGGTGCATCTGTCCCCCGGGCGCGGGAATCACTGAGCTTCGCTCGTAATCAAGCCACGCGTCTTCGGAGTTTCCCCTCCGGTCATCGTCATCCTCAGACTCCGGGAGCATCTCCGCGATACCTTCCGGAAGCACCTCGCGGATCACTGAGAGAAAGTCATGCGCGCCACGGCTCACACCTGTTGCAACCGAATGCCACCAGCCTCGGGCGGAGGAACGCGTCCGCAGCAATCCCAGATACGCCATCAACTCGGGAAGGCACGATGCTACCCTGCTGTTGAGAGAGGTTCCGTATGGAGAGATTACCAGCACCTGATCGTCAGGACCAAGTAGATCGAGCAGCCTTCCGATGACTGCGTCAATCTCGCGGTGAATGACGGTCAGGAGCTTACCGTGCGCTGCATGAAGGTCATCCCGAAAGTCCAGGTGATTGCGATCGAAGAGATGCCAGTACCACCGCAGAATGCGCCCGAGTTCGCTGAAGCTTATGGCGAACACGTCCCATCGGCCGTCATCCAGCAGTTTCTCGGCAACCGACGCTTTCGCCCGTAGCGCCGCGACCGCTTCCTCGACCCCGTCCTCGTAGCTCCCTGCGGCTGCATGATGCCTTGCATCAACGTGCAACGGGCTTTCCTTGAGGCTGCGCCTTACGAGATCCCTCACCCGCCGCGGATATGCGAAAGCCTCGTCATCACTTGAGGGAGCCAGCCATCCGGATACGGTCACCCACTCGGCCTCCGGAGCCGGATAGGTCATCGGGACAAAGAACGTCCCAACGGACCGACCCCGGTCGGCGAGAAGCTGAGAGAGCGACGGGACCCGCAACATGCGCGAGTTTGCCGCCCGCCACTGGTAACTCTTTGGCACCAGATTGTGCAGCGCCCAGACACCGTGCTTGCCCGGATTGACTCCGGTGAGTACGCTCGACCATGCGCAGATCGGATCGGTGTTCGCTGCCGATTGCAGACGGCCGTACACACCGTGCCGCATCAACGACCGCAGCGCCGGCATCTGGCCGGTCGAGGTGAGTCGTTCCACCAGCTCGGGGGTGGCGCCATCGATGCTGACTACCAGCAGCATGACGCCTCCACCGCCCGACGCCGACAGTCCCCGATACCTGTCATCTCATGGTCTCTCTGCGTCACCGTCACGTCTCCGTTCCAGACCCGCGGCAATATTCACAACTGTTGCCCGCGCCGCCGGCGATTATACCATCGCATTGATCTCTTCGTCCGGCGCGGGGTCATCCGCCTCACGCCACCGTCCGCGTCGTGCCATGTATACCGGGCACCGACTCCATCCACGCCGCCCGCCCCCACCTCCGTCATTCGTGAATCGACCGGGAAAGTGTGTGTCGAAGAACCTGACCCTCTGAACCTGTCCCCCCATGGCTCGCGCTCAGTCCCCCGCTGCCCTCGGGAGGGTGCAGCGCGGGCATCAAGATGGCCGCACCCGAGCCTCACTGTGCACCCTTCCGCCCCGCAACGAACTCAGGCGGGCGAACCGCCGGATCCCACGTCTCCGCCGGGTAGCCCCCCGCGGATCACATCTGCGATGAAGTCCCCCAGCCTCACATAAGAGAGGACAGTTTACTGCAATCACACCCCGCAGACAAGCTCGCGACACGCCGGATCAGGCAAAGAACGCCAGCACGACGTTGGCACCCCACCCCAACCCCAGCACTACCAGCACCCACTGCGCCACCCTCGATGACAGCATCCACCCCGGAAGAGGCGGCCGCCCCC
>PXBW01000151.1 GCA_003566775.1 candidate division WS1 bacterium
AGCGCCGAGACTGTGTTCGCCCCGCCCAGCAGCAGCGTATCACCTATCACGATCATCCCGTCGATCTCATGCGGAGCTTCCACGGCGGATTGACTCACCAGTATTGCGTGGGCCTCATTGTCCGAGGCATCGATGAGCGAAGTGCCGGGCGTTGCCGGGCTCTCATCCATCGCCAGATACGCCATCAGCCCATCGGTCGGCATCTCATCCACCGCATCCGGATCGGCCAGTATCGCTACCTCATCCGCGCTGAGCGGTCGCTCGTAGACTCGCAGGTCATCGATCGCCCCGTTGAACCACGGGGAGTTCATCCCGCGCTTGTCCCCGCCTACATGGAAGACTGTATCGGTTACGATGTCCTCACCGATCTCCTCGCTGGTGGCGATCGGCTCGCCGTCGAGGTAGAATTTGAACCGCTCGTTCTCGGCATCCCGCACGAAGGCGTAGTGCAGCCACTCTCCAGTGCGAAGGTCGGTGTCAACGCGCCAGTCAACCTCGCCGCGATTCCAGTAGATACGCGGCCTGCCGCTCGTGTGAACCTCCCAGTTGACACAGACCGAATCCGGGTAGTTGCCCGCGATGATACCGACGCGTCTACCGTCCGGCGCATCCTCGGGAATCCGCAGCCATGCAGCGAAAGTCTCCGGGGTCCCCTCCCACGGCGCCTCGACCAGCAGATGCTCGCCCGTCCCACTGAAGCCTATCGCGCCGCCGATCACTCCATCAACCGACAGATCTTCGTCGACGCCTCTCAGCGGTACCGGATGGGGCTGCCGCACTAACGCGCGCTCGCCGTGTCGATCCACCACTTCCCGCTCCGACCAGCCTATCGCCCGGATCTGGCGCCCGTTCGAGCACAGCACCAGCCCCGGTGCGGCGGCCATGAGATGGCGGTCGGGCACCCTGCCTGCGGACAGGCCCGTTTCCTCCTCGAAGAAATGTCCCCCGTTGAAGAAGAAATCATCCACCGCGACGATCGTTGAGCCACCGACGGGTTTCCCGTAGAGCTGCAGGTGGAAGTAGTTGAGCGAGCCATCCTCGCGACTGAGGGCCGCCGGGACGCCGCGTCCGGTGGGGATCAGCAGCGTCTCATCGGTGGCAACGAGGTATCCCTGGGCCGCTATGCCGCTCTCCGCCCGCGCGCCGCCGTGCGGCTGATCCCACTCAAGGCCACCTGAGTCATCGTTGGTCCAGATGATCTCCAGTGTAGCGGGATCGAGAGCGGTCACGAACACCCCCTCAGTCGGCCATATGCCGACGCCGTAGTACAGAATATCGTCGATGATCACCGGCGCTCCACGCGCTGGCCAGCGCGATACCATCCGCCGATTACCCAGCACCATGTCCCGTCGCGGCGCGCGCTCGATGCGCTCGATCAGGTCCCCCGTGTCCGCCTCGAGCACGTGCAGGCCACCGTCATCACTCACCGCAAAAAGCCGGTCCCGCCAGACCGCCGGAGCGAAACGCACCGGCGCATCGGTGAAGTAGCGCCAACGCTTTTCGCCGGTTGCCGCGTCGAGGGCGATCACGCTGTCCTCCACAGAGCAGCCGAAGAACAGCAGGCCTCGGCTGATCACCACCGGATGATGCACCTCGTCGAAGGGCATCCGGGTGTCCTCGCCGCGCCACGCGGGGCTCGGGGCGTGCCGGGCCTGATAGACCCAGCGCAGGGAAAGATCGCTGTCAAAGGCGTCATCCACGAAGCCGCTGCGCGCCGCATCGGAGCGATACTGCGGCCACTCTGTCGGCTCCGGCGTCGTCCAGCCCGTTCTCATCCCCATGGAATTGCCCATGAGCAAAGCTGCTGCGATGAGCGCGGGCACGGGCAGCATCATGACTGCGAACTTGAGGCGAGACACTTAGGTCTCCTCCAATCGTCACGTCACCTGTGCGATCCTCACGCACTCGGGTTACTGACGGACAGCGCCGGGGATCGCATTATCCCCGGTCAAAGGCCGCTTCACAGAGGTTCGCCTCACAGGACGCCCATACCTTCACCGCAGAGGCCGAGGTTAGATCAACGCGCGACGATCACCGCCACCCACGGGCTCTCTGCGGGTGCATCGAGAGCACACGCGGCGCCTCCATCCAGCTCGAAGCGCTCGCCCCACTCACCGCTGTCGATATCGATCCAGCGTCCCTCGAACTGTCCGTCGTACCCGCTGAGATCAAGGGTGACTCCGCCGCCACTGGAGAAGAACAGCACGTATGCCTCTCCCGGTCGCGCAGCGAGATAGGCCTCGTTCTCGCTGCGATCCCCGAGCAGATCCTGATGCGCCTCGATCTCCCAGAATCTCACACGTTCTTCGACCAGCCGTGCGGAGCGAAGGCAGGCCTGTGAGATCTCGTTGATGCCGATGCCCGCACCGGGACGATGGAAGCGCGCCGAAGCCGATCCGCCCAGCAGGTTACGCCAGAAGCGCTCGATGCCGTCCTGCGGCGTCCCGGAGCCGAAGCCGGTCTCTCCGGCCGAGTAGATCTTGGTGTGATTCACCGGGCGCGGATGCTCCGCTGCCCGCTCCACCACCCAGCGCAGCCGCCGCCAGTGGTCCTCGCCGAAGTTGCGGCTGTTCACCTGCGAGATGTCGATGAAGTCGTACAGATCGCGGCGGTCAAGCAGCATCTGCACGTTGCGCGACTGCTCGGGCCGCCAGCCGTCGTCGAACATGTCCGTAACAAAGACATCTACGCCCGCTTCGGCCGCCTGCTGCTTGATGAAGGCCATCCAGTGCTGACCCCAGAGTGGCTCAGTGGTGGTCTCATTGTTCATGCAGTAGAGCACATTTCCGTAGGGAAGGCTGTGTGAGAGCATCCTCGCCACGAAGCGCTCCTGATACTCTCGAACCAGATCGTAGCGCGCCTCGTACTTCTCCATGCCTGGAATCGTGTGGTAGAAGGGCTGCAGGTCCCTCGATGGGTGGTCGGGATAGGCTTCGGCAAGCCCGGTCTCCTCGTGGGTGTAGTTCACGTTATTCGACGGGTTGTACGGGTGTCTCTCCCAGTTGCCCATCTGTCGTACATCGCTATGATCGAAGCGATCCCAGACCTCGATCTGCACGATCACATCGCGCTCATGCGTCAACCGCAGCAGTCGCTCGAAGCGCTCCCAGTACTCCTCATTCCACTCATCGAGATCGTAGAGACCATCTTCGCGGCGCGCGTAGGGATATGCGTTATCCTCATCGCGGTCGCTCATGGTGTTGCGGATGTAGTTGCCCCCGACGCTCACCATCAGGTCAAGCTGCTCCTCGAGATCGGGGATCTGGAAGAGATTGTCCTGCCGCGATCCGCCGATGAGCAGAACCGGCTCCCCTTCGTACTGCCAGTAACGCGCGTCCTCGGCCCATGGTCGTATGCGATCCTCGTTGGGCATCACCGGATCCCGTTGCATCATCTGACCTCCCGCTTCTGTCCCGAGCAGAATTGGTGCAATGACTACCCCCAGCAGACAGAGCCGTCGAAGACTGTCCTGTATCATCCCGGCACCTCCTTCTGAGATCAAGCACATGAGCGAACGCGCGACCCCCATTGAGGCCGCGCGTTCACCTGACTATCCGATCTGCTCAGACCACTTCATCGCACTCAGCGCATGTGCCATCCTTTACTCCGCACGAAGATCTTGGCGATCTCCATCGCAACTGTGGCCGAAAGGCTCAGCGCCACGATATATGCCCAGTAGATGAAGGGCAGGTCCACCGTGCCAAAGAGGCGCTGCATCGGACCGGTGTAGATAAAGGCGAGTTGCGCGAGTATGCTCGCCGGGATGCAGATCGCCAGGAACGGATTGGACCGCAGCGGCACTCTGAAGATCGACTCGACCAGGCTGCGGCAGCTTATCACGTGCACGACCTGGAACATCACCATCATTGTAACCGCTGCCGTCTG
>PXBW01000156.1 GCA_003566775.1 candidate division WS1 bacterium
CTGATCATGACACTTGACCGTGATGGCGCCACCGTCGCCAGGGAGATGCTACACAGTGACGCGGAGGCGATCGAACGCCGCCTTCGAGGATGTCTTCCCGAGGTGGACCCGCGCGCGCAGCATCTCCTCGCGGCGATGGAGCACAGCATCATGGGCGGAAAGCGCCTGCGCGGGGCGCTGGTGATGCGCTCGGCGGTTACCTTCGGTGGCGAGGCCGAGCAGGTAATGCCCGCAGCCTGTGCATTCGAGATGCTTCACGCCGCAACGCTTATTCACGACGATCTTCCCTGCATCGATGACAGTGATCTGCGCAGGGGACGCGCCTCCGCGCATGTGGCCTTCGACGAGCACACCGCCCTGCTGGCCGGAGATGCACTGATTATTGCCAGCTTCGAGAATCTCGCGAACCAGGCGGATCTCACAGGATCCGCGAGCGCCGTTCGCGTCATCGGGGAGTTCGCGTCGGCAACCGGCGGCGCAGGACTCATCGGTGGAGAGCAGGCCGACATCGTCGGCGAGAGCCTCGAGCCGGATCTCGAACTCTTGCGCTACATTCATATCAACAAGACCGCGCGCCTCATCTGCATGGCCTGCCGGGCCGGAGCGATCCTCGTCGGGGCCTCCGAGGAGATGACGGACCGGATCTCTGGCTACGGGATGGCGCTTGGTCTCCTGTTCCAGATCACCGACGACATCCTTGATGTGGTGGGTGATGAGGAGGTCCTCGGCAAGCCGACAGGCGCCGATGCCGACGCGGGTAAGCAGACATATCCGGACCTGATAGGGATCGACGGCGCGCGCGAGGAGGCGAGACGGCTCGCCGACTCGGCCACCGAAACCGCCGAACAGCTTCCCGGCCAGCAGGAGTTCTGGCGATCCCTTCCCGAACTCGTAGTGGGGCGCGACCGATGAACCCTTTTCGAATCATCGACGTGGATGAGGCCGGCTTCTGTTTCGGTGTGCGCAGGGCGCTGCAGCTTGCGCGTGAAGCCACCGAAGCGCATCGCGAAGTGGCCTGTCTCGGTCCTCTCATACATAATCGCCAGGTCGTAGAGAATCTCGAAGAGCGCGGAATGCACGTGGTCGATGACATTACCGCGGTCTCCACCGGCACGGCGGCACTCGTCCGTGCTCACGGTGCGGGGCCGCGCGTCTATGAGATGGCGGAGGAGCGAGGCGTTGAGTTGATTGACGCCACCTGTCCCTTTGTGCGACGTGTGCAGCAGGCCGCCGCGCGTTTCGCCGAGGACAGGTATCAGGTTATCGTGCTGGGTGAGCGGGAGCATCCCGAGGCCCAGGCGATCGTCGCCCATGCGGGCGGGCGCGCGATCATTGTGGAGGATGCCTCCGAGCTTGATGAGATAGAGATAAGCGACAGGATTGCCGTCGTCTGTCAGACCACTCAGCGAATGGATAAGCTGCAGGAGTTGGTGAGCTCGCTTCTTCCGCGCATCTCCGAGTTACGAGTGGCGAACACCATCTGCGACGCCACCTCGAAGCGGCAGAAAGCCTCGATACAGGTGGCGGAACAGGCGGATCTGATGATCGTCGTGGGCGGCTATCACAGCGCTAACACGAACCGTCTCGCGCAGATCTGTCGCGCTACCGGCACGCGCACGGAGCACATCGAGACGGCCGAGGAGATCGACCCGGCGTGGCTTGGAGGCGTGGAGGTAGTCGGGATTACGGCAGGTGCCTCAACGCCGCCGGAGGCCACTGACGCGGTTCGTCTACGCATCGAGGAGCTTGCCGCCAGGCGTTAGAGCGTCGCGCTTCCCGGGCATGCGCTCTCGCGGTCGCTATGTTTGGGCCCGGAGGTAACTGATGTTCAGAACACTGGATGACATCGTTGAGGCTGTGCGCGAGCGCCCGATGAAGACGGTAGCGGTGGCCGCGGCCGAGCATGAGACGATTCTTGGCGCAATCCGGCAGGTCCATGAGCAGGGTATAGCCGAGGCGGTGCTCGTGGGTGACCGTGACAGGATCGAACCCGAGGCCGAGAAAGCGAATCTCGAACTCGCGGACGTGGCGATCATCCACGAATCGAGCGACCTCGCGGCAGCATCAAGGGCCACCGAGCTTGTCTCTTCAGGGCAGGCTGACATTCTGATGAAGGGTCAGGTGCATACCGACGATTTCCTCCGTGCGGTGCTGCACCCGGATAAGGGCCTGCGCAGCGGTCACATCATGAGTCACGTGTTCATTCTTGAGACGCGCCACCTAGAGCGCCTGACGCTGGTGACCGACGGCGCTATGAATATCGCCCCGGACCTCGTCAAGAAAGCCGACATCATCCTCAACGCGGTCTATATCGCCCGGCTGCTGGGCATCACGGAGCCGAGCGTGGGTGTCCTCGCCGCGACCGAGGTCATCAACCCGGCCATGCAGGCAACCGTGGATGCCGCCGTGCTTGCGAAGATGTGCCAGCGCGGACAGTTCCCCCGCTGTCAGATCGATGGCCCCTTCGCTCTTGACAACGCGATCTCGGAGGTGGCCGCACAGATCAAGGGTATCTCCGGTCCCGTTGCGGGCAGATGTGACATCCTCCTGGTGCCGGACATCGAGGCCGGCAACCTCCTCGCGAAGAGCTTCGTCTATCTCGCGCAGGGGCTGGTGGCAGGCGTCCTGGTCGGAGCCTCCGCGCCGGTGGTTCTCACCTCGCGTGCCGACTCTGCCGAGGCAAAGCTCTACTCAATCGCCACCGCCATGCTGATGGCGGATATGCGCCGCACGAGTCGTCTCAAGATCGGCAAGGTTCACTTCTGAGCGGCGACCGTCCGGTCAATATGCTCATGTACGCTCCACGCTCAGCGGTACGTGACACTGTCGGCGCTCCTTTGAAGGATACACCACGCTTAAGGGCGAATTACCATCCTCGACCGACACATGAATCGTCACGCAGAGAGGTGTGCGTTTATGTTCAAACTCAGCGTTATCAGCGATGAGATCTCACAGGATTTTCAGCGGGTTGTCGATGTCTGTCAGGAGTTCGGAGTAGAGCAGGTTGAGCCGCGCTCCGTCTGGGACACCGCACCTCAGGACCTCACCGATGAGCAGGTTGCCGAGATGAAGCGGATTCTGGACAAGGCGGGCATGACCGTCGCGGCCATCGCCTCGCCCTTCTTCAAGTGTGATCTTGGGGACGAGGAGCACTATCAGGAGCACATCGGCATCCTGCGCCGCTGTATCGAGATCGGCCACGAGCTTGGCACCAACATCATCCGTGGCTTCACCTTCTGGAAGACCGGGCCCGCGCGCGATGTCTGGCAGCAGATCGTCGACGCCTATGAGGAGCCGATCGCAATCTGCGAGCAGGAGGACGCATACATAGGAATCGAGAACGAAGCCTCCACGCATATTGCCACTGCTGCGGAAGCCGAAGCGCTCTACGATGATCTCGGCACCGATCGTGTGAAGGCCATCTGGGACCCGGCCAACGAGGTATATGCCGAGGATGGTGAACTGCCTTTCCCCGACGCCTTCGAGCGTATGAAGCCGAACCTGATTCACGTGCACATCAAGGATGCCGTGCGCACGCCCGACGCGGAGGATCCGGCACGCTGTGTCCCGGTAGGGATCGGTGGATACATCGACTATCATGCCCAGTTTAAGGCCCTGATCGATATGGGCTACGAGGGCGCGTGCTCACTGGAGACGCACTGGCGTCCCACCGCGGACCTCGACGAGGATCTGCTCAATCGTCCCGGTGGTGCCGCCTTCAGCGAGGGTGGCGAGTATGCATCGCGGGTATGCCTCGAGAACATCCGCGAGATAGTCAAGATCGTAAGCTGACAATGTTCGACGCAAACCTACGACCTCACGCCGCCAGCGGCGTGAGGTCGGAATGCCTCTGAAGATGGGATGAGTACCACGAACAA
>PXBW01000031.1 GCA_003566775.1 candidate division WS1 bacterium
CGGCGACTGCTCTGACACTCTGTCCCTCAACAAATCGAGCGACCGCATCTTCCTTCAGTGATAACCATTGCTGCGGGGTCCGCTTCGGATACTGACTGCGCGCTCGCTTTCTCATATGGCACTATTCGACACGCCCCAAAAAATCCTTCCATACATGCAAAGATCAATAATAGAAACCGGATAGAAGGGAGTGCCGACCGGACGAGCGGGCTATGAACCACGAAGTCCCCAAACCAACAAGAGCGGATGCTGTAGATTCGATGGGTGTGCGGTGAAGGCGGTTGAGCTAACCCCGGAATGTTTGTGTCGTGTCCGATAAGATGTATCTGGACTGGGAAAGCCGCGCGAGGCGTGCTGATCGCGACATAGAAGTCAGCATAGGGCACATGATCTGGGACCGGAGTACGCATCGGACGAGGGAAGGTGCGGACGGTCAGAAAACAAGTAGGAGCGCGTATCTCATTGGCGGAGCACGTCTGAGTATCCAGTCTCAACTGGGCCTGTTCGCGGAGAGCAGGGGTGAAACCCCCATGGCGACCGATGCGGGGACCGAGCCGCCCCTGGCGAGACGCAGCCTCAACTTGATCTAACTGCCCTGTTAGGACCCGTACGCACCAAGGCAGGACAGGGGAAAGCCCGTAAGAGCCTACCTGTGTCGATCGGTCCGGACTTCATCCCTGTCCTGTTCGCCACGCACGCCCCACTTCTGTCGTGAGCGCTCCGACGCCTGAGTCGCCAATGGTACTCGTCGCTCGAGTCTCAGTTGCGGTCCACGAGGATCACGATGTCACCGACCCTTGGCTTGCCGGGCCCATCGGGATTCCTCTCCAGCGGCCCTGCAGCAACCTTTTCGTCCACCTCGTGAACGGTCATCGTGCCGAGGTCGGCCCAGACCGTATGGAGCAACTCCCCGGTAAGAGGATCGTAAACGTCGTCGAGCTTGCGCCTGATAAGCACTACATCGCCCTCGCGCACACCGTCGCGTGCTCCGCGGTTGATCATCGGCCACCACTGATCGCCGCGCTCGCGGCAATATACCACAAGCCCGTCGGCCTCGGCGAGATGATCGAGACGCCCCGCCATCATGTCATCCATCTGCGAAGCGATTTCGTGCGCGACCGATCGTGCCGCCGAGCGAGCGGCCCTGCCCAGCAGCGAATCGGTGAATCGTGTGCTGCCGATGTCAAGACCGCGAAGGTCACCTCTTGTGATGCGGGCGCCGTAGGCGGTGTCGCTGCCGCTGCCGGTCCCCCGTGCAACGACCTCGGCGGTGGTGGTGTCGGTGAGCCGACCCTCGAAGGATACGGTGGCGTGGTGACGCTCAGCGTCAAAGCCGATTCTTCGAGGCAGACCGATGTGATCGCTCCGCACATCGAATCTTCCCACGGCCCCCATCAGCAGCAGGTCGGCTCCGAGGATTCGGCCTACCTCAGCTGCGGTCGCCGGATCGACCCGGCCGTCCCTGCCGAGGTCCTGTTCGGCAAGCACTTCGAAGAGACGCTCGCGCTCAACGACGCGGAAGGTACCCAGGCGCTCCGCCTCTTCGACGAGTTCGCCCGTGATGATGTCTGCCACGCCCGCACCTGGACCGAAGCGTTGCCTGCCGTAGCGAAAGTGATAGTCGGCCCTGATCACCGCATCCTCGAAGGGCATCACCGCTATGACCGGCACCGCAAGAGTTCCTCCCGTCTCGGCGGCAGCGGGGACAATTGCGCCGACGAGAAACATTGCGGCAAGAACTGCCATCGCCCTGATTCGCATGGGTGTGTACCTCCCCGTACATAACTACTATCTACTATCGTAGATGACGTTCAGGATCGCACAAGGGTTCGCTCTCAGAAGGCATCCGCGTAACAAATCTTCTCTCGCAGCAGTGCAGAGACCTTCACTGTTTACTGAGTAAGACACCGGTTGGTGCGGTTGCGTTCCGTGATCTGTGCAGATTTCTGAGGGCCGCCAGCACGGATAACAGGCGGCGCGAGGGCTACCCGCGAGTTCCGGAGAGTGCGATTCCCTGCATGAACTGTCGCTGGGCTACTGCGAAGAGGGCGATCACCGGAATCATGACAGTGACCGCCGCCGCCATCTGAAACGGCCAGTTGCGGGAGTAGAGACTCTGGAACATCGCTATTCCGACCTCTACCGGTCGCATCTGCATGCTGTCGGTCACAAGCAGCGGCCAGAGAAATGCCTGCCATGCCGAGAGGAAAGCGAAGATCGCCAGAGTTGCGAGCGCGGGCTTCGCGAGTGGAAGAATTATCCGGAACAGGATCGTAAGCTCCGACGCTCCATCAAGGCGCGCGGCCTCTTCAAGCTCCGGGGGGAAACTGAGGAAGAACTGGCGGAGAAGAAATGTGCCCCAGACGCTGTGTGCGAAGGGAATGATCAGCGCCCAGTAGGTATCGATCCATCCGAGTCCCTGGACTATAAGATAGGCGGGGATCAGGGTGACGATCTGTGGTATCAGCATGGTTGAAAGGTAGGCGGTGAAGAGCTGATCGCGTCCGCGGAAGCGCAGCCTTGCGAAGGCATAGGCGGCCATCGAGCACACTATCAGCTGCAGGACGACCATTCCGCCCGCCATAATCGCGGTGTTGAGGAAGAATCTTCCGAAGGGCAGCAGGGTCAGCGCTGCCGGGTAGTTGCTCCATCTCAGTTCAGTGGGCACGAGTCTGGGCGGATATGAGAAAACCTCAAGCTCATCCATCAGCGAGGTGCGCACCATCCATACGAAGGGTGCCAGCATCGTGATCCCCATGCTGATCACGATGACGAAGGTGATGATCGTCCAGAAGGTTCGCGTGCGCCTGCCGCTACCCATACAGTTCAGCACCTCCCATGTATTTCATCTTCAGATAGGTCGCGATCATCAGGATAACGAACAGGACCCACGCCATGGCGGACGCGTAGCCCATACGCAGGTACTCCCACGCGGTCTGGTAGATCTGAAACACCACGACGTCGGTGGCATGCATCGGACCTCCCTGAGTCATCACGTAGATGGGGGTGAAAACCTGCCATGAGGTGATCATGGAGGTGACCAGCACGAATAGTATCGTCGGGCGCAACATCGGCAGTGTGACGTGCCAGAACTGGCGCAACGCGCCCGCTCCGTCGATCTTCGCGGCCTCGTAGAGGCGCTGGGGGATTGACTGCAGACCCGCGAGGAAGAGCACCATCTGATAACCCACGCTGGCCCATACGCTCATGATCATAACCGCGGGCAGTGCCCACTGGGGACTCGTCAGCCAGTCGATCGGCTGCATCCCGACCAGCCGCAGCAGATAGTTGAGCAGACCGTAGTCGGGATTGTAGAGCCATTTCCACGTGATCGCGATCGCGACCAGTGATGAGATGCTCGGCAGGAAAAATATGGTCCTCAGCGCACCGACCCCCGGCATCGGCCTGTTGAGCAAGATCGCCACCAGCAGGGAGATTGCCATCGCGATCGGCACATGAAGCGAGAAGATAGCGGTGTTGAGCAGCCCGTTCCAGAATCTCCGGTCCTGCATCAATTCGGCGAAGTTCGCGAGGCCCACGAATGGAACGGTAGGATCCACGATACTCCAGCGATGGAACGAGAGGTAGAGTGAGAAGACCACCGGCACGAACAGGAAGATCACCACATGGATGATCGACGGAGCGAGGAATGACCATGCCGTAAGAGCCATGCCACGCCGGGAGCGCCGCGTTACGAGTATGCTGATGACTGCCGTCAACAGTGCACCGATCACCCCGGCCAGCACAAAGGCGACGATGTGTACTCGCCGATGCCCCTCAACCTCTCGAGCCGCTCCAAGCTCCCTGTCGATTCGCGCCGCCGCCGTGGTCAGCGCGTCAGCCATATCTTCATCACCGATAAGCGCGCGCTCGAA
>PXBW01000144.1 GCA_003566775.1 candidate division WS1 bacterium
CCACGCACTACCATCATCTCAATGAGCTTGAGAGCCTCTTCGATGAGGTGCAGAACCTGAAGGTGATGGTGCGTGAGGAGGGCGATCACATCACCTTCCTGCGGCGCATCGAACCCGGCGGCACGCAGCGCTCCTACGGCATCCAGGTGGCGCGCCTCGCGGGCCTGCCCGATGCGGTGGTCGAGCGCGCGAAGGAGGTCCTGCACACCCTCGAACGCGAGGACATCGGCACCGAGATCGGGCCGTCCCAGGAGGCGGCCTCACACGTGGCGCAGACGGTGCAACTGCAACTTTTCGAGGGCGCGCCGCATCCGATCGCCGAGGAATTGAAAGAACTCGACCCCGAGAACATGACGCCGCTGCAGGCGCTGCAGGCGTTGACGAGGTTGAAGGAGAAGGCAGAAGAGTGAGGCAGGTTACGAGCGCCAGGCAAGCCGCATCGATGCCGAGAGCCGTATTACCCCACGTGCACCGGCCCCGACCTCAAGCGCAAGGTGCTGCGCCTTGCGTGCGTCGATGCCAATGTCCGCCGGGAGAGCGGCAGGCGCAGAAGCTCGGCACGGTGCTGGAGCCTGAACTCGACCGGGAGGGCGACGACCTGCGCAATCCGTTCCACTTCCGGTGGCACGATAGACTCTACTTTTACTATGCTGGCGGCCTCGAGGCCGCCATCGGCATTGGAGAAGCCAGGTGAGTTGCTCGATGACCGCGAACGATGATCTCGAGTTGCATGATGACACAGAGGCGCGCTTTCATTACCGGGTAGCGAGACAGAGTTGGCTGATTATCGGCGCACTGGCGGCAGTCATCCTGCTGGTGGTTGGATCCGCATTACTGCTCGGACGCGGGGCGGGTCTCTTCGACGATGAGATAGTGCTGGGCATTGGCCTGGTGGTGCTGGTGATAGGCCTGATGCTGCTGCCCGCTCCGATCCTCGACATCCTCGCTTCGATGCGCAGTGAGCTGATGGTGACTCCCGAGGGACTGAGTTGGCGTGGTTTCGGTGGTGAGAAGTCTTTCGAGTGGGATGAGATCATCGCCATCGGTGTGCCGCCCGAAGACCCTAATCGGATCGACGATCAGCGGTTTCACGTATTGCTCGAGGACGAGTATGAGTTCATTCACGGCTATAATCTGCGGCGTCGCGAGCAGGTCGCAGCACTGATGAAGTCCCGTGGTGAGTTCGAAGAGGAGATCTCGATTGCTCGCTACGGCTTCATGTGCAGAAGCGGCAATAGTGAGGAAGTCGAGAAGCGCGCCAGGGCGCATCTGGTTTCCGAAGATGATCCGTGGGACTTCTGGTCTTCGAGGTTCCGCAGGCGCTGATACCGATGGAGGCGACCGACAATGGTAGTTCGCGGCGGGAGTCAGGACATAACACCTCCATCGGGAAGGGACGAGAGTAATGCCGGTAACACTTGAGGATATCCGCGCCGCAGCGGAGCGTTTGCGCGGCATAGCGCGACACACACCGCTGCTGCCGAGTGACAGGCTCAGTCAGAGGCTGGGTTGCGAGGTGCTGCTCAAGTGCGAGAACCTTCAGGTTACCGGTGCCTTCAAGATCCGCGGAGCAACGAACTGTATCAGGCAGTTGTCTCTGAGTGATTCTGCGAACGGGGTAGTGACAGCGTCGGCGGGGAATCACGCACAGGGAGTTGCGGCCGCAGCCAGCAAGGCGGGGATCACCGCGACAATCGTGATGCCTGAGATCACGCCGGTGATGAAGGTGCAACGCACCACCGATCTCGGGGCAGAAGTCGTGTTGCAGGGTGAGAGCTTCGATGAGGCTGAGAGGGAGGCCCACCGGATTGCGGAGGTCTCCGGCGCGTACTTCGTGCATCCCTTCGACGACGAGCAGGTGATCGCAGGCCAGGGCACGATCGGACTTGAGATACTGGAGGACTGTGAGCCGGATTGCGTGATTGTGCCGGTCGGTGGGGGAGGCTTGATCGGAGGAATCGCCACGGCGGTCAGGACGCTGCGTCCGCAGGCATCGGTAATCGGGGTGCAGGCGGAGAACGCGCCCGCGATGCACCGTAGTTGTGAAGTCGGGGATCTGCAGGAGGTGCCGGTCCGCGGGACCATCGCCGAAGGCATCGCGGTGGGAAGGGCCTGCAGTCGAACGCTGAAGATCATCCTCGATCGGGTGGATGAAGTGCTCACGGTGGGCGAGCGAGACATTGCCCGCGCGATTCTTGAGCTGCTGGAGGAACACAAGATTGTCGCGGAGGGTGCAGGCGCGACGCCGCTGCCCGCGCTGGAGGCCTGCTGCGAGCGGCTGCGAGGGAAGACCGTAGTGCTCGTGATCTCGGGCGGCAATGCGGACGTGACGACACTCGCGGCGGTGATCGACCGGGGTCTGGTGGAGGCGGGTCGCGCGGTGCGGATGAAGGTGACGCTGGCGGACAGGCCGGGCTCCCTCGCCCTGCTGGCTCAGGAGATCGCCAAAGCCGGAGCCAACATCGTCGAGATATTCCACGACCGAATGAGCATGGACCTCGAACTGGGGCAGGCGGAGGTTGAGATCGTGCTGGGAACACGCGGTCATCGGCATGTCACAGAGGTGCTCGCACATCTCGAAGATCAGGGATGGGACGCCCGGCGGATTGAATGAGTCACCGCCTGGTGGGAGATATGTGCTGCGTCTCCTGAACCTCGTCCGGGCTTCGCCACCTCAATCGTTGTGGTCTGGAAACGCACCCGACTTCACTGCCGCGTCCTTATCCAGCCGTCGGTGCGCAGGCCGGAGAGGTCCGCGCCCGTCGCTCCGCGATGGTCCCACCAGAGCAGGTACCACTCCACATTGCGCAGCGGCGGCAGGTCGCTGAGCGTCACCTCGTGCTCGTCCGCCGATTCGAAGCGCACCTTTCGCCACCGATCCTCGCCAGGCACGCGGTAGCAAAGCAGGCCCTCGGTCATCGCGTTCGCCGCCCAGTTCAACCGGAGCGCGTCACCGGTCCAGGTGAACTTCGGGGCCGCCTCCAGGTCCGGCGCGCCCTCACCGCAGTGCGCCACCAGCACATCGAGCAGCCGCGCCCGTGCCCGCTCGAAGACCGAGATGTCCTCCGGCGCGGCCAGCACCTCCGCCACCAGCGAGTCGATCAGCGCCTCGACGCGGTCGGCCGCTTCCGCGCCCTGCATGCGCGCTACCTCGCGCAGCAGGTGCATCATCTTGTAGTCCTCGCGCCCGTCGCGGGTGGCCTCCCACCGGCGCGAGGTGATCGGGCGGTCGGGGCCGTCGTAGACGGTGCCACAGTCCGCTATCGTCCCATCGAAGTCATCCCACGGGTCCTCCCGCCACGAGTTGTAGGCCCAGAAGCATGAGCCGCTTACGCCGAGGTCCCAGACGCGCCACTCCTTAAGCCGGTAGTAGTCCAGTGGGCAGAGCGACTTCATGTGCGTCGCGCAGGTGTACGTCCAGACGGGAATGCCGCGCGCCGCGATTTCCGCGTAGACCTCGCGCGCCTCCTCCGCCCAGTCGCGGGTGTAAAGCGCGCTCTGATGCGGGATCCACAGATCGACTACCGGGTCGAGCATCCTTATCTCATCCGGGTTCTGCGCGCCGTCCATACACAGCCGCATCTCAGGCACGATCTCGCGGATGAACAGACCGCCCTGCAGGGAGAGTTCCGCGTCGTGGCCCGTGGCCTCGTCCCAGATCTGCACCGCGTACTCCTCGTAATCCATCCCGAGGTCCTCGCGCATGTGCCGGTCGAACTCCTCAACCCAGGTGCGAAAGGCCCTCTTCCACGGCTCGGACATGAACTCCCAGCCGTGCTGACTGTGCATGCGCCGCTCGAAGTCGCGGACGATCCCGTAGGCGAAGAGGATGATGCCACCGTTCTCGCGCGCGGCCTCAAGCTTTAC
>PXBW01000026.1 GCA_003566775.1 candidate division WS1 bacterium
CGCTGCACGCTGCCAGCAGCCTCAGACATTGAACGATACCGGGCACACAGGGTGACGCAGCGCCAGCGGGAACCTCGACATCTGCGGTCGGATCATCGCTGAGAACGCCGCTGTCTCGGAGGAAGCCGCAGAACTGGCGCACGGAACTCAATTTGCGCCTGATGGTGGCCGGTGCGAGATCGCTGCGGGAGTCAAGCCACCCCTGAACATGCGCAGCGGACAGCCCGTGCGGATCGATCTGAGAGTCCGAGATCACAAACTCCACGAATTCAGTACAGTCCTTCCGGTAGGCGTGCCTGGTCTTGTAGGCGCGGTTCGAGGAAGAGATTCTGCGGAAGAACTTGTCGAGAAGGTCGTGCCAGCGGTCATCCCGGCGGCTTCTGGAAGAGGCAGATCCTGACATTCAAACACACTCCCACCACATCTCGAACAGTTGGGGGGCGAAGACGCCCCCACATATTGTCGAAGAGTGCTTGTCGGATTCGTGCCTTCAACTTAAATTATAACACAAATTCATTCTGCTGTCAAACTACGGGTGGGCTGATCGCTGGTAGCGTATGGAGCTCTAAGGCCAATGCAGACCCCAGAAGCCTGATTTGGCTTGGCATCAGGCTCGAAATATGGTATAGCAACAATGATAGGTAAGTTGTAAGCATACCGTCTCCAAGACGCTCCCACGAACTCGCACCCACGACCCCGCAGAAATCTGGCGCGCGGACAGATCGACCAACCTCTCCTTGTTTGTGCGCAACGGGTGATTCCCCCGTGTCAAATCCAGTAGCAAGCAGTGTCCAGTCAGGCGAGATCAGGCATTTCCTCGAGTTGATGTCCAGACGATCAGGTGAGTCGTCAGGTGCTAAAGAGCCAACGGCTCTGCAAAACCAACTTTGGCAGTGGCTGCGGTGGCTCAGGGGGCGGGGCGTGCCGACAGCACCATCGCCGCCTACGCCACCGACATCTGGGAGTTCTCCTCGTGGCTCCAGCGGCAGACCCCGCGAGGGCAAGCGCTGGCCCAACTGCGTCCCGGTCTGCTGCAAGAGTACCAGTCACACCTGGGCGAGCGGCGCCTCGCCACAGCGACGATCTGCCGCAAGCTCGATGCGCTCTCCAGCTTCTTCAGATACCTGGTGTGCGCGGAGGTCATAGACCGCAACCCCCTCGATGTGATGCCTCGAGCTCGCCCCAAGAACCGCCGCGTCCAGTGGATGCCCGAGGATGAGGCGCAGCAGGTGCTGGCCGCCATGGACGATCGGCTGCAGCGCGCTGTCTTCCTCACACTCTACCGCACCGGCCTGCGCAAGGGAGAGCTGATTGCCCTGTCTCTCGATGACGTTGACATCGACACCGGCAGGATCACGGTAAGTGCCCGAAAAACCGGTACGGTGCGCCATCTGCCCATCTCTCCTGCGTTGAACCGCTCTCTCGCGGAATATCTGCAGCGGCGCCCCGATTGCCAGCACGATCAGTTCTTCCTCACCCGGTGTCAGAGTGTCCCCCTCTACAGCACTCTGCTGCAGCGGTGGTTCCACCGGTGGATGGCGGCCGCTGGACTCGAGGCCAAAGGATACACGATCCACACGCTTCGCCACTCGGCAGCGACCAACTGGATCGGGGCGGGCTCCATGTCGCCGAGGTGCAGACACTCATGGGGCACACGAGCCTCGAAACCACCGCACGCTATCTGCACTGGGACGACGACGAGATCAAGCAGAAGGTCGCCAGAATCGAAAGCAGCGCCTCTGAGCCCGGCTGTAATGGGCTGAGTGATTACTCTCCCAGGCCAGCCGATAAGCCCGGCGCAGAGCAGCGCATCGTGCACCGCCTGGCGGAGGCGGCCGAGGCCGGCGACTCCGAAATGGTTACAGCACTTGCGAATGCGCTTGAAGCAATGGCTGAAGCAGGCGCAGGAGTCTGAGGGCAAGCCCCGATTACCCTGCCCATAAGAAGGAGGTGAACTTACAGATGCCCAAGACCACAGTCGAGCTGGCAGATGAAGTGCTGGTCATGCTCGATCATCGCTATGCCGAAATGGCAGAGGGAATACCGGATGACAGCGGTGACACGAAAACATTCGCAGCCGAGGCGCGCCACTGCATGGAGCTCCTCGAGACCGGTCACAGGCTGGAGAGACTCAGGCAGAAGAGGAACTGACACGAACAGGCCAATGCCCTGCAGGGCGCGCGCGTGTCTCATCGCGCCGAGACTGACCATGCCGGGTGATCCGCCTGCCGAAGACTGCAGATTCGGTGTAGACCGGGGGCTTTGCTCGCTGACCATGATCTGGGATCGGTAGATGTGAGGAAGGCGCATCGCTTCGACTCCGGACATCGAGTTTCGAGCGGGAAGCCCGGGGAGGTTCGCGCAGACGGCGCAGGCCATGGGGCGCATGGGCTCCGGGAGATCGCGATCGATGGACGGCGTCACGGCGCACCTTGAAAACTGAAGGTTCCCGGAATCGCCCCGTTCGGCCCAAAAGGCACAAGGGATTCGCGAACGGCTGTCTCATTCGTCCATTCGAGGACGACCCAATTGTGGTGCCGCGACTGCGCTGGACCCGGTCGCGTGCCGCGACGTGAACGATTGCATCCAGCTTGACTGTGATTGGAGGACCACCCATGAGCTTCGATGGATTCGTCGCATCCGACTTCTCGACTGACGTATCCGGCACCTCATGGCGGGGTGAACTCTCCGAGGAAATCCGGGATTGCACGCCCGAGAGCCTGAAGGTCTACTCACTGCCTCGCGAGCCGAAGATATTCATCCGGCAGACGGGCTATGACGACAGGTATCAGGCGAAGCTGTTCGTTGCCGTGAATGAGGACGGCCTCCGATGTGGCTACTATCTTGAACGTCCCCTCAGCGGTGCGGCGGCTCTGGAGGTGGAGCCTGAGATGCGCCTGACAGAGAATGCGGACTGGTCCCGCTTCCTGACCGGGCTGGAGTCGGGCGCGCTGAGGCCTGCCCTGTCGGGGCTCGCCGCTGAGATCCCGGATATCCATCTTTCGCTGCGTAGCGAGGGAGAACAGCTCGCACCTGCAGGCGATCGGCGTCCTCTGAATGCAGAGGAACTGCAGCAGAACCGGGTGCTCGACGCGCTTTACGAATACCTCAGCCTATGGGATGGACAGCAGTGGCTGGATATCTACATCCAGCGCGTGTGGAGCAAGGAGGAGGTCCTGGGCATGGGTTCGGCGATAGTTGAACTGATATGCGAGACGCTCGTGGCCTGCCTTCCTGTCTACAACTATACAGCGGGGAAGCCCGAGGGCGTCGATTCGCCGTTTGTCATCGAGGAGCGGGTTTTCGTCGAGGGAGCTGAACGGATCGTTGTTCAGACGCGAAGGGAGCGAGATCCGAAGCTGCGTGAAGCGGTGATCGAGAGCTTCGGGCGGGACTGCATGGTCTGCGGCTTCAACTTCGACCGATTCTACGGGGAGGACCTCGCCGAGGGCTACATTGAGGTGCACCATCTCAAGCCCGTTGCGGACTATCAGGGCGAGGTCAAGGTAGACCCTGAGACCGAGATGGCGGTGGTCTGCTCGAACTGCCACCGGATGCTCCATCGCATCCGAGACGAGCTCCGGAGCATTGAGGAACTGCGGGAGATCATGAAAGATCACCGTGAGAATCGAGACTGAGGAGCAGCCAGAATGTCTCAACCACCCGTACGCCAGATGATCCGGGAGGCCGTCGAGGAACTTGGAAGCCCGACGACCAACACCAGGCGGCAGGTACTTGGTGGAGGTATTGGGCTGAAACCGATTAGGCCCAAATCTAATCTGCTGAATTACCACAAAAGGTGGTTAGAACACCACTATATGTGGTATAATGCGGCCACTATGGAGACAACAGGGAAGACCGGCGAAGTCGCATTAAGGCTGTTCGGCAGGACCCGACATGCGATCCTGGGGCTACTCTATGCTCGGCCCGACCGGGAGTTCTACCAGCAGGAGATCACGCAGGCGGCAGGCGTGAATCTCAGCGCCGTGCAGCGGGAGTTGCAGAACCTGGTCGAGGCAGGACTGGTGACGCAGCGGCAAGATGGCAGGCGGGTGTACTATCAGGCGAATCGGGTGTCACCGCTGTTCCCGGACCTGCAGGGGATAGTTCTCAAGACGGTCGGTCTCGCGGACGTGCTGCGGGAGGCGCTGGAGCCGGTGCGCGAGAAGATTGAGGTCGCGTTCGTGTTCGGGTCACTCGCTGCAGGCAACGCCACCGCCGGGAGCGACGTGGATCTGATGGTGATCGGACGGGTCGGGCTGAGGGAGATCGCGCCTCTGCTGTCGGCTGCCGCGGATACTCTGGGCCGCGAAGTCAACCCGGTGACGGCATCGCCGGCGGAGTGGGCGGATCGGCTGCACCGCGGCGACCATTTCATCAACACGGTGGCGCGCGAGCCGAAGATATTTGTGCTGGGAGCGACAGATGAGCTTGAACGAGTTGGAGGTGAAGGGTCGGCTGCGGAGGCATGAGACCTCCGCGCAGGAAGTCGCCGACCTGATGCGCATAGCGGAGGCCGGGTTGGCCGATGCGCGGGTAGAGGCGGTCACGCTGGACCGCCGCTTCTGCGCGGCCTACGATGCGGCGCGTGCGCTGGCGGACCTTGTGTTGGCCTGTTCTGGCTACCGGCCTGCGGGCCAGGGTCGGCACGTGACGGTATTCGAGGCTCTGCCGATGGTGATGGGGGAGGGCCACGCGGGATTGGGGACCTACTTCAGCACCTGCCGGGCCAAGCGCAACGTGGCAGAGTATGAACGAACCGGCGAGATCATGCCCGGAGAGGTCAGCGAGTTGATCAACAGCGTTGAGACATTCCGTGAGGAAGTGCTTGAGTGGCTGCGGGAGCGCCATCCGTCGCTGCAGCCGCGGACAGAGTGAAGAACAGGTGGTGAAGAGGTCATCCGCCACGTCGCGAGGCTGCGTGCTGGAGACGTGACAGCGAGAAGCCTCCGGCCGGTGTGTGCCCACTGACGGTGCCAAGCACCTCAGACGGGAAGCCGCCGTCTGCTCCGTCCCTCACTGCAATCCAGAAGGACAGGGAAGGACTCGTTAGCGTCCTCGGCGAAACTCGTGCTTACGGTCGATCAAACGTTGCTGTCCGAGACGTAGAACGACAACATAACCTCCGCTCTGAGTGTGCTTATAACCCTGGGAGTTAGGAGTACACCTACTGAAGTGGTGTGTTTCTAACTCGGCTTATAGACACACTCTCCCGTTTTCTGTACCCGTAACTCCCAGGGTTACGAGCACAACTGGAAGGACGCTTATGTTGCGGTTTCCGTTGCAGACAGCTTCTTCTGGCAGGAAGTATTTCGCGACTGCTGAACACAAACCCTCCAATCGTCGCGATCCGTGCGCAGCAGATGACGAGTCACGGCCGGGCAAGATTCAGGAACCGTTGCTGAAGGTCGTGGTCGGTGGATAGGTCCAGGCCTTGCGCGCGATTTCGAACAAAGACGCGCTCCGTTCGCGGATGGCCTCTTCATCCCACTGTTCTGTATCATGCAGGAACCGGTTCAGGCTGAGGATGCTGAACTGGTTGATCTCTGTTCGCTTAAGCTCGAAAGGCCCGTTAGAGACCGCAGGATTCAGCTTCTTCGTAAGCATCGTCAGGTTGCCGATGGTGTGCTTCAGATGATTGCGCCGATCCCTTCGTTCGACACGTTCCTCGGCGGTCTCTTCCTCGATTTCCGGCAGCGGCCAATGGACCTCCCCTGATATCGGCATGATGTGCTCGACGGTCTGCCCGAATTCGACTTTGTGGTCCTCTGTTCCGTCGCGCCCGGCGTGGGGGGCAACCCTCCAGCTCCTGCGTGTCCTCGCCGGTCACGATGTTTCAATCCATGCCCCCGCGTGGGGGCAAACAGTTTAGGAACATGTTTGACATGTTTGTTACTTGTTTCAATCCATGCCCCCGCGTGGGGGGCAACCGGGGTGCCCCAGTCTACGCTCGCACCGAGGCCGTTTCAATCCATGCCCCCGCGTGGGGGGCAACGGCGTACCGGGACTGCCTCTGCAGGGCTTTTGGAGTTTCAATCCATGCCCCCGCGTGGGGGGCAACGAGCGCACTGAGCCACCAGATAGCCTCTCCTGCGTGTTTCAATCCATGCCCCCGCGTGGGGGGCAACCGTGAAGCCCTGATAGTCCTCGGTGAACGTGACGGTTTCAATCCATGCCCCCGCGTGGGGGGCAACAGTTCCAGTTCATCGGGACGAAGAGTGCTTCGTGGTTTCAATCCATGCCCCCGCGTGGGGGGCAACTGTGGTCGGCGCGGTGACTTTTCCCGTTGCATCCGTTTCAATCCATGCCCCCGCGTGGGGGGCAACCTCCCAGCCACCGCGCACAGAGCGTCAGCGCCGTGTTTCAATCCATGCCCCCGCGTGGGGGGCAACCCGAATCTCCAGGGGTGCCCGCGGGGTACGGGAAGTTTCAATCCATGCCCCCGCGTGGGGGGCAACGCTCTGCCGCCTGCTCCGCCGGTAACTCATCGTAAGTTTCAATCCATGCCCCCGCGTGGGGGGCAACAGCGCGTGAGCAGAGCGCATCCGCTTACGTGCTCGTTTCAATCCATGCCCCCGCGTGGGGGGCAACATTGCTCTGCGCCGTCACTCGCGCCCGCCATACCCGTTTCAATCCATGCCCCCGCGTGGGGGGCAACGGCGCGACAGCAGAAGGGCAGCAACCGCCGCGAGAAGTTTCAATCCATGCCCCCGCGTGGGGGGCAACCGGGTGGATCTCGTGCAGTATAACGAATACGAAGTTTCAATCCATGCCCCCGCGTGGGGGGCAACCGGCGAGATGGCTGTCGCGCTGGTGCGCGAAGGCGTTTCAATCCATGCCCCCGCGTGGGGGGCAACGTGAATGCCAGTTCGCGCCACCCCGGTGCCGCCGGGTTTCAATCCATGCCCCCGCGTGGGGGGCAACGCGCATCTTTCAGGATGGCTGTGATATTTACCTGGTTTCAATCCATGCCCCCGCGTGGGGGGCAACGACGCCGGTGGAGGTGTGTGATCCTGAGTGCGCTGTTTCAATCCATGCCCCCGCGTGGGGGGCAACGTTCAGCAGATGAACAGGAGCGTTCAGCAAATGGTTTCAATCCATGCCCCCGCGTGGGGGGCAACGCGCCCCCGCGATCCGCATCGGGCGGCAGATGAAGTTTCAATCCATGCCCCCGCGTGGGGGGCAACGCGAGGTGCCGGTAGATCACGAGGCTCTCTATGAGTTTCAATCCATGCCCCCGCGTGGGGGGCAACCCGTGACGGTGCTCATGTATCCGGTCAGTGACGAGTTTCAATCCATGCCCCCGCGTGGGGGGCAACGGCGCTGGATGAGATCTTCCCGGCGACGTACCGAGTTTCAATCCATGCCCCCGCGTGGGGGGCAACGCGATAGCGAGGTGCAGCAGCCGGTCTATCACGGGTTTCAATCCATGCCCCCGCGTGGGGGGCAACCGGTGCGCGGTGCTATTGCGGACGAGTACGCGGTGTTTCAATCCATGCCCCCGCGTGGGGGGCAACCTGAGCGCCGTAGGAGGTGCCGAGTATCTGACGCGTTTCAATCCATGCCCCCGCGTGGGGGGCAACGGTTTATGCACCCGCACCTCTGCGATTTCAGCGACGTTTCAATCCATGCCCCCGCGTGGGGGGCAACTGCCCCCTTCTGAGCCCTTGTGCGCCATGGGCTCAGTGGGGCATCTGCGCGAACCCATCCGGGTTCACACTTGCAGCACCAATGACAATTCACCGTCCTTTCCGGAAATGCCTTATGCGCCTTAGCTTCCCGCCGTTGCGCGAACCTCCCCGGCGAATCGTGGGAGCTTCGGGTTCGCGCGGCTCATCTTCACACACTGTCGTTCGTCATGTGTTTCAACCTATGCCTCCGCGTAGGGGGCGGTCGCCACCCGTCATATGAGCAGCGGGCCCTCCGGATCGGGAGTAGCCTTCGCTCCCACGTGTTCAACTCGACGCTTCCAGTTGCTGCCGAGGAAGTAGAAGCGCAGGCTGTCCACCTCCGGATCGACCGTAGCTACGAGCCGGGCCCTGAGCAACTCCCAGTCGCCGGGATCGACCAAGCACTCGAAGACTGAGTTCTGCACCCGCTGACCCCGATCCTCGCAGAGTCTGGCAACCTGCCGGAGCCGCCTACGCCCCTTCTTCGTCTCGGTGTTGACGTCATACGTGACCAAGACCATCATGGGCGATCACCTCCAGGTGTAGGGCGGGTAGGCATCGAGTTCTCCGCGCAGGTGACGGGCAAGCAGCATCGCCTGCACGTGCGGCAGGAGACCCACCGGCACCTTCTCGTCGATGAATGAGTGTGCGACCTCCTGTTGCTTGCGTTCCTGGTAGGCCACGAGCACCTGCTTGCGTGTGCCATCATCCATCATCACCGCGCCGCTTTCGGTGGTTGTGAAGCCATCGGGACTGACCTGCCGTCTGTTGATCAGCGAGAGCACAAGTCGGTCGGCAAAGCAGGGCCGAAACTCTTCCATGATGTCGAGGGCGAGGCCGGGGCGCCCCGGGCGGTCTCTGTGAAGGTAGCCCACCGCCGGGTCGAGGCCGACGGTCTCGAGTGCGGAGATGGTGTCGTGAGTCAGGAGCGAGTAGATGAAGGACAGCAGCGCGTTTACCGGATCAAGCGGCGGTCTGCGGGAGCGTCCGGTGAATTGAAAGCCGTCCTCCTGGCTGGTGATGAGGTGGTCGAAGGCCCCGAAGTAGGTTCGCGCTGCCTCGCCCTCGTGGCCGCGAGCGGCGTCGAGCGGGAGCGGTTGATCGAGGCGACGGGCGATCTGCCGCAGGCGCTCCGCAGCCTTGCCCAGGGCCTCGGCTCCGGGGCTGTCCGGGTAGTCGCGCCGCGCGCGCAGCAGGACATTGCGCGCGTTGCTGATCTTTCCGATCAGCGCGCAGCGGGCGATGGTTGCGGCGCCGTCCGGATCGTCGGCGCGACGGTATTGCTCGCGCCGCAGCAGCACGTTGCCCGAGACCGGGCCATAGACGCGCGCCTGAAAGCGGCCGGTCGGAGTCAGAAACGCCATGCTGATGCCACGCCCGGCGCAGGCTGCCATAAGAGGGGCGCTGCATACGACACGCTCGACGGCAACGATGCTCTCAAGACCGTGGAGTGGAAAGCGAAGCAGTCGTTCGCCTCCACGCGTGACAACGATGGTCTCTCCGTCCTGCTGCAGGTAGGCACCCTCAGTGGTGATGTACAGAGTGTTGAGCAGTCTCTTCATTGGTCGGTCTCCTGGTTGTCAAGGATCTCATGCAGCAGTGAATCGACGTATCTTGAGGCGTGTTGCTCCCTGCCCACGAGGTTAGGGCTGCAGGTGTCGTACAGAGAGCATCCCCTGCATCGTCTGCTCGGCTCGGCGGGCGGGACCGTGTTTGCAGCAACCAGTTGGTGCAGTCGGGCTGATGAGGCAATGGTCAGGGCGCGCAGTTCTTCGCAGAAAGAGACGTCGAGGCGATCCCGCGAGGCATTGTAGAACAGGGCGCCCTCGGGAATGTGCGTCTCGAGCATCTCCTCGAGGCAGAGCGCCTGCGCGCAGAGCTGCACCTCGTCGGCCCGGTCGGGCTTCGCACGCCCCTTCTTATGCTCGACCGGGAAGGGGTGCCACGTGCCTTCCACGCCTTCAAGCACCACCGCCTCCTCGGATGGATCGGCTGCCCGACATCGATGGAACTCGACGACGTCGGCGACACCGGAGAGCCCGAGTTGAAGCGAGCGCAGGCGCAGTCCGCGGCAGATGCGAGTGTCGCCGCGGCTTTCGGTCTCCTGCCGGTGGCTGCGATCGTGCTGCAGCGAACCGATCACAGTATGCTCGTTGTCGGCCCAATGTCCCTCGACGAGCATGAGGGCGCAGCGCCGTTCGCAGAAGACGAGTTGATTCAGCGCCGAGATCGGCAGCAGGTCATCCTCTTCGTACACGGGCGCACCTCCTGCGGACTGGTTTGTTCCCCGGGGCAGTCGGCGAACTGCCCCGGGGACGGACGGGCGGCGCTCAGATCACCTCCACGCCAAGGTGTGGCGGCGGGTTGTCCCACGCGATCTCGGCCCCGCCCCCGGTTCCGTTATATGCGAACCCAACCTGCACACCGGACGGCAACTCGGAGGCGTTGAATGTCACCTCGTAATCACCGAAGGAACGCGGCGAGTCCACGCCCTCGCGCTTGCGGACCTCGACGAGATCGAAGAGCCGGTGGGCGGGCGCGCAGCCAAGCATCGCCTCGCGGGTGCGCTGGTCCTCGTCGCCGTCGGTGCCGATGTGTTTGAAGATGAACACCGGCTCACGAACCGACATCAAGCCCTTGCTGGCGGAGCGATCGTGCTCGAACATGCCCAGCAGCGCATCCCATAGCAGGTTAAGGTCGTCATCGTTGAAGCCGGTCTGCTGCGCGAGGTTGGCGCTGATGAAGCCGCGCGATTCGTAGAGGCCGTAGGGAATGATGGACTTGCGCCCCATGGTGCGAAGCTCGTCTTCAGGCTGCTCATCTTCCCATTCCTGGTAGTCCTCGCTGGAGGTTGCACCCCTGACATCCTCAGCCACGGCCATTCGGGTAATGGAGATCTCCATGGGGAGAACCGGATCGAGCGAGCGGGCGAAGGCAACCTGGACGGGACCGCGAACCTGACCGGCGTTTGGCCCGGTGCTCATCACGGCGCCGAAGGTGCGCACGTCATAGAAGTTCTGACACATCCACTCCTTTGCCAACTCGACTTTGCTCTTGTTGGCCTTCTTCTTTCCGGTTTCGAATCCGCCTTCGGTCGCCTCGTGTGCGCGAACAATGGGGCGATTCAGGTTTGTGGCCTGCTCCACGAAGATGGCGTTAGGCATTGTGTTGTCTTCCGCAATCTGCACGTAGTTGCGGATGCGGCGCTTGATTGCGACGTCGGAGACGAGGCCGTGCATGGTCTCGGGATCAATGCGCGGCGCGTTGGCGGCATCCGGATCGCCGTTGGGATTGCCGTTCTCGCAGTCGAACAGGCAAAGGAATTCGTAGCGGTTGCCGATGGTCTTACTCATTGATGCTCTCCCCTTCCACGTCTTCGGGTGTTTTCTTGCTGGTGCGCAGGTCAACAAGCTGCTGGTAGTAGCCGAGGGCGAAGAGGCTCTGCTCCTCGGGTGCGAGCGTCTTCGGTATGGTATCGCCCAGACGCCTGTAGATCTCCCCGATCCTGTCCTCATACCAATAGGCGAGGCCGGGGCTGTCGCCGGAAAGCTTGCTGAGGTGGAACTGACTGTTGCGGGTGAGGCGCCCAAGGACCAGCGAAGGCGTGGTGCTGGCGGCGGCGTAGTAGCGCTGAACGACACCTGCGCCGACGTCGCCGAGTGCGGCGCGCTGCAGCCCCGCGAGCACCGCCATGAGGCGGCCGCAATGGTAGGCGGGACTGGGGTGCTGCTCGTTCAGAAGAGGCGTGGTGGCTTCGGACATCACATCATCCCCTCTCAATCGACTGTTGCGAACGTGATATGCGCGAAGTAAGCCCATGCGAGCATGGTTAGGTGTTTCATCCCCGATTATGTCCACGCGCACGCGTTGTAGCGCTTTCACCATGGCGGTGCGCGATATCGCGGCCCCGTGTAAGGCCGAACGGAGCATACCGTTGGTGAACGGAGCGGGGGCATCGCCTAAATCACGGACCGTAGCTCCAATCACCGCCATGAACTTAGGGGGCGGCGCCATGCCTCCGCCCTGGCGGTGCACAATCTGCAGATCATCGAACCAGGCCAGGATATTGCGGAGAAGGGTCTCGAACTGTCCCTCCATCCAGTCTCTGATCATCACGCGACCGCCCGAACCGGACATCGACATTGCGTAGAAGTAGTTATCGCCGAGATCGGGGCGCTCGCCGCTGTGAACTGCCTCAAGCAGCTTCCGAGCGCGATCCTGAGCGTCGAGTTCATGCTCCTCTTCGGTCCCGATCACAAAGGGGAGCGGGTCATCCTCCGGCGGGATGCGCTCTTTGAACCAATGCACAAGGACCATGTTAGAGAGCCGCCGCGAATGGTGCTGGAGCAAGTGATTGAGCGCGCTGCAGTATGCGGTGGCTGTGGCCTCGGAGACCGCGCAGTTGGCGGACTGATCGAGGCCGTAAGAAGTGAAAGCGTCCTTATCGAACGATACCAGCGAACTGCCCGCAGCCTGCCCTCCGACAGATGCGAGGCCGCTTACCTTTGGGTGCGTGGCCGCCGGGATGACGACTTCTCCGGTGATCAGGTCGCAGTGGAGCGGTCCCTCCTCGTCGCTGTCTGGAGTGAGCGCCGCGCGGAATCCTCGCCACCAGTCATGCCAGTGGCGTTCAGCGGCGGGGAAGCTCTCACCGCAGCGAATGGTGACCTTATCGGTGTAAGCCGCGCCCTGTTCGTCCAGTTCCTCACGTATCCGGGTGAGTATCTCCTCATCCTCGAGGGCGTCCGCCGCCGACGTCAGTTCAGACACGGCTTCTGAGGCCTCGCGCAGCATGCGCACGAAGAAGTCGTGTTTCTTCTGTACACGGTCGTCAGGCTCATCGCGCACGTAGAGGGCGACGACGTCGGCTGACTCTATGAGGAAGTGACAGCGCTTCTCATCCGCCGGACCGGAGACCAATTCGGAGTGGCTGAGGTCAGGCGCCCAGGCGAACTCCAGGCCCGGGTTGCGCTTTGCCTCGACGTCGCCGATCTCGATCACGCCGAGATACTGCCCGGTATCCGAGAAACGGATTGCCCAGCGGGCTGCTTTTGGGGCGAAGCCGGTCTCTGTCACAAGTCCACGCGTCGCGGCATAATCGGTGAGGTGCCTGAGCATCACAGTTCACCTCCAACTGCTTTGAAGACGGCAGGGCTTTCGTAGTCGGGAACCTCCAGCACGCCGCTCTGCGCGCGGGCGTGGAAGAGGCTGATGCATGGATCGGAGTCTGGTGTGCCCGGCTGCGAGAGGTCGAAGACGTCGTAGAGCATCAGTCCGAGATCGGCGTTCCAGTCAACGGGTGGCTGCACGTCCTCATGGGGTTCGATGAGCCGGAAGTATGCGGGGAATTCGCGGCAGCCGAAGTACGGCTGCTGGAAGCACTTGCCGCGCGAAGCTCGCTGACGGAACTGCGCCTCCAGTGCCTGCAGGTTGTCCTCCCACCCCGGCCACGGGCGGACCTCGGCGTGGATGCGGTAGTGAGCGCCCACCACCGCCATGGTCTGGCGCTGAGTGCGACCCTTCTGATCGGAGCCGGTGATGGACTTGTCGGCGTCGGCGAGGATCGGCTCCGGCTCGGCCTTGCCGCTGATCCACTGGCCGATAGTGCGCGCTGAGGGCGCCTTCTCCTTGACCTCGTTGCGCCGCAGGGCGATGAAGCGCGGTTCCGTGAGCACCTCGATGTGAGTCACCTGCCAGCGGAACTGCGCCTGCGTCGGATCGCGATTGGGTTTACTGAAGATTGAGTCGAAGATACCCCGCGCCGCAGAAGGCGTCGGTATTGGGTAGCTGAAGCGTTCCACCTTCATCTCAGGACGCGAGAAGCAGGCGAAGTCACCCCAGACCTCGAGTGCTTGGTCCTTCGGTCTCATTTGGTTTCCTCCCCTTTGATACTATTATGCAATCACGAAGTTCTGCTGTGGCGGAACAAGCCCCCTTTCATCGCAGTAGTATTCCCCGCGGTAGACAGCCCAGTCGCGGGAATACTCGCGCCCCTGCACAACCGGGACGTACTCAAGAAAGGCCTGGATCGGATGGTTGTCGCGCGGCTGATATACCCCAACGGAGTAGGGGCGGGCGGCTGTAATCCACTCGCGGCTGAGTCCCTCGCTTAGTACTTCTGCGGCGAGCTCCTCGAAGGCCGCCTCATCGTAGGGCACCAGCACATTGATCGTGTTCTTGTCGATCAATCGGTAGAGCCTGGCAAGCTGCTCGAAGTCGAGGGCGTTGACGGCCTTAAGCAGTGGGTTTTGCTCCTTACTTCTGTCATCAGCCGGGCTAAGGTCCTTCAGATCGTACAGCGATCGATAATAGCGGTCGAACACCTCCGGATCGTGGATATCGAGATTACCCTCCTGCTCGCGAAGCAACTGCATGGTGACATGGGCGGCCTGTCGGTAGCCGCCGCCGGGGTAGAGACGGTCATCTGCGGGCACGAATACATGGACATCACCGTTCGCGGCTTTCCCCTCGCGATTGCAGCGCCCCGCCGCCTGCGCGATCGAGTCCAACGGCGCCAGGGCGCGATACGCGACCGGGAAGTCAATGTCCACGCCCGCCTCCACGCACTGGGTGGAGACGAGCCTGCATGGCGCGTGGTCTTTCAGTCGTTGATCGACATCGGCCAGGACTTCACGACGATGTGCTGGGCACATGCTGGTAGAGAGATGGAAAATATCATCTATCATGCAGCTGCTGAGTTCGTCAAAGAGAGCCAGCGCGTGGCGCTTGAGGTTCGTAACACACAATACCTGATGGTGTGCTGCAAGCTCCTCGGCCAGTTTGGGCCAGTCTCGTCGTGTTCTGTCCTCCGGCCACTGCACGGTGGTTCTGCGAGCGCGACCGAAGAGATCGAGGTCGTTTGACACGATCTCCCGCGGGTTCCATCCCGCGGCGCAATAGCGCCTGACACCTTCGTGCAGATGCTCGAACGCCGGTTGAGTGGCGGTGGAGAAGACTACGGTCGATCCGTAGCGCTCCGACAGCCGTGAGAGTGTTGCGAGGGTCGGGATTGCAAGCTCGATTGGCAGCGTTTGCACTTCGTCGAAAAGAATCACGCTCTTGGCCAGCCGGTGCAGCTTGCGACACGCTCTCGGACGGTTAGACATCAGCGACTCGAGCATCTGCACGCTGGTGGTTATCACAATCGGCGCATCCCAGTTCTCAGCCAGTAGTCGCGCGTGCTTTTCCCCGTCGTCAGCTTCCTGTTCTGGCGGTCGGGCCAAACTGTGATCCTCGATAATGTAGTTGGGTGCTTCCCCGAGAACGGACTTCAGCGCCTTCTGATATTCCTGAACGGTCTGGTCAATGATGCTGAGGTATGGGAGCACAGCAATGATCCGTTGCAGACCGTGTTCACGAGCATGCCGCAACGCGAACGAGAGCATGCTGAGCGTCTTACCGGCCCCCGTGGGTGCGGTCAGAGTGAAGAGACCTGCCTCGCTCTCTGCGGCCGCACGGCAGCTCTGAAGAAGATCATCACGCAATTGGCGGACATGATCGGGGGCCCCGGAGGCAGCGCTCAGACGCTCAATGTACGAGCGGAGGCATTCTTTGGCTCGCGACGGGTCGAGGTCGGGGCCTGGTGCGCGGTACGCGGGGGCATCGGGACCGGTGGCGTTGAAGTGCGCCTCTGTCTCGATGAAGTCCGCGTCCACCAGGGTGGAGAAGAGCATGCGGACGTCGAGCATCAGCGCCGCCCGTTGGGTTCGCAGTTCCTCCTGATAGACCGGGGAAGTAGAAGCCGGAGGTACTTCGATTTCGTCACTTCGGGCTCGCTCAAGTAAGGTGGCTACCTCCACGGCGGAGGGCCGACGCCCTTCAGGACGCTCGCTCTCGATCTGCTGAGGATCCATGCTACGTAGATTCTCTGTCGTTAGAATCGCCTGTAATCCCACGTGATGCCCCTGGATAGCAAGCGCTGGACCTACGCCAGCCAAACCGCACTTAGTTACACAAGCCCACGCGCCAGGTGACCAGTGATCGATATTTCGAACCAAGCCCTCAAGGCGCCTCTGGAAGCGTTCGCCATACTTGCCGAGGTCATGGAGCAGTCCAGCGATCTTCGCATCCTCCTCCACGCTGAACGCAGCAGCGTAACGAGCGGCTCGCTTGCTAACAAGACGAAGGTGAGTTGCAACGGGGTCTTCATGACCGGTAGATGAGCGACTATGCGCCCGGAATACGGACTTCGTGGCCATAAAGCGAGAAGCCCCCTTCTGATTGGTGATCCGTACATAAACTGCCGAACTGATTCTCTCTTGGTAATTTCCTATGATTTCAAGAGCAACGGGTGTGAGGTCACCATAGCTCCATTTCTGGAGGCTCCTGCCGTGAGTACACAATGCGCCGCCCAAGCGGCTTTCACCTTCCGCGAGGACAAAGAAATCGACACTGATTCTGAAGCGGGTCGGATCAGTTCCGACGCCGGTCTTCTGCCGCTGCGCGAGTTCGACCACCGGATCGGCTTCAGCGACGGCATCGCCGGATGCCTTCATGACAACCGCAACCCCACGCAGATCACCCACAGCCTCCCGATGCTGATCATCCAGCGCATCTACGGGCTGATCGCCGGCTATGAGGACC
>PXBW01000291.1 GCA_003566775.1 candidate division WS1 bacterium
CTGCAGACGGCCAATAAGAACGGTCATGATGCCTTCGAAACGCTCACTGACGCCCTCGGACCCTCTATTGACGACTGCCTACTCCTACAACGCCCCTGACACCACAAGGTGAGTAGTTACCCCTGGCGCAGATCGCACAGGCGGAGGATAAGTCAGGTCGCCGGGCCTGTCAACTGGAGGTCGATGTCGGAACTACGCGAGAAGCGTCCTAAATCCATTCCTCGCGCAGGGTATACCGCGCGTATCTGCGCCTGTACGCGGAGTACGTCAACGTCGCCGCAGGGGCGGGGCATCTCGCCTGACCCGGCCCTGCCGGAAACGTCGGCTCTCGGTGGAACCTACTGGATCAGCGACTCCGCGCCATCGACGTACATCACCGTGCCTGTGATGCCATCTGCACGATCGGACGCAAGAAAGAGCGCCGCCTCCGCAACCTGATGCGGCCAGAGTCGGTCTTCGTCCACCAGCGGCATGATTCCCTCCGGATAGTCGATCTCCAGATCGATCTCCTCGGTGTGACGGGAGTACGATGATTCGCCGATCTCCGTCTCCACCGCGCCGGGGCAGATGAGGTTCACGCGCACCCTATTCTGTGCAAGCTCCACCGCCAGCATCTTGCCGAAAGCGACCTGTGCGGCCTTCGATGCTGCATAGGCGGCCCCGCCTGTTCCCGTGAACTTCCGGTTGCCGTTGATCGACGAGGTTATCAGCAGGCTGCCGCCATTGACCTTCAGGCAACGCACGCTGTACTTCGCGGTAAGGAAGGTTCCGCGCAGGTTCGTATGGAGGATGTCATCCCATTCTTCAGCTTCG
This sequence comes from candidate division WS1 bacterium, assembly GCA_003566775.1. GTDB lineage: Bacteria > Armatimonadota > Zipacnadia > Zipacnadales > UBA5352 > UBA5352. The sequence continues at coordinate 814 of PXBW01000291.1, forward strand.
ACTTCCTCGATAGGCGCCCGGACGCCGTTGATCCCCGCATTGGCCCACGAGATGTCGAGCTTGTCCCATTCGTCCAGGGTCTTCTGGAATGCCGCCTCCACCTGATCGGGCTCTCGCAGATCTGCCGATGCACCGATTGCCTCGCCTCCATCGGCCCTTATCTTCTCAACCTGCTCATCGATGCGCTCATCATCGATGTCCACAACACAGACACGCGCTCCTTCGCGCGCGAACAACTCTGCTCCCGCCGCGCCGATGCCTGCACCCGCCCCGGTTATCAATGCGACTTTTCCCTCAATGTACATGATCCACCGCTCCCATCGTAGTTGGCCTGTCACCCGCCAATTAGCATAGCAGATCAGCGGTCCTCGGCGAATCAGGTGAAACCAGCAGATTGAGCCGGCAATAACCCCGGCGATCCGCCGCGCCTCGCCGAACCGTGGAATGAGACCGAACTGCCGATTAACGTCCATGTGTACGATGCTGGCGATGAGGTGCCGAGTGAGAAGACGCTGAGCGCGTCGACGAGCGCTTCTTTGAGACAACGGTTCGGTTCGAGCGCCTGCTGCCGCTGATGTGCAGCGGGCGCCTTGTGCCGAGCATGGATCACCAGACCCCGCCGGGGGTCTCGCTGGAGGACTATCGCGCATATCTGCGGCTGTTCGCAGACTATGTGAAGCAAGCTGCTGATAACTGTGGGTAGCGCATGGAGGGGCAGGGAATGTGTAGCGCTGGCTGTTTCCCCGCCGAGTTTCTCACTCTTCATCCGGCTGGAGCGAAGCGGCCCCTGATCCCGGACGGGAGGGCCGCTTCGCAAAGTAGCGCAGAATCTGCTCGCGGGATTGAACCCGCTCATGCTCGGGGCGTGGAAGCCCCGCGCGTCAGAACATCGCCCCCAGATACCACGCGGAAATCGCGAAATATATTATCACTCCGCCGATATCGGCAAGAGAGGTGATCAGCGGCGCGCTGGCGGCCGCGGGGTCCAGCCCGACCTTGTTGAGTATGAATGGCATTATCACGCCGATCAGTGAGCCAAAGATCACCACGCTCAGCATGGACAGGCCGACCGGAACGAGCACCTCGGGTGCGCGGAACTGAGCGATGACAAGCACCCCCAGTGCCATCGACAGCCCGATGGGGATCACCACCCCAAGCTCCCTTGCCAGCATCCTAGGCCAGTCGCGTGGCTCAACGTCTCCAGTGCCGAGAGCGCGAATCACCAGTGTGGCGGCCTGTGACCCCGCGTTGCCGCTTGAGTCAATAAGAAGCGGCATGAAGAAGACCAGTGCAACGTAGGCCTCTATCATCTCTTCGTAACTGGCAATCACCGCACCCGCGAACACGTTGATGAAGACCAGCACCAGCAGCCATGGAATCCTGACCCGGTAGAGGAGCCAGATACCCGCGTCGCGCAGGCTCGTCTCCATGATCGTCACCGATGCCATGCGCTGGAAGTCCTCGGTAGTCTCCTCCTCTTCTACCTCCATCGCGTCGTCTGCAGTGACGATACCGACGAGTACGCCCTCATCATCAACCACGGGCAGAGCAACGAGGTCGGACTCGCGAATCTCCCTCGCGACTTCCTCCTGGTCGTCATCGACGTGGACGGTAATCAGATCGCGCTGCATGATCTCAGAGATTCGCGCCGACGGTGGAGCAAGGATAAGCTGACGCAGCGAAACGACACCCTCAAGGACGCCATCGTCATCGACGACGTAGGCGAAGCTGATCGTCTCCGCCGTAGTGGCCTGCTGGCGAACGCTACCGGTCGCCTCCGGTGCGGTCTGCCACGAATGGACCGTGACATACTCGGAGGTCATCAGCGCACCGGCCGTCTCCTCCTCGTAGGATGCGAGGCGGAGCAGTTCGTTACGCCTGTCCAGGGTCATCGCCGGGAGTACTAGGTCCTGCGTCTCATCCGGCATCTGCTTGAAAAGGTCCACACGATCGTCCGGGGGCATCCTCGAGAGCAGTTCGGCAAGCTCCTCGCGATCGAGCAGATCGGTTACCTCGATCTGCTCATCTGGCTCCATATGACTGAGGATCTCGGCGCGATGGTCTCGTGAAGCATGGCGAAGCACCTCCACGGTCTCCTCGGAATCGAGATCGCGGAGGTCCTCAGCCACGCTCGAAGGATGCATCGAAGCAAGCTTCTCACGAAGCCTGTCAAATGCGCGATTGTGCAACAGTCTGCGAATTCCGCTCCTGGGCTTGAGAATCGACATGGTTCGCCTCCTGCGCGGGCCGCGAGTTGGAGGACACGCGACCCGGTGGCGAACCGGGGATCACATTCGAGGAATGAGACGTCGGCTCACGAAGGGTTGCGCGCCAGCTTGATGCAGCAGCCCGCGTCGTGCAACGCAAATTTCAGAATACTTGAGACTCATTAAATGCGATCTAGAACTACCGTCGTCGCCGCCACTCAACGAGACTTCCTCCATTATTCGGGTTTTGGATAACTCACACTATCAGCATACACTCCATACCTTTGCACTGTCAAGAAACTCGCAACTGCGGTCCACAGGTTGCCATAATCGATGCTGAGGAGCGACCAGAACCGCCTGCATATTTCACGGGAGGCCCGCTGACTCTCCGTGCGTTGCTTTCGTCGCGACCTTCTGTTATAAGAAAGGTGCCGATTATTGGCCGCAGGAGCTGCCTGACCCGGGTTGCGATGGAGCGTTGCGCACCGGATTGAAGAGGATTCCCACTGGAAGCAACGGTTGACGAGATAGTCCATGTGATGAGTACACCGTCGCCACAGATGCAGGAGGAAGTGGTGGCGATCGCGACGGTGCTGCAGTCATGGGGCTATGCCACGCGGATTGTCGCGCCAGTCACGCGCGCTTTCCGCAGGCAGCTTGCGGGCACAGCGCTTCCCGTCACCGATTTCGAGGGGACGGAGGAGCCAACACCCATCGCGCGCTGGCGCGCAGCCCGCGACCTCGCCGCGATTCTGCGCCGACACAAACCCATGCTCCTGCACACACACGGTTTTCACTCGA
>PXBW01000329.1 GCA_003566775.1 candidate division WS1 bacterium
CGCTTCCAGACCACGCGCGACATAGGACAGGTCGTGTTTTCGGGCAACGGCCGCCATCGTGGAGATCGCGTTCCTGAGGGCCGGCGTAAAGCGCACGATGACTGAAGGATTCTCGTACAGCCGATCTTCGGCACCCCGCGGCTTGAAAATGATCACGCTTTCCGCAGCTAGCGGCATGAGTCGCTTGATCAAGGCATGCAGCACACTCCGCAACGCTGTCTCGTGCCGAAAACTCGCGGCCAAGCGGGCGATTCTCGCTGGCCCTTGGCGATGCAGGAAAATGACCAAAGAGGCGGCAAATTCGGGGGTGATCGAACTCAGCAGCCGATTGTGCAAGGCGAAAGGAGGTTGAGCGACATCGAATCCGACTTCTGCTACCGCCCATTCAAAGAGTTCGTTCTGCTTCGGGCTCAGGGGTGGGTACCCGGGAACCTTCTTGTCCGGTTTTTTTTGGCTCCTCTTTTCGGCCAGATAGGCGGGCAACGCGGGTCGCCTGGGAGACTGTCCGGCGGCGACACGTGCCCAGTAGCCGCGAGGGGGCTTGGGTATCTGAAGTTGCCGGCAGATCTTGCCGAGGGCGACATCACTCATGCCCAGCTCGGCGGCCACTTGCCGCGTGGGTTTTCTCCACACGAGTTCGAACAACTCTTCGCGTGTAGGGAGGTCGCGTCTGCGCATGGAAGGCGAGCCAATGTCACATCAAATTGACCACGATTCTACGCATTTTCGCAGCGAGGCCCGGACACCCAAACCCAGGCGCAAACCGTGCACAAGGAGACCCGTAGCAAAGAGCCCATGTGCGCGTAAAAGCTATGGCGCACCGACACAGCGTCTAACGCACCGCCATCTGCAGCCACGCCGGAGTTGCCGTGCCACGATGGCACGCTACACACGCGTTACGGGTTGATCCCTAGAATACAAGCGGAGATCCGCTCTTCCGGCGGTGACATGACCGGAAAAGACGCGAAGCGCTCGACAATCTGCGGTCCCAGCGTCGCTTCCTTGCTCTTGAGATCGTCCCGGATGTCCCTCAGAAGGAGTGGACGGCGGCGCTTCTGCTTCAGCCGCTCGTACCAAACGGGGCGGATCAGATCCAGCCAGCGGCTCGCCACATCATCCCAATCGGGTTGAACTTCATCGCCCCGCTCCCGCAGAGCTCGCAGGATGGCCTCATAGTGCCCCAGCGCCAACTGATCTTGCCGTTGGGCTGCCAGACGCTCGAAGTGCTCAAGGACTTTACTCATTTCGTCCAACGCCCGCTGCTTGCGGCGAGGCAGCAGAGAAAGTTCCGCATCTCCCAGCCGCTGGATGAAACGGACCAACAGTTCAGCAGTCGAGGCACTTATCGGCAGATCGTGCACATCGGCCGACAAACGGGTCCGCAGTTCGTCGCAGATAGCCGCGAGTTCGGTAACTGGGCTACCGGCGAGACCCCGAAACAGCACCCAATGTGGCGCTCGAAAGCTCCCACCGGCCAGGCTGAAGAACGCCCACGGCGAACCCGAACGTACGATGCTCACTCGTGAAAGCACGCGTGCGTTGACGTGGCGATAGGACTCGTATGTCTCCGGTTCCACCAGCGCACTGTCCCCACTCACCAGCCGTCGAACGGGTTCAAACGCATCGCGGATGCCATCCCATTCCACCGGCTCCTGCGTTTGCGCGTACTCGTCGATGATCTCCTCGGGAGCCACCGGACGCGAGCTCGCCTCCAGCATCTCGGCGGGCAGAGGCATGTTCGCACCCAGCAGGCTTTCGACGGTCTCGTAGCGCTCGACGAATCGCTCATCCGAAGAGAGTGCATACTGCGGCGCATCCTGCGGCCACCAGACCTCGATGCTGGCGTGGGGACTGTCCATGCGATCCACACGCCCTGCCCGCTGCTCGGCGATGCGCACCACGCTCGGCATGTCGAGGTGGATCATGCAGGATGCCTGCTGCAGGTTGACCCCCTCCGCCAGGCTGTCCGAGCACAGGCCGATGATTCCTTCCTCCGCAGAGCCCCACTGAAACGCATTCAGCAGGCGCCCACGATCCGACGCAGCGTCACCCGTCGCGATCAGAACGTCGCGATGAGGTTGCTGCGCTTGGATATGACACCGAATTACCTCCAGGGTGATCGGGCTACGATCGAAAGCCAGCAACAGGGCATGCCGACCTGAGAGCTCGACCAGCTTCGAAGCCTTGGCCTTTTCGCGACCGTCGCTCATCTCGCGCACGCATTCGTAGATCCGTCCGTAGATCTGGCGATCGTGGTGGCATGCTGTCTCATGTTCGACGGGGTCGGCGAGCCACCTGGGCAGCGGGACGGACAGCCCGTTCCGGGGCAGGCTTCCGCCAATGCGTTCCAGAGTCGCCAGCATATTCCCTGTAGGGCTGGCCTTTTGGAAATCCTCCAGAGCGAAATCCTCGGTCGCCTGCCGCGTGCCCACGACATGCTCGGCCAGAGCCGGACGCGACGAACGCAGCAACGCCATGACCATGTAACGTGCAATCTTCTTTGCCGAAACCAGGCGGCCCTGCAGGAAACTCTCCTCACTGCGGCCCTGCCGCCGCAGGAACTCCGGCATCTCGATGGGCCGCTGGAAGTGGGTCACCGCGTACAGCTGATCGGCGAGGTCCCGGATCTCCGCCGCGAGCGCACAGTCTTTCTCAGACTCGTTTAGCCGGTAGGTGCGCGGGCTGTGCGACGGAAAACGACAGGTGCGGCCCGCGTTGTCTCGGTATTCGTCTGGCTCCCGATCGATCAGCGCATTGAGCATGCGCTTGGTCCTGCGCACGGTGAACTTCTGAATCTCAGTGCGCAGCAGGCCGGTCTCTTGCTCGTCGAGGGAGCGGTGGATGTCGCGCACTCCCAGCATCTTCTGGAATGCGTCCAGGGTGGACGGCTCGAGGTTGTCGGCTCCCAGCATGTCCGCGATGCGCAGAAGGTCCACCACGCTCCGATTGATCGGCGTCGCGGTGAAGAGGAGCACGTGGTCCGCCATGTTCCGGAGCAGATTCTGCGTCCGATTGGAAGTCACGCTCAGAAAATTATGCCCTTCGTCGACACACAGGATCTGGGCGCGGCGCAGCGCCTCGATGGTTATGTGATGGCGTTTGCTACGCGCGTGACTGAGCATGCCGTGCGAATAGGTGTCGAGTGGCGCGTTCGCGAGCGTGGCCGCGCGCTGCCAGTGTTCCTCCACGGCGGGTGGACAGACCATCAGTGCTCTGCCCTTGCGCAAGCGGCCGGATCCGGCGATGTGGTCCAGTATCGCGCGCACGAGGTGCGATCCCATCAGCGTTTTGCCGGAACCGGTTGCGTCGGCAACCAGAACGCTGCCCTGACGCGAGAGCACGTAAAGCGCCTGGGCGATCCCCTGGAGCTGCGATGGCCACAGTTGGGCGTCTCCGGGCAGATAATCGGCCTGCAGGAAATCCTGTGCCCAGTCACCCTCCAGCAGTTCAGCGCAGGCTCTGGCAAGGGCCTCACGCCACGAAACGACGCGGAGGAGCTTGTCCAGCAGCGCAATCAGTTCGCCGTTGTATTCTCGCCCGAGTGACCAGTAGTTCTCGGCAACTCCGCGCAATTCGGCATAGCGTTTCGGTTCGTGAACCCGGTCGAAGCGCGCGTTGGCCTCCAGTTGAGATTTGAAGCCCGATCGTGTGAAGTTGCTGGACCCCACCGTTGCCGCCGGATCACCGACGTAAATCTTGGCGTGTAGCCGCCGGTACCGATCCGAGAGATAACGTGCCCGCACCTGGCCACTCTTCAGACGCTCGATGCACTGGATCAGCTTCGCGCTGAGCACCATCGAG
>PXBW01000126.1 GCA_003566775.1 candidate division WS1 bacterium
AATGTTCTTTGAATTCAGCAGGGTGAGGTGTATGCTATGAAGGCAAGGCAGAGCTTGGCGCTCGCAGTCTCGCAGTTGATAAAGCGCATGTCTACTGAGGAGCGACTGGAACTTGTGCGCCATATCAGTTGGGAGGAGATAGAGGAGTGGAAGGCAACGCAAGAGGCCCTCTCCGACCGCGCGTTGATGGCCGGTTTGAAGGAAGGCCTCGAGGATGAAGAAGCAGGGAGGCTGACAGAGGTAAGGCTTTGACGCCTTGGAGAATCACCTGGACTAGAACGGCGCAAAGCCATTACTCGAGAATGAGTAAGCAGTACCAGGCAAAGGCTCAGGAAGCGATTCACGAGCTCGAGACCGATCCCTTCTCTTCACGGAACGTCAAGCGCTTGCACGGAGACCTGGAAGGACTGTGTCGGTATCGTCTGGGAAGATTCAGGATGGTGTTTCGTGTCGTGGAAGAGAAAAGGGAGGTGCGAATACTGGCTATACCGGCCGCAGCGACGAATACAAGTAAGTGCCGGCTCACTGATTCTGTCGGAGGTGGCTGCCGTCTCTTCCGATAGCTCTGCTTGACCCTCAGATCATCTCGCAGACGCTTTCCGTTTCGCATGTTAGATGCAGGCTCGGACCCTTCTGTGGCATCGGTCGCTCGGGCTTGCCCTGCCACTAAGGCCTGCCATGGACAACAGGAACAGTCTGTCTTCTGATTCGAGAGATAGAACTCCAGGCTGTTGTGTCGTCTCTCCTGAGGCATGTTCTCGCTGTTGCCCCACTACCTGTGCCCCGGTCTCGTCAATCCTGAGACTGTCAGCCCGTTCTTATAGCGGAGGCACCACGGCGTCAACCGGCAGGCACAGAGCCAGTCGATTGCTCAATCGAGAGACTGGGGAGTGTGTAGCGGTCGGTGTTTGTACTGGTACCCGGATCGTGATTGACACATGTGAACACTGGGGGCGATAATGGCAGTATCGAACACAATGATAAGGAGAACACCATGACGAAGCTATTGCTGGGGGTCCTGGTCGTTGCGATCGTGCTTCCACCTATGGGATGCGATGTGGATAGTGCGATAGGCCGTACTCCAAACATAGCAAGTTGGTTGGCAAAGAAGGATGAGATAATCCAAACAGGCAAACCATATGATCTGCTGATGACTGGGTGGGTGACGCCGGAAGAGGCAGCACAGCTGAAGTCAATGAACCCGGATATGCTCATTCTTGCAGGGCTAACAATCAGTTTTGTTTATGATTGTCCTGAGTGGATGGCTTTCCTGAGCACTGTCGCGAACTACGGTAAGGAGAATCCTGTTCAGATAACTGAAGATATGTATCTTGACGGCGGTGACAATGGTAGATGTGCTTTCGGATGGAAATCCGAAGAGTTTTCGACGGAAGAGATATATGCGATGGATCCGAGAAACGACAGTTGGAGGGACCTGATCGTCTCTTTCTATAGGCAGGTGTTAGATCAGCCCCAACACGATGGCATAATAGTCGATATGGTTACAGATTGGTCGCCTTGTCCGGACACAATCACAGATGAAGAATGGGTTCAAGCAAACAGAATGATCATGGATGAGATTACAATGGCTAATGACAGGAACAAGCTGGTGATTTTCAACTCTGGAAGAGACCTCTCTCAGATAGCAGCATACAAGGGCTATTTTGACGGTTATCTTCTAGAAAACGCACTTGGAAGTTGGGGCGTTACTTTCGATGAGGGTCTTGAGGAAGCGAACAACGAGTATATCGTGATCTATGCCGTTGATACGGATGATACGGGAGTCTTGGACTTGAACAGGATGAGGTTAGGGTTGACGCTAAGCTTGCTGAGTGATGACACCTATTTCACCTACGATTTCGGGTCGAGAGATCATGGCCAGGCATGGTGGTTTCCCGAGTACGATGCAGACTTGGGAAGACCATTAGATGACTATCGCGAAACCGATAACGCATATTACAGGGACTTTGAGAAAGGGATCGTGGTGAGCTCACCTAACTCTGATGTAACTGTCGATTTCGATGAAGAGTACACTGACCTGACAACCGGAATCACATCAATGACGTTCACTGTCCGCAAGGGGGATGGGAGAGTGTTCTTGAGAGGCAACTCTTGAATCAGGGCGGAGTCTGCCAGACTCTCTTGTACTGGAATACTGCCACCCTGTTCTGTGGCCCCATACGTTCGAAACACCCTGAGGAGAGGATTCAGCCTCTATCATGCCCGACCGAGACCCTTCTTATGTTGGGTTGACACAGGCTTTCACACACGCCTAAGAGATAGGCCAGGAATACATGGACGGAACCCCAGAGGATTCGGTTTGACAGACCTGAGGCGATTACCCTCTCGAGGCTATTCTGGCCAGTCACACACTCCAGGTCATCGTGCAACAATCCAGCCGATTGGATAATCCCTTGCGTTCCACACCTTGAAGGCTGACCGCTTATGATTTAGTTGCTACACTCACACTGTCGAACAGTATCGCCGGGAAGGTTCCCCCAATCGCCGGGTAGATGGTATCTTCGATCGCCAGCACATTCTTCATCACCTCATAGATGTTGCCGGCTACCATGGCGTCCTTTACGTTGCCCACTATCTCCCCGTTCTCCACATACAGTCCCGGGCTGAGGCCCATCGAAAAATCACCATTGGGGATGTTGCCACTGTGGGCTCCAAGCACACCGGCGATGATGATGCCGCGATCGATTGACCCTATCAGCTCTGAGAGAGACTTGTCGCCGGGCTTTATGAAGCCTCGACCCAGAGACGGCGTGGGTCTTATGGCGATCGGATCGCCGCCCCACATGGCGCTCCTGAATCCATGCCCGGTGGGACTTGCGTTCAGCTTGTTGGCGTAATGAAGATCATAGTAGAAATTCTTCAGGACGCCGTTTTCAACTACCGGGAAGTAGCGACAGGCCGTACCCTCGTCATCAAAGCTGCGGGCGCCGGGGTATTGATCGTTGAGGGGGTCGCCATATACGGTCAGTTGACGGTCGAACATCTCATCCCCCAGTTTGTCCGAGACCGGCGATGTCCCTTCGTAGATACTCTTTCCGTTCGTCGCGCTCGCGAGCCTCCACATCAGACTATAGATGGTACCCGGCAGGAAGAGCACCTTCATCTTCCCTCCGCGAGGACTCGCTTCTTTCAGCGACTTATCGTATGTGTCGACAATGAAGTTCAGGTGTTCGTCAGGCATTCTCTCAAAACGCTTCGAAGCCACCAGTCGACTTATCGAGGAATAGGAGCCGGGATACATCATCGCGGTGTGGCAATAGTATTGAGACGACCTCGATGAAAGGTCGGTTCCATTGCTGTTTATGAGTTGCACCCTCGATGTCACACGTCCGGCCTCTGTGTTGATCTGCCCGCTCCTTCCGGGACCGAGCACTTCACAGATCCTGTTGCACTCATCCACGATATCGGTATTGGTGAGAGTCTCGATAGCCGGGTCATAGGTATCCAGTTGAGCCGGATCCTGCGTGACGGGGAGGTCGAAGCCCGCCTCAACGCTCAGCGAATCGAGCGCGTTTTTCACGAGTTCCTCGCCACTGATCAGGTTTCTGGTGAATGCGAATCCGAGCTTCCCGTCCTTTATTATTCTCAAGGAAGTCCCCGATTGCAGCTTGCTATCGATGTCCTTGAGCTTCGCATCCTCAAACGAAACGGAATCGATCGTCTGCTCCAGCGAGTAGATCTCCGCTTGATCACTGACCTTCCTGGCGATTTCAAGCAGTGCTTCCATCACGCACCTCCAATGACAACGTTTCTTACAAGTATGTGTGGCCCGCC
>PXBW01000179.1 GCA_003566775.1 candidate division WS1 bacterium
ACGCCCTCCCTCCGCCCCCACAGCGCAACCGAGGCCCCAAACCTCTCACTGTAACTGGTCCGAAGAATGGGGGGCGGTCATGCTCGGTCCCGGAGCCATCGAACTGTGCGGGATGAGCAGGACCCGCTTTCGTATAGGTCCAGCAGGCCCGTGGATCAGTCTTTCTCCAGTCAGCGTCAGAAACATTGAAGTGCTGTGCGGCCTCTTCCTCCACAAGCGGAGAACAGAGGGTGACATCTCCACGATTGAGAAGGCGGTGAGCTACGACCAGCACCTGCCGTACCCTATTGGGAGGCGACAGGGTATCATATTTGGGATAGTCCACGCGCCATCTGCTATAGAATCTGCATTCGTTCTTCCTCTTAGGATTATCGTTGAGTTGCTTCTGAAGGCCTTGAGGTATGGCGATAGTCTGGAAGAACTAGGTGTGCTGGAGACGTTGCGCGTGCTTTGGGGACTCGACGCTTCGAGGACGAAATCATGATCTGTTTCCTTCCCGACAGATCAGATCTGAGCAGTCCAGAGGACGAGCATGCCTGAAACACACATGTTGCTTCTCAATTGGGTATTCGCCAAAGTGCATCAACAACCCTCTACTCTGGGTTCTGTATCAACGATTACGGATAGTTGATATTATGGGGAGCGGCCTGGTGTTCCCCGAACTCGGGTTTGAACTATACTCGCGTTAGGAGAACCAACTCCGACGGCGAGATTATTGGAGATGACGCTGTTCGACGAGACGGGCGGATCCGCTGGCAGGCACCGTGAGCAGGGCGCTCACTGCCCGACGAGGTGAGTGGTGATCGCGGCGCTCAGAGGCGCGAGAAGGCTCCGTTTCCGACGGCGCTTCGGCGGTATGGTGGCGAAATGCCCGTCCTGGGCAGCATCGACGGCCCCAGTCGCGAAAACGCGGCACGAGGATGCGCGAGAACGCGACTCCGCGAGGCAGGTGGGGCTTCGGCCTATACAATTCGGGCGGGCCGTCCTGACACCTACAGAGGAAAGACCGGGGCAAGAGAAGACCCACCAGCACGTCGGCCCGCAGCAGTTCCGGGAGGCGGTGAGCGGTCAGCCGCTGGCGAGTATGCAATGTCGAGCCGACACCGACTGAAGGTCCTTGGTGGCGCCTCAGCGAAGAGTGTGTTGGTCTGCCCTCTATTCGCATCGCAGGGATTGGGCAAGCATTAGGATCTATGTCGATGAGTCGGGGAACTCCAGATGTCGGCCACTATTACATGGGTTGATTCATCCGCGGAGCAGCAGCGGCGCATGATGGAGCTGCTGAACAGTTGGGCCGAGACCGAGACGCTCGACGAACTCGGCGTCGGGACGATCCGCGATGCGTTCTCCGACTTCTTCTTCCCCGGCACCTCGACCATCCAGACCCGCGCCCGTTACATGCTCTTCATTCCATGGATGTACCGCGACCTTGAGGCGCAGAAGGTACCGTCGTGGAAGGTCGCCGATCGCACCCGCCACTACGAGGGTGATATCATCGAGGCGCTGGTGGCGAACTGCCCCGACGAGGACGGGATCATTGGCGCGCAGGCAGGCCGATCACTGCGCCAGATGCCCGGCAGCATCTACTGGACCGGCCTGGCAAGCTGGGGCATCCGAAGCTTTCAGGGCCTGCGCAGGGCGTATCACCGCAGCCTGGATCGCTTCTACCAGCGCCTGAAAGACTATCGTCACCTCGACGGTGAGGCGCAGCGCGAGACTCCACCGCCGCACAACTGGCATCGGAAGCTGCCCGAACCGGCCGACGATTGGCCGAAGCCGAAGACGCTCGAACTGCGTCGATCTGAGGCCGTCTTCCTGCGCGACCGCATCATGGAGGAGCACCCGGACACGCTGTTGGCGCGGCTGATCGACCTCTGGTTCAATAACACCGAAGTCGGCAGGCTATGGATGGTCCCGCAGCTTTCTGCACTGTCCACCGAGCTTCAAGCGGAGATCGATCGCGCCCGCTCGTTCGCGGAGCTAATGCAGGCGGCCAACCTCGTCTACGCGCTGGTTCTCGCCGAGATGCCCGAGAGCGCTGAAAGCCCCGAGGTCTACCACGAGCAGCTACTCGACTGGGCCGAGGCGAATGCCTCCCGTCGGTCCGCACACGCGCGCCACGCCAATCAGAATGAATGGCTTACAGTGAAGCGGCGCCGTCCCGCCGCCGGCGCACTGCATTTCGAGCATGAATGGCGGACGCATCTGATGAGTCTGAGTGATCTTAGCGCGCTGGTCGATGACCATGACGCGAAAGAGATGATCCGCAGGCGCGAAGTTCGGGTGAAGCGCAGCCGCGCTCGGGTCCACGGCGGGCGCAGGCTCGAGCGGTGGCAGGGCGCCGGGCGTGTCGGTACCCTCGCATTCCGCTGGGCAACGGCGCGCGTGATCATCGCGGACATCGTCGACGGCCTGGAGCGTGATGGCGATGCTTGAGCCAGCCGACCGGCGCGTGTACTGGGAACCACTCTCACCGCCGCCCGGCTACGAACTTGACTTGGCAGTCGCCACCACCTACTCACTCGATCTGCAGGCGCTGATCATGGCCGCGGTGCCGATGGCCTTCGGCGCGCTTGACGTAGAGGGGGATGGCCTGCCCGATCAGGTGCAGGCACTCGCCTCGCTGCAGCGCGTGGCCCGCCGAACCACGGTCTTCTGCCAGCAGGCGCAGATCGCCGAGCCGGGCAGGTACTCGCGCCTCTTCAGCCTCCTGGAACCCGTGGTGGCCGAGGTGCGCGCCCCTCGCGGTGGCGTTTTCCATCCGAAGATCTGGCTGCTGCGCTACGCCGCTGAGGATGAGGACCCGTGGTACAGGCTCGTCGTGCTGTCACGTAACCTCACGCTCGACCGTTCGTGGGACGCGATGTTCGTTGCCGATGGCTGGGGCGGATACGCCCGGCGCAGCTTCCGCGAGCCACTGGTGGACTTCGTGCAGGCACTGCCCGATCTGTGCGCGGAACCGCTTGCCGATGATCGCCGGGAAGCCATCGAAGAGCTTGCGGAGGAACTCTGGCGCGTGCAATTCGAGCGGCCGGAAGGTGTGTCACAGCGGCGTCACCGCCCCATAGGCATCGACGGCTATGAGAACCTCTACGTCGACTGGGCCAACCGCCGACTGGTGATCTCTCCGTTCCTTGCGGACGCCACGATCCTTGACCTGCTCGGCGACGTTGATGAGGGTATCGTGGTCTCGCGGGAGGACGCGCTGGATCGGCTGCAGCAGAATACACTTGACGCGCTCGAACACTGCCGCATCTTCTACTGGCTTGATGACGCGGTTGAGGAGCCCTCGGATGATGAGGAAGAGGATCATGCTCCCGGATATGAGCCGGAGGCAGGCGAGACTCTGCGCGGGCTGCACGCTAAGATCATCGTGACCGAGCGTGGCGAACACGCGCGTCTGCTGATCGGCTCTGCCAACGCCACCGACGCGGCATTCGGTAACCACAACGTCGAGTACGGCATTTCGCTTCGAGGCTATGTCGATGAACTGGGAATCGACTGTATGCTGCCGCCCGAAGAGGAGGGTGAAGACCGCCGGGATGCGAGCCTGAGCAACATGATCATGCCCTACGAACGCGCCCCGGACTTCGAGCCTGTGCCCCCTGATCTCACCGAGGAGCAGTTGCGAACACTTCGCGTGCTTCTGACCGGTCTCGACCTCGGCCTCGCGATAAATCAAACGGGCGAGGATACATGGGACCTGAGTGTCGAGTCCTGGGGGCTGGCCGAGGCACCGTCCGTGGACTCCACTGTTCGCTGCCGGCCAATCTCGCGCGAGCAGGAGGTCAACCTCCGCGACGCCTCGTGCCTCTGGCGCGGTGAGCCTGTTGTGTTCGAGGGCGCGTCACTGGAGACCCTCACTACGTTCTTCGTCTTCGAAATGAGAGTCGACAATGAGCGCAAGCGCCTCGTAATGAACCTGCCGATCCGCGAGGGAGCGATGCCCCAGCAGCGCCAGGACCGGCTGATAGCGCGCATGATCGAGGACAGCGACGGCTTCCTGCGCTACCTGCTGATGCTCCTGTGGAATGAGGATGACGTCGAGCTTGATTCGCTGGGGATGACGCGATGGATCTTCGGAAAAGGCTCTCGCCGAAGCCACAGCATTGAGACACTCCCTCTGCTCGAGGAACTGGTCTGCACCTTCAGCCGCAATCCGGAGCGTCTCGATGACATCGAAGACCTGATACGCCGCCTTGGCACGACTGAAGAGGGGAAGAGGATCGTGCCTGACGAGTTCCTGCAACTCTGGGACGCATTCGCGGCCGCGCGTGGTGATACAGATGGGTGATCTGTTCATGCCGAGGCAGGTCGATGACGTCCTTGCACCGCTCAAGGATTTCCAGCGCCGCACAGTGGACTACGCCTTCGAGCGCCTCTTCCTCGATGGCGACGGCTCGCGGCGCTTCCTCGTGGCTGATGAGGTCGGGCTGGGCAAGACCTTGGTTGCACGTGGGGTCATCGCCCGCGCCATAGAGCACCTGCAGGACGACATCGAGCGCATCGATATCGTCTACGTCTGCAGCAACTACGACATCGTGCGGCAGAATCTCAATCGCCTCAACTTTCTCGAGGACGTCGACTCCGACGCCCTCTGCACGCGCATTACCCTGATGCCGATCCAGGTCTCAGAACTCAACAGTCGTCGCGTAAACATGCTGGGCCTGACGCCGGGAACGTCGTTCAACCTCAGGTCAAGTACTGGTCGCGCCAAGGAGCGGGCGCTGATCTGGAGAATGCTCGATCCCGAGTGGGACTTCGCCAATACTCAAGGCGCGTTTAGTGTATTTCAGTGCACCTGCAAGCCCAAAGGCTGGCGCCGGGCGCTACGCAACTTGAAAGACGCCGAGATCGATGCGTCCCTGCGAGACGACTTCGTCAGCAGGGTGCTTCGAGAAGAGGATCTGCAAGAGCAATACGAGTACGTCTGCGAAGACTTCTCCGGCAGTTCGCTGCCATCTGGAGCCAAGAGGCGCCGCAGCGATCTCATCTCTCGTCTTCGCTTTCTGCTTGCGACCGTCTGTGTCCACGCCCTCAAACCCGATCTGATCATCCTTGATGAGTTCCAGCGATATCGTCGCATCATCGACGGTACGGACGACGAGACGAGGCTTGCGCACGAGCTTCTGAACTGGGAGGACGTACGCCTCCTGCTGCTGTCGGCAACGCCCTACAAGATGTACACGGGCTCGGCCGAGGACGAAGATCATTACGACGATTTTATCGCGGTCTCCAGGTTCCTGCTCAACGATGATGAGGATGCTGTGGTTGAACTGCAGGAGGGGCTGGGCCACTTCCGACGCGGTCTTTACGGGCTGCGCCACCGAGGCCTGCAGCCGCTGGAGAGCGCCCGCGAGCGAGTCGAGGCTCAGCTTCGCAGGGTCATGGTGCGCAACGAGCGCGGACGTGCAGTTGAGGAGGAGCTTGTGCGCGACGCCCACGACGGGCCGGTGCCGGTCGGGCCGGGGGACCTGCAGGACTATGCGCTTTTCGACCGGGTGGGGCAGGCGGTCGAGGGACCAGCGCCCCTGGACTACTGGAAGTCCGCGCCCTACCTGCTCAACGTAATGGATGGCTCCTCCTACAAGCTCAAGCGTCAGCTTATCGACTGCCTTGATCAGCGGACTAAGATCAACCCTGAGCAATTTGCCGAGGAGGCATTGCTGCGCAAATGTGAAATCGAGGCGTACGCGTCGCTCGATCCGCGCAACGGTCGC
Organism: candidate division WS1 bacterium; assembly: GCA_003566775.1. Lineage (GTDB taxonomy): Bacteria > Armatimonadota > Zipacnadia > Zipacnadales > UBA5352 > UBA5352. The sequence goes on from PXBW01000179.1 coordinate 5,721, forward strand.
ATGCGGGCGCTCATAGCCGACATGCTCGACAATGAGGCCTGGCGGCTGCTCTGGATCCCGCCGAGCATGCCCTACTACCGCACCGCTTCGGCCTATGACAGCCCCGAACTGCGCGACTTTACCAAGCGGCTGGTGTTCTCATCATGGGGCATGGTGCCGCGTGCAATCGCCACGCTGTGCAGCTACGAGGCCGAGCGACGCATGATTGCCGAGGCCCGGGACGTGAAGTACTCCGAGGCGACCGCGAAGATCGCGCGCCTGCTGGAGTTCTCGCGCGAGGGCGACCGGCTAACGGGCATGCCGGTGCTGGGGATCCTATATCCCTGCGTCACCCTCGCAACGAAGATCGACCCGCTGCAGGAGGCGCTTGCCTCGCCTGATGGGATCGACCTCGATGATGTACTGGACCGCATAGAGGCGCAGGTGCGCGAACTGCTGGAGCCGATCTTGCGGGATGAGGCAGGGGTGGGCGATGGTGGCGGTCAGCGAGTTGATGAACGATGGTACTGGGCGGCACTGGCGCTGCTTGACAGGAAGCACGGCGATTCTAACCGCCCGGCGCGCGCGTGGATACTGATGAAGGAAGGAGACCACCAGTGGAAAGACCTCCTGCATCCGGAACGCGACGAGCACGATGAAGACGGGGAGCGCGAGACCAGCGCACATTTCGCGGAACACGTTGACCACTTTCGGGCGTGTTTCTCCGGCAAGCTCGAACTCGGTCTCCCACCCGATGATCTCTACCGGGAGGTTGCGCAGATCGCTCTCGCCGGACCTGGCGTGGTGGCCCTGCGCAGTCTTTTGCGACAGATACCCGGCTTCGCGCAGGGACGCACGCAGATCATGGCGTCGGCCGCGCGCATTGCGCTGGGCTTCCGCACCCTCTTCAACCTCCACGAGGTACGCTCGATGCTCCGGCCGACCGGCGTGAGTGAGGACACGCCATACTGGCGCATCGTCCTGGAGCACTGCGCGGGGGGCAACCTGCAGGCGGTGATGGACGAGTATGCTCATGTGCTGCGGGAAAGCATGGGACTGATCGACGCTGGCGCGGTGCGGGTTGCGCAAGAATTGGCCGACGAGATCAGCGAGGTGCTCTCACTCGGGGCGGCGACTCTGAGGCTGGACGAGTTCGGGTGGGGGCCGCGTAAGGGTCTCTGGCACAGGGGCGATATGGGCGTGCGCTGCCGCTACGCGCTGCGTTTCGGCGATCTGCACTCAGAGGACGGTGCGATCGCCCGCCGCAGCGACGTCCGCCGGGCCTTCAACTCGCCCTTCCGGCCCTTCATCCTCGCGACCACCTCCATCGGCCAGGAGGGCCTCGACTTCCATCTCTACTGCCACTCCGTATGCCACTGGAACTTGCCCTCTAATCCGGTGGACCTCGAACAGCGTGAGGGCCGCGTCAACCGGTATAAGTGTCATGCGATCCGGCGCAGCGTCGCTCGCGATCTCGGTCTTCCCGCAATGAGCCTGCTTAAAGGCGATCCCTGGCAGGCGCTATTCGCGGCCGCGGTGAGCAACCGTCAGGACGAACAGACCGAGCTTGTGCCCTGGTGGGTCTATGACGGCCCCGGCTCGGTGAAGATCGAGCGTATCGTGCCGATGCTGCCGCTCAGTCGCGAGACCCAGCGCCTGCCCGCGCTGAAGGAGGCGCTTGCGGCATATCGGCTGGTCTTCGGCCAGCCCCGGCAGGAGGACCTGCTGCAATACGTCCTTGAACGTCTTGACCAAGACGAGATCGATCGCGAGGCTCTGCGCCGCTGCCAGATTGACCTGTCACCGCCGATCAGGTAGCCCTCGCATTGAAGGTCTCCACCCCTCTCTGCCGGAAACAGTCGACCACGGCGCCCGACGGCCGTCCGGTGCATCAGTCATGCCTCTGAGGGGAGCGACCCATGACCGCGCAACAGGTCCCCGAGCAGGGCCAGCTTGTCCAGGTACGCAACCGCCACTACGTGGTACTCGATGTCGATGAATACGCCGACAACGGCCAGGTCAGCCGCAAAGTGAGACTGGAGTGCCTCGATGACGACTCCCTCGGCGATGGTCTTGAGGTGATCTGGGAGCGGGAGATCGAGCCGCTGATCCACGACACCTCGCACCTGCCGCGACCCGAGTCCTTCGACCCGCTTCAGGCCTTCCTCGCCTACACTCAGTCCCTGCGCTGGTCCTGCAGTTCCGTGATAGCCGGGCCGCCGCTGACCGCGCCCTTCTTCGGCGCGGTGGAGATCGAGCCCTATCAGCTTGTCCCGGTGGTGCGCGCGCTGCAGATGAACCGCGTGAGCCTGCTGCTGGCCGATGACGTTGGCCTTGGCAAGACTATCGAGGCCGGTCTCGTGGCGCAGGAGCTTATCCGCCGTCACCGCGCCCGGCGCATCATGATCGTCTGCCCGGCCTCGCTTCAGCGCCAGTGGGAGCAGGAGATGCGCGAGAAGTTCAACCTCGACTTCCGCATCCTCGACCGCGCGGAATCCGAGCGCCTGCGCCGGGAGTACGGCCCGCACGTCAACCCCTGGCAGAGCCACCCGCGCCTGATCGCGTCGATGGACCTGCTCAAGGCCGAACGCTGGCTGTCGCTTTTCCACCGTTCGATGGAGAAGCAGCGCATGCCCGGCCTGCGCGAGTGGGACCTGCTGATCGTGGACGAGGCGCACAACTGCGCACCCGCCGGACGCCATGACTACGTCCGCGACTCCGACCGCACGAAGATGCTGCAGGCGATCACCGAGCACTTCGAGCACCGCCTGTTCCTTACCGCCACGCCGCATAACGGCTTCACCGCCAGCTTTACCGCGCTGCTGGAGATGCTCGATCCGCTGCGCTTCGCCCGCGGCACCGAGTTCAGCCGCGAGGCCCGCGACTTCATCATGATCCGGCGGCTCAAGCAGCAGATACTCGACGAACTCGGTGAGACCCGCTTCGCCCATCGCGAGGTCGAGGCTCTCGCCGATCTCCACCTCCCAACCGATGAGCGCCGCGCGCACCAGTTGCTCGACGCCTACATCGAATCGCGCCTGTCCCGCGTGGATACCGAGCGCAGCACCGCCGTCAGATTCGCGCTGACCATCCTGAAGAAGCGCCTGCTCTCATCGCCACAGGCCTTCTTCAAGTCGCTGCACACCCACGTGGAGACCCTCTCCGAGCAGGAGGGAGCCGGTGACGTAGCCCTCGTCGAGCGGATGAAGCAGCGCGCCGAGGAAGATTACGATGATGACCGCGAGAAGGCCGAGGTCGAGGCCGCCGCTCTGCAGGAGGCCACTCGCCTCTTCATCGGTCTCACCGCCGATGAGCGCGCCTGGCTCGACGAACTGATCGCAATCGCGGACCGCCTCCGCCGGTCCGCAGATACGAAAGCCGAGGCCCTTCTCGACTGGATCGAGGAGCATCTGCGCGATGGCGATTCGTGGAACAACGAGCGCCTGCTTGTCTTCACCGAGTACCTCGACACGCTGCAGTATCTGCAGGATCGTCTTGAAGAACGTGGCTGGTCCGACCGCGTGCTGGTCATGTCCGGCGGCATGTCCATGGCCGACCGCCAGACTGTCAATGAGGCCTTCCAGACCCCGCCGGACCAGGAGCCGGTGCGCATCCTGCTGGGCACCGACGCCGCCTCCGAGGGCCTGAACCTGCAGAAGCACTGTCGTTATCTTGTCCACTACGAGATTCCGTGGAATCCCAACAGGATGGAGCAGCGCAACGGTCGCATCGATCGCCACGGACAGCCCGCCGACCGCGTCTTCTGCTATCACTTCCTCTACGATCAGGCCGAGGACCGCCGCTTCCTCGAGATCATCGTCGAGAAGGTCAGAACCCAGCGCGAGGACCTCGGCCAGGTCGGTGACGTCATCTGCGACGAGGTCGAGCAGGTGATGCTGCGCCTCAAGGACACCATCGATGATCCCCTCGCGCGCCGCTCCGTGGTCGAGGAGGAGCTTCCCAAGGACCTGCGCCTGCGCGATGAAGTGCACAGGGTCCGCGAGGACATCGAGCAGACCCGCTCCGACTGGGACCTCACGCCCGCGCAGATGGCGCTTGTGCTCAACGAAGCACTCGCCCTCGATGGCGGGGAGCGCATGCAGCCTGTGGAGTCCGGCGCGCTTGCCGGCCGCGCATGGCGCTGCACACTTCCCGACAACTGGCGCGACCTGCGCCACCACCTGCGCAACGCCCGCGGCGACCGCCTCCGCGTCACCTTCGATCACCGGCTCGCACGCGAGCGCTCAGACGTCGCGCTACTGCACCTCGGCCATCCGATCATGCAGCGCGCTATCGGCCTCTTCCGCTCCTGTCTCTGGGAGCAGTTCGCACCCGACCGCCCGTCGCTGGAGCGCTGCTCGTTCAAGATAGTCCCGCGCGCGGTCACCTCAAGCCCCGCACTCATCGCCCTCGGCCGTCTCGTTGCCGTCAGCGAAGAGGGTCGCGTCCTCCACGAGGAACTGCTTGAGGTCGGCTCCTCCATCGAAGCCCGTGAACTGCTGCCTCTCGAGGACGGCAGCGTCGATCGCCTGCTCTCCGCCGATGGCCGTTACGAGGCTATCCCCGGCTCCGTCGCGGAGAGATTGCGCTCACTGTTCCCCTCTCACGAACAGCGTATCAACGCCCGCTTCGACGAGATCGAGGACGCCCGGCGCGAGGAGATCGCCGCCGCGCTGGAGGAGAGGGCCGAAGACGCCCGCGCCCAGACCCGCGAACTCATCGACCAGCGCATCAACGAAATTGACCGCCGCCTCGACATTCTCCGGAGCGAGCAGGAAGCCGCCCAGCGGCGCCTGCTCGACGTCGAGGAGATCGAGCAGCTTGAGGACAATGTCAACTGGCTCGAACGCCGACTCGACCAGCTTCAGAGCGACCTCACATCCGAACCCGACGCCGCCGCGAAGCGCTTCGCCCTGCGCTCAGTGCGCATCTTCCCGGCCGGCCTGCTCTACATCCTGCCCGAGAGCCTCATCGAGGGGGCCTGATAGCCGTGTCCGGTGTCAACCATGACTGGATCGCCACGCTCGACGCATCCGGCTTGCTCGTCAGCGAGCCGGTCCTGCACGAACACTTCCGCGAGGGGCCGCCCGCCGTCCCCGACCGCCTCCGCAGGCGTGTCACCACCGAGTGGGAACGCTTCCAGCTTCGCCCCGAGGACGGTCAGGCGCAGTGGCTCAACCTCGTGCTCGAAGACCTCACCGCCATTGGCCGCGAGCGCTGGCGCAAGCACCCGAACATCCCGGAGCGCACCATCCATGCACTCGCCGACTATCGCCAGACCCTGACGCCCTCCCGCGTGCTGGTCGATGAAGAGGGCGAGCCGCAACTGCTCGTGTGGATCGCCCCCGCGGCGCAGGACCTCGACCGCAAGGAGACCGAGTCCGGCGCCTGGCGCGCAAGCCCCACCACCAAGCTCGAACGCCTCATGCGCGAGGTCGATGTCCCCCTCGGTCTCGCCACCAATGGCCGCCAGTTCCGCCTCATGTTCGCCGGTGAAGGCGTCACGCCACACATCACCTGGACCGCCACCAACTGGGTCGATGAGCCGCAGACCCTCGACGCCTTCGCCATGCTGCTCGGCGAGGAGCGGTTCTTCGGCGACGAGGACTCCCGCCTCCTCGCCCTCGTCGAGGAGAGCCAGCAGCGCCAGCTTGCCGTCACCGACCAGCTTGGCGACCAGGTCCGCGCCGCACTCGATCAGTTCGTCCGCGCCGTCGGCCGGTGCGACCGCGCCGCCGATGGCGAACTGCTCGCCGACATGTCCGCCGACGAGGTCTACGAGATGTCGCTCGTCTTCATGATGCGCCTCGTATTCCTGCTCTACGGTGAGGAGAACGCGCTCCTGCCCCATGGCGAGGTCCTCTACGACCGCTCCTACGGCATAACCCATCTCTGGACCCGCCTCTCCCGCGAGCAGCGCGAGGACGAACCCGCCATGCGCCATCGCGCCGACGCCTTCCCGCGCCTCCTCGCCACCTTCCGCCTCATCCACCAGGGCTGCGAGCATCCCGACCTGTCCCTGCTGGGGTATGGCGGGAAACTCTTCGACCCCGCGCGCTTCCCGGCGCTCGAGGACCCGCGCATGCGCGTCTCCAACGCCACCATGCACGATGTCCTCCGCAGGCTCATCTTCGCCCGCGGCAAAGTCGGCCGCACCACCATCAACCAGCGCCTCAGCTACCGCGAACTCGACGTCGAGCAACTCGGCAGCGTTTACGAGGGCCTCATCGACGGCATGGTCCGCCGCGCCGACGAGGTCATGGTCACCATCGCCTCAGGTGATGAGCCGATCATCGCCCTGCGCGAACTCGAATCCCGTGAGGGCGACGAACTCGCCGACTTCCTGCGCTCCGCCTCCTCCATGTCGCGCAGCAGGGCCGAGAGCGCCGCCGAACCTTCCGAGACGCCCATCGACCAGATCGAAGGCGGCCAATCCCTCCCCACCGACCTCCTCCGCCGCGTCGCGCCTTACGCCGACTTCCTCGACGTCGCCGCCACCGTCACCCCCGGCGATCTCTACATGGTCAACGAATCCGGCGCGCGCAAAGCAGGCGGCCAGTACTACACCCCGAAGTGGATCACCCGCTTCATCTGCGAGCGCACACTCGAACCGCTCGTCTTCGAGGAAGCCCCGGAGGACGCGCAGGACGCGGAGCAGGAGCGCCGCATCAGGTCACCGCGCGACATCCTCGCCCTCAACGTCTGCGACCCCGCGATGGGCTCCGGCGCATTTCTCGTGCAGGCATGCAGGCAGCTTGCCGGGTGGCTCGTCGATAGCTGGTCGGTCGTCGAGGCCGGGCACCCCGGCGAGACCATCACCATGCCCTTCGGCGAGCCCCAGTCCGCCAACCCGCGGGGCGAGGCGGTCCCCGAAGACCGCGAAGAGGCCTTCTCCTGGGCCATGCGCTACGTCGCCGACAACTGCCTCTACGGCGTGGACGTCAACCCGCTCGCGGTCGAGCTTGCGAAGATGTCCCTGTGGCTCGTCACCCTCTCGCAGGACCGGCCCTTCACCTTCCTCGACCACCGCCTGAAGCTCGGCAACTCCATCATCGGCGCCTGGGCCGACGACCTCGACCGCTACCCCGCCGCCGCGTGGGACCGCAAGGCCGAGACCGGCTCCGCCCTCAACGAGGCGCTCAAGGAGATCCGCAAGCAGGTCCGTAAGCAGATGAAGGACGTTGAGCAGGAGGAGGCGGGCCAGCGCTTCTTCGACTTCTCCGCACAGGTCCCGAACGTCCGCGAGGAGGCCTCCCGCGCCCTTCTCTCCATCGAGGCTATCGACACCCTACTCCCGGACGAGAAGGAGCGCGAATACCACCGCCTCCTCGAAGAGAACGAGGACTGGCAGGCCGTCAGGCGCATGTACGACGCCTGGTGCGCGCTGTGGTTCTGGCCGGTTGCCGACGCGAACGGCGCCTCTCCCCCCGACCCCCTCTCCGCCCCTGAGAGAGGGAGCAACGACAACGAAACGGCTTCCGACGCCGTTCTCCCCTCCCCGGAACGGGGAGGGCAGACCCCGCCCGAAGGGCGCGGGTCGGGAGGGGCGTCGTCGGTTCTGGCCAACGAGGCCGGGGGAGGGGCGTCGTTCGAGGTCACCCCGCCCTCCGACCTCCCCCTCGTCTGGGCGTGGCGCGAGCTTCTGCAGACCATCGCGCCCGGCGCCGAAGCGCCCATCCTCGCCTCCGCCACACCCGAACGCATCGAACAGTGGCGGCAGACCATCGAGCGCCTGCACCGGGAGATCCGCTTCTTCCACTGGGAGCTTGAGTTCCCCGACGTCTTCGAGGAGCGCGCCGGCTTCGACGCCATCGTCATGAATCCGCCGTGGGAGCGGATCAAGCTGCAGGAGAACGAGTTCTTCGCCACGCGCGACCCGGAGATCGCCGGCGCGCCCAACGCCGCCGCCCGGCGCAGGCTCATCAAGCGGCTTCCGGAGGCCAACCCGGCGCTCGATGCCGAGTTCCGGCACGAGAAGGCCATCGCCGACAACACCGGCAGCTTCCTGCGTGATTCCGGGCACTTCCCGCTCACGGCGGTGGGCGACATCAACCTCTACCCGATCTTCGCCGGGCTGGGGCGGCGGCTGATCAGCCCCGTCGGGGGCGTGGGCGCGGTCATCCCCAGCGGCATCGCCACCGACTACTACACCCAGGATTTCTTCCGCGACCTCATGGAGACGCGCTCGCTCAGCGCCCTCTACGACTTCGAGAACCGCGAGGGGATATTCCACGATATCGACAGCCGGATGAAGTTCTCGCTCTTCTTTGTGAGCGGACCCGCGCGAGGCGGCGCGGCCGCCGACTTCGCGTTCTTCCTGCAGCGCCCGGACCACATGGAGGACGAGTGGCGGCACTTTGAGCTTACTGAGGAGGAGATCGAGCTACTCAATCCCAACACGCGCACCTGCCCGATCTTCCGCAGCCAGCGCGACGCCGAACTGACCAAGGCCGTCTACCGCCGCCATCCTGTGCTCGTGCGCGAGGTCTACGACGAGCACGGCGAGCAGGTGGGCGAGGAGAGTCCGTGGGGGATGAAGTTTGCGACAATGTTTCATCTTACGAACGATGCGGGATTGTTCCGTACTCGCAATGAGTTAGAGGCAGAGGGACTTCGGCTGCGGAAGCCAGGCAACCTATTCCAGCGTGATGGAAGAGTACTTCTGCCACTCTATGAGGACTGGATGGTTCATCAGTTCGATCACAGATACAGATCAGACGGAGCAGGTGAAAGTACCGAAGAGGAGCATCGTGATCCGCAATACTCAGCGTTGCCACGTTACTGGGTCGATGAGACTGAGGTAGCCGAAGCCGCGAACTGGGCTGCAGAGCAATGCTGGCTGCTTGGTTATCGAAACCGAGCGCGGCCCGACGATGCCCGGAGCCTCATTGCATCGCCGATACCATCCGCAGCTGTCGGCAATCCGTTACCGCTCATGCTCGCAGAGGAGCAAGCATCTGGACTACTGTGTGCTCAACTGGCCAGTTTCGCATTGGATTACATGGTAAGACAGAAGATGGGCGGACTCAATCTGAACTTCTACATTGTCAAGCAACTCCCCGTCATCCCGCCGTCGCGGTATGAGGAGGAGTTTTGCGGGGAGCGGCTGTCGGATGTGGTTGCGGGGCGGGTGCTGGAGCTTGTGTATACGGCGTGGGACATCCGGGCGTTTGCGCGGGACCTCGGGGACGAGGGGCCGCCGTTCGTGTGGGACGAGGAGCGCCGCGCGCAGTTGCGGGCGCAGCTTGACGCGATCTACTTCCACCTGTATGGGATCGAGCGCGCGGACGTGGAGTATATCATGAGCACGTTCCCGATTGTGGAGCGCAAGGACCTTGCGGCTCATGGCACCTACCGCACCCGCGACCTGATATTGGGCTACTACGACGCGTATGCCGCGGGCGACCTGCAGGTCTTCCTCGGCCCGGAGGAGAAGCGCACGGCGAGAAGGCATAGTATGGAGACGGAGCCATAGGGGCAGCGAATCAGCCCATAGCTCCTGTCGTGGCGCTCGCAATCGGATATCCAGTGAAGACCTTGGAGCAGGGAGGACCAACATGTGTGACGAGAGGACTGCACTTGCGTACCACGAGAGCGGACATGCTGTTGTGGGCCACTACCTTGAGCGCGAACTGACCGAGGTGCGCATCGAGCCCGACGCATGCACGGAATTCGCTACCGCAGATATGTCCGAGGAACATGCTGTGGCTCTCTACATGGCAGGCTATCGGAGCGTGGAGATCTTCCACGGAGCAGAGACGGCGGCTGAGTACGATGCATCGCTGAGGCGGGCGAGTATTGACTATCGCGGCGCGTCGAACACCTTTAGCACATCGGATCCGCGCTCTCTGAATCCAGACAGAATTGAGAAGAACGCTCGGGCCATTGTTGATCGGATACTGGATGAGTGCAGAGCCGAGGTGGTGGCGTTAGCGACGGAACTCCTGGACAGAGGTCGGGTGTCGGGCGCGGAGGCGGTCCAGATCATCGACGATGCCCAGTAGGACGTTGCGAGGGGCCGCCGTTCGTGTGGGACGAGGAGCGCCGCGCGCAGTCGCGGGCCCGGTGAGCAAGCAGGCTTGCTCCCGGCCAGCTTGACGCGATCTACTGGAGCACGCAAGCGTGCTCTTGGAGTATATCATGAGCACGTTCCCGATTGTGGAGCGCAAGGACCTTGCGGCTCATGGCACCTACCGCACCCGCGACCTGATATTGGGCTACTACGACGCGTATGCCGCGG
>PXBW01000219.1 GCA_003566775.1 candidate division WS1 bacterium
CGGGCAAAGCGTCCGGAGCGTGAACTGACGCCGCCGGGATGCGTCCGGCGCCAGATGACGCTGCGAAGTGCTCGGGAAACACCGTGGATTTCGCGAAAATCCGCCGAAAAACGGCGGATCGCGGGCGCACAGGTTCGCGGTCGTGGTCCTTGAGACAGCAAAAAAACCGGCCACATCTTGCCAGCGGAGAGAACTGCGCGATTGTTCAGCAGTCAGATGATTGCGATTACCACCAGCAACTCGATGAGTGTGAAGCCGTTGCGTCGCATACAGCGCACCTCCGGTACGTAATGCTGTGAACGGCGGGCATTTCTTCAGTGATCCCAACATACCTCCCACAGGAGCCGGAAGAATATACTATTCTGCCTTGTAAGAGGGCATAAGACCACATGCACGCTGAACACAGCATTAAAGATACGCCAATGCGCAAGGAATGGAGTGGTCCACATCAACCCCTTGAAGCTTCCGCCTGGATACGCAGCAGCCTGCAAGTGCCTGAGTCGAGATCGAGCTTGATCGTGCCATCTGCACCGGGCGCCAGGTCCTCGCCCGTGACGCAATCGGCGGCCTCCGCGTTGGTTGACAGGACTGCCGCGGCCGTCTCCTCGCCGAGGTTGGCCACGAGTACGTAGTGGGCTCCATCCGCTCCCGGCACCATCACGGCCCGTAGGGCCCCGGAGCCGGCATCGATCTGCTCGACCTTCCCGGCCACCGCCGCGGTCTCAGCAGCGCTCGCACCGGAGAGTACCGCGCCTGCGCAGTCGAGTATGACCTCGTCGGGCGCGAACTCAAGGTAGGGGAGATCGGCATCTCCAAGAGCAGGGACTACGCATGGGAAGCACAGTTCATCGTAGTAAAGACTGTCGGCGTACTCGGACGCTCGCCGCGCTCCAGCCTGATAGAGCGTCATCTCGTCCGACCCGTAGATGGCGATCGCTCCGATCGTGTCTGCAATCGAGATCCAGCGCGAATCAAGTGGTATCGTCCGGGCCGTATGATCCCCCCGGACGGTGATGGTGCCGCCCTCGTGGGCGTATGTCCGCCGCATGTCGTTGAAGATGTCGTTTGGGACATTCAGCTTCAGCCCCTTCACCTCTGACAGATAGCAGCGGAAGGGCGCGGCACAATGCTCGATCACGATCATCGTCCGCTCGTCGGGCAGTGCGGCCACCGCATAGCGGTGCTTCAGCGCCTCCGGTGCCTCCCAACCCTCAGGCAGAACCGCTGCCGCGCTGTCATCCATCACGCCCGTGGTGACGAATCCTCCGTCAAAGAGGGTCTGTTCGTGGCACAGAACACGGGCCTTGCCTCTGGCGCCGAGAGGAAGCGCGAGTCCCGCGATGTTCCGATCCCACTCGGCGAGATGCCCAGAGTCAGGGGGCAGACAAAGACCCTGTGGTGCATGACGCGCGCGCCAGCTCCATGATGCAATTCGCTGCGGCGAACGGTCCATGACCGCGCCATGCTCGGGCTCGATCCAGCCTCCGCGACTGCTCTCAAGGTAGCTCTCCCCGGGTTCATGCCGGGGTATCTCGAGCACGCGACGCCAGTACGCGTTCATCGACAGCACAACGGCCTTGTCGGACTCAAGGCGCGTGAAGTAGTAAGGGCTCTCCTCCCGGATGGTATTGAGGCGGTGCGACATGAAGCTTCCGTCGCTGGATATCTCCTGTTCGCTGCGGATAAGCTCGAGCGCTTCGCGCTCGAGTTGAGCGGTATGAGCGTCGCCGAACAGTTCTCCCGCCATCAACAGGCTCGGCAGCAGATAGTCCTGGCAGTAGCAGTATCGTTGGCGGGAGTCGCCGCCGATTCGGCAGAGGCGGCCATCTGCGAAGATGAGGCGCCTGACAAGCTCCCACAGTTCCCGACCGTGGAGATAAAGACCCTCAGGAGGATCCCAACCGTCGCTCTTGCAGGCGAAGTGCATCATCGCCATGTTGCTCAGGCAGATGACCATGTAACCGACGTTGAGGTAGCCGTGGTGATCGAGCGCGTAGTTGTCGAAGTAGTTCGGGCCGATGTGCCACTCGCTCAGCGGCTTGCCCGCGAAGATCGTGTCATCCTCCGCATCCGCCTCGATCGAGATGCCGTTGAGCAGAAAGTGCGTCCCGCGCTCGATCCAGTCGTCAACGTTGTTCTCGTCGGGGTACATCAGCGCGGTGCGCGCGAGGAACGCACCGTTCCAGATGTTCGACTCGGGCCGATTGCCTCCATCGGCATTCCACTTCGTTGCGGTTATCGGCAGGTCGAAGAGCGCATCGGCCTCAGAGACCATCATCCTGCGCAGATCGGCACGATCCTGATCCGTGAGATGCTCATCGATCGCCTCGACCCCATGCATCATCCGCTCCACACCCAGCAAGGAGATCCAGGTGTGCCCCCACTGAGTGCCGTCGGCGCAGTGATGATCGCCAGAGATGTGACTGGCACACGAGAACCGCAGCGAACGCAGCGCGCGATCGAGTATCTGCTCCCGCGACATACCCACTGCGTCCTCATCGAGGTCGGGATCGGCGGCAAGCACCGCCATCGCGCCGAGATACTTCTGATTGGTTTGCACGCCCCAACTGTTGTACCCGGTCCCGAAGCATCCGAGATCGGGGCGGTCGGGATCCTCCCACCAGTACTTCTCCGCAAATCTGGGCCATCGCTCCAACACTCGGACAAAATCGACTGGTCTCGGCTCTGTCACGGTAGCACCCTCCCGGAGATCGCCTCGTCTGGTCAATGCATGTTCTTCGCCGAATGCGAGTTGTCCTGCTTTGTGCAATGGAGTAATCGAGAATCGGGTCCCTCGGTGGCGAGATGCCGGTTTCATCCGACTTCGGGCCGGTCTCCGGCATCGCGTCAGATGAGGCCTTCACAGACATGCTCGATGGTTGCGAAGGCAACCCGCGCCTGTTCCCGGAGTTCACGTGCGCGAATCCTGCGGTCCCGCAACTCCTCCTGCCGTGACTTCCATGCCTCTTCCACCAGCGCCATCAGGTCGTGGTGACCGTCCAGCGGTACGCAGCGCTGGCCCGCTTTTGCGCAGTGCGCCTCCACCTTGGGATCGTAGGAGAGTCCAACCGCGGGCACCGCCTGGGCCGAGGCCATAATCAGCGCGTGAAGCCGCATCGCCACCAGCAGATCGAGGCGTCCCATTAGGCCCATCAGCTTATGCGGGTGCAATGGCCCGTCGAGGATCGTCGCCTCCGGAAGCATCGCGGCGAGTTCATGGCCGATCTCGAGGTCTTCAGGGATCTGGAAGGGGATGATCAGAGGTCGCGCGCCCCATTTCTCCAGCGCAGCCCGGCCTATGCGCGCGAGCGGGGGCAGCGCCCTCTCCGCCCCCGGCCACCGTCTGATCGCTATCCCCAACACCGGCTCGCCCGCCCTCAACCCGAGACTTTCCGACACAGTCTCAACCTCTTTCGCCGGTGCAGGCTGCAGCAGGAACGCAGGATCGGCCGTGAGCGTAAGCAGGTCTCGCGGTACTCCCAGCGCACCTGCGAGCGTCATCGAGGCCTCGTCGCGCAGCGTGATCGCGCGCGCCCGGCGCAGGTACCGCGCGGTGATCCACCGGCTGCATCGGCCACGCAGCGGCCCGATACCCTGCGCATGTATCACATAGGGCACTCCGGCGCGCCCCGCCAATTCCAGGGTGAGGAGATAGTATACGAGGGAACGGGTGCTGGTTGCGTTCTGCAGCAGGCTGCCGCCGCCCATGAGCAGAAGATCA
>PXBW01000298.1 GCA_003566775.1 candidate division WS1 bacterium
ACAATCAAGCCTCCACTCGCCGAAACTGTCTATCTCAACCGCGTTCCGAAAGATGTCGAGCCAAACCGCTCCACCGCACACCTCAAACACCCACGCACCAAGGGGACATGAATAATTCGGGTTGGAGCATGAAGGCGGTCAGCCGTGGTTCTCGATCGCGACGGTGAGTCTCACGACGGAGCTTCCCGAGGCTACCGAGGGCGAGGCCGAGCCGTTCATCAGCAGCGTGGAGCGCATCCCCGCCCCCGGTGGAGTCACGGCCCTGCAGGTCGCACTGCACAACGACACCACCGACAGCTTCATCTACGCCGCTGCGCCCGACACCGAAGCTACTGCCGGCGACCTTCAACTCCGCGGCAGCTTTGGTCATCTGCAGACCGCGGGCGATCGGGTCACCGCCGCGCGAGTGGTGGGCGGAGCGCTCCGCAGCGCGGACTTCGCTCTTGAACTTACCAGCGGTACGCACACCGGGAACATCGTGCGCATCGACTATGACCGAAACCTCGTATATGTTGATGCGGATCTGCCCACCGACGGACGACTTCAGTATCAGACGGTAATCTTCGACAATCCGGAATACTCGCGCAACACAGCCTATACGATCCACGGCATTACTCGCGAGGGAGACCTTTCGGTAATCGACCTCGGAACGCAGCGAATCATGCTGGGCCAGGGAACGCTGGATCAGGACCCGTTCCACCAGAACCGCATCACCAGTCTCACCCAGCACGACTACGCGCGCGGCCTGACACCCGGTGGAGGCGAGTTCTTCGCGGGCAAGCTGCTCCAGTCCGCCGATGGCATGGCCAGCACCCGCGTGATCAGTACCCGCTTCGCCCAGCCGATGGAGATCGAGGTGGAGTCCTCCGAAGGCTTTTCCGAGGGCGATGACTTCTACTTCTATGATCTGCAGGAGGGTGACGGCTTCGTAATCCGCAACTGGGCCACGGTGGTCATCGACGAGACGGGTGCGGCCCGTGTCACATCCACTGACGATGTCACACTGAATCTCGGCGACACGACACGCACCATCGAGTGGAGGTGAATCTGCAGGACCGTCCAGCCGCGACCGTCTTTTCTGGCAGGTGACCGCGATACGGTTTGACAACCGAAACGTTTGCTGGTTCTACCTGAGAGCAACTTATCAGACGCGTAACGAGGTGAACAAACATGACCAAGCGCACAGGTTTCACGCTCATCGAACTGCTGGTGGTGATCGCAATCATTGCGATCCTCGCCGCGATCCTCTTTCCGGTGTTCGCAAGAGCACGGGAGAGGGCCCGACAGACGAGTTGCTTGAGCAATATGAAACAGATCGGCCTGGCTGCGATGATGTACGCTCAAGACTACAATGAGGTGTACGCGCCGACTGACCTCCGGTACCCTGGCCACAGAGTGACGAGCGCTACGTACTGGCCTGAACTCCTGCAGCCCTACCTGGCAAACTGGCAGATTCTCACCTGTCCCAGTGAACGTCCAGGCACACGAACCAGCCTACTGACAGGCGAGACACTCCCGGATGTCTGGGCCAACGCATACACGATGAACCAAAACTTTGGCCGGACGACCTCTATTCGGGGTATGGCGGACGTCGAGGAACCCGCGGGCACGATTCTGTTCAGCGAAGGCACCTTTCGGGAGACACGGCCTTTCTGGTGGACCTACAATGACGGCCACTACTTCCTGGATGCTCGGCACAATCAGGGTATGAACAACGCGTTTGCCGATGGCCACGCGAAGTGGCTGCGTGACGACGAGACCGAGCGCCTGGAGTACTGGTACTTCGATGGCGGTGTCTGGGACTGGGGCCGTTGAACTGATGGTTCGAGGTCATATCCCATGGGAAAGTCGATTTATGTGTGAGCAGCGGGCGGGAGCGCTAGATCAACAGGCGCTTGATCTGATGCCATGCGGTGCCGCCCGTGTCGTATGGACGCGGCTGTGGGGAATGTGCAGTTGCCCCGCGCTCTTAGATCCGCACTATCCCTCATAGTAATGAGGGTAACGCCAGAACGCTCTAAACGAGGTGTACACAAATGATCAAGCGCACAGGTTTCACGCTCATCGAACTGCTGGTGGTGATCGCAATCATTGCGATCCTCGCCGCGATCCTCTTCCCGGTGTTCGCGCGGGCACGCGCGAGAGCCAGACAGACCACCTGTATGAGCAATCTGAGGAATCTCGCCCTCGCCCAGTTGATGTACGCTCAGGACTATGACGAGTTGTTCCCATTTGCCCAGACCGTGGTATACGACAGCCCGGTCCACAACAAGTGGTGCGGAGGTAATCGTATCTGGATCTACTGGCTTGACTCGATTGAGCCATACGTGATGAACGAGGAGATATACAAGTGTCCGGAGACATTCCGAGATTGGTGCAGCTTTGGTCGCAACATCCAACTTGGCTATCAGCAGGGGGACACGTTCAGTCCTCCTCGTAGCGGAGGCATGTATGACGGTGTGTCGATGGGCCAGATCAACAGACCTGCCGAATTTGTGATGATGGCTGATCGACCCGATTGGGCTTGGGCGTACTACCACTTCTGGAACGGCATCTGGACCAATCCGGACAGCCCCTTCTACGAGCAGTTCTGGCTGGACCGGCATCAGGGCGGTATGAACACGGCTTTCGTTGATGGCCATGTGAGATGGGTGCCTCGCCATCAGTTCAGCGCTGTGGACTACGGAGGCACTCTCTACTGGTTCCTTGGCTCAGATTCTTGATCAGAACAAAGACCCTTGACATCCCTCAAAGATTGAGCCAGATCATACTGACGAGTTCGAGGAGTCTGGTGCAGCGGCACGACCAAGAGCAATCAAGGAGTTGATCGAGGATGCGAATGGCAGGACTCACACCAATCGATGGTCTAAAGGTGATCGCGATGATTGCACTGCTGGCGGCCACGGCCGGTGCGCAGACAGCGGTTGCGCAAAGCGTCGACCTCGGCGGCGGATTCATGGATCACGGGCCTTTCGCTGATGTAACCGTCAGTCGCGGGACGGTATGCACGGTGGACGGCGACGGTAACGAGGTCGTCTTGGTCTGGTTGTTCGACAATCGCTACGCCTACGCGCTGGCCGTCATCGATGCGCGCACCGGGGAGATCGAGGAGATCCCCAGGCCGATCGAGCGCGACTGCCCCTTCGCGTCGATACTCGCCAGCAACGGGCGGTATTACACGTACATGGGCGGTCACTTCCTTGAGTTCGACCCCCTCCAGCGCGAGTTCAGCTTCGTGCAGGAGGGCCCCTCACGCGCCGCGATGAGCATGACCGAGGACGATAGTGGTGTCATCTGGGCGGCAATCTACCCGAATGCCGACGTGGTCAGCTATGATCCGGCAAGCGGTGATTTCCGCCACTACGGTGAGATCAACCAGCATTCGGCGCTGCAGTACCCTCGCTCGATGGCCGCCGATGATCAGGGGTGGATCTACGTGGCGATGGGCATGGCGGTTGGGCAGATCTTCATCCTCGACCGCGACTCCGGTGAGGTCAGGACGGTTGTCCCCGACGATCAGGTGGTCGGAGAGGGTGGCGTGCGGGTGTACCGAGGGGAGGACGGGAAGGTGTACGGATATGCGCCGATGGGAGAGGTGGATCGGCAGTGGTTCGAGTTCCACAGTGGGGAGGCGACCCGGATCGATGAAGCGCCCGGTGTCACGCGCAAGCCGATTATCGCCGGGAGCCAGGGCCTGCGCCACTACGACCTGCCGG
>PXBW01000132.1 GCA_003566775.1 candidate division WS1 bacterium
GCTGGCCAGCGACCTGCCGCTGCCCCCGGGACTGTCCGAGGACCTGATCGCGCACGCGCGGGAGCACGCCGGCACGGAACTTGGCCACCGGCTCGCCCGGCTCGAAGCGCTCGCGCTGGCCACCGACGGGCATGCCGACGCGGCCTTCGCGGTGCGCGACCGGCTCCGGATGCGCGACGATTCCGGGCCCGCGATCGAAGCACTGACGCTGGAACTGCTCGGCATCCTGGCAGGCGAAGCCCCGGATGCGGTCCTGCTGCCCCGCGCGCTGTCCGAGGACGCCTGGCGCGGCGCCAGGCTGCCCGAGGCCGGAAGATTGCAATTGGGCGAGCGGCTGCTCAGCGCAGGCTTCGCAGTGGAAGCGCTGGCCGCCCTCAGGGAAACTCCCGGGCCCCCGGCCGAGGCGACGTTGCGCGCCCGCGCAGCCCTCGCCGCAGGCCGACCGACCGAGGCCCTGCGTGCCCTGGCGGGCCTGGAGAAGGGTGGCGCCGCGGCATTACGGGCCGAAGCCCTGCTGGCTCTGGGCGAACACCGGGCCGCCATGGTTGCCTTCACCGCAGCCGACCTTCCGCAGGAGGCCGAGCGCGCCGCCTGGCTGGGCGGGCTCTGGACCGAAGTGGCCCGGAGCGGCGCAGGTCCGGAGCAGAACCTGGCAAGGTTGGCCGCCGCATCTTCCCCCGCGAGCGCCGATCTGTCCGTCGAGGCAGAGGCCGACGAAGGGCCGGAGGCCCCCGACCCCGAAGCGCCGGCCCCACCGCTTTCCCTGGCGCCGCAACCTGGACCGCTTGCCGACGCTGGCGCGCTCATCGAGGCAGGCGCGGACTTGCGTGACCTCATCGACGGGTTGCTGTCGCAGCACCGCCTCGACGAGAAGTATGCGCCCAGTCCAGAATGAGTCTGCAATCAGAAACATGCCCGCCCAGTGCCCGCCGGCTGTGTCCCCGGTGGTGGTGTAGGAGGAGGCCGCGCGCGGAGCCATTGGCGTAGCGCAGCGCGCGGCCGGCGGTGCCGCTGGCGGTCACCGTCGATCTTCGGAAAAGGTCAAGGTTGCGACACCTGGAACCTGAAACGGAGATGACGATGACCGACGACAGGATGGCGCTTCTTGAGCTGGTTGAGAGTGAGGGGTGAGGTGGTCCCGTTTCCCCGGACAGCGTGGAGGCATTGCTACGCTTGATCCTGTTTCCCTTACGCCGCCAGCCTGTGTCCCTCGCCGTCTCTGTGGGCTTCGAGGGGCGTTCGTCCTCCGAGGGCCGAGTGGGGCCGCTCGGTGTTGTAGTAGGTGATCCACCTGCCGATCCCGGCACGGGCCTCGGAGCCGGTCTCGAAGGCGTTGAGATAGACGCACTCGTATTTCATCGACCGCCACAGGCGCTCGATGAAGACGTTGTCCATCCACCGGCCCCTGCCGTCCATGGAGACCTTCACGCCCGCCTCGATCAGCACGTCGGTGAAGCGGGGCGTGGTGAACTGGCTGCCCTGATCGGTGTTGAAGATCTCCGGCCGACCATGGCGGGCGATAGCCTCCTCCAGCGCCTCGATGCAGAAATCGGCTTCCGTCCGCCATGGGCCTCGGACCGGTGGCGGCTCCATGGCGAACTGTTCGACAGCCGCCCTGCCAGGACCCGCCGGCTCGCCCAGTCCATGATGGCGACGAGATACAGAAAGCCGCGCCGCATCGGGATGTAGGTGATGTCGGCGCACCAGACCTTGTCGGGGCGATCGATCACGAGGTTCCTCAGCAGATAGGGCCACTTCCGATGCTCCGGATGGGGCACTGTGGTCCGCGGCTTCTGATAAACGGGCACCAGGCCCATCTTCGCCATCAGCCGCCGCACCCGCTTGCGCCCGACACAATGTCCCTGGCGCCGCAGGTGGCGCGCCATCTGCCGGCTGCCGTACCAAGGGGTCTCCAGGAACTGCGCATCGATCAGCCGCATCAGGGCCAGGTTCAGCGGGCTCTCGCCCTTGGCGGGGGCGTAATACGACGAGCGGCTGATGCCGATCAGGGTGCATTGCCGGGCGATGGGTAGCCCGGGGTGCTGCGGGTCGATCATCTCGCGCCTCCGGGCAACGCTCATCGTCCGGAGGATTTCGCCAAAAGATCCCGTTCCACGATCAACTGGCCGATCTTGGCATGCAGCTTTTCCAGCTCGCCCTCCCGGTCGGCAGCCGCAGCCTTGTTCGAGAACACGCCAGCCATGCCCTCGATGGCCTGCCGTTTCCACGTGTTGATCAGCGTCTGGTGAACCCCGTGCTTGCTCACCAGCTCGGCCACCGTCGCCTCGCCCGTTCGCCATCGGCCTCGAACCGGCGGCGGCTCGATGGCTCACGGCCTCCAGCACCACCTTCGCCTTGAACGCGGTCGTGTCGCGACGGTGGTGGAAATTCGGTGGCGGCGTAATCTCCGGGTGAACTGACACCCACCCAACCGGCGGGTGGAACCGCCAGGGAGATCACGCCATGACCGAGACTACAGCGACCGCCATGCCCGCGCTACTGGGCGATGATGACGCCTTCGACCCGATCGGGGCGCGGCTGCGGCAGAACATCCGCGCGACCATCGAGGCGCTTTTCGAAGAGGAACTGGAAGCGGCCATCGGCCGGTGCCGCTATGGCCGGGGCGCCGGGCGGAAAGGGTATCGCCACGGCCATCGGTCGCGGCCCGCTCGTGGGGACCTTCGGCACCGAGACCGTGCAGGTGCCGCGGGCACGCATCCAGGACGCTGACGGGCGCACAACGGAATGGCGCTCGCGGGCGCTGCCACGTTGACCGGCGGCTGACGCAGACGGCCGAGGCGCTGATCACCGCGGTCCACCTCTCCGGCACCAACACCCGGCGCGTGAAGCGGCGCCGGTGGCGCTGTTCAAGGGCGCGGTGGGCAAGGACGTCGTGAGCCGCGCATGGCGCAAGATCAAGGTGGACCGGGACGCGCAGGTCGCGCCCGCAGCCTCGCCGACGAGGACATCGTCCGTGCTCGCCATTGTCCTCGGACCAATGGCGGACAATGGCTCGCCTTCGACGGCACGGTCGTGAAGGTCCGGCTCGACAGGAAAGCAACCAGCATCTCGGTGCTGGCCGCCATCGGGGTCCGTCGCGACGGGCGAGACAGGTGCTGCTTTCCGTGAGGAGTTCGGCGGATCAGAAGACGGTCCGGGGGACCGTTTTCCCGCCGAACGGGCGGGGAGAGCCCGTCTTCATCCTCGGATCGCCCCACTGCGGCGATCCGTCCGGCGCTGCCGAACCGGCCTCGACCCTGGCGCCGTTCGGGCGGCTTACGCGGCCCCACTGGGGCCACGGTCCGCCCTCACCTCGACGACCTCGATGCCCGCGGGCTCAAGCGGCCCGAGTTCGTGGTCGTGGACGGCGCCCCGGGGCTGGAGGTATGAGGAGGATCAGAAATCGGTCCGGTGGACCGATTTCCCGACGATTGGCTGACCGCGCTGTGGGGCGAGGAGCTCAGGATCCAGCGCTGCACCGTCCACAAGCTGCGCAACCTCCTCGGCCACGCGCCCAGGCACCTGCACGACGAGCTCGCCGAGGATTATCATGACATGATCTACGCCGACACCGCAGCCAAGGTGCAGACCCGCCGCGACGCCTTCCTGAAGAAATGGCGGGTGAAGTGCCGCGCGGTCGCCGACAGCCTGGAGGAGGCCGGGGACCGGCTGTTCACCTTCATCAGCCTGCCGCCCGAGCAATGGAAATCGGCC
>PXBW01000018.1 GCA_003566775.1 candidate division WS1 bacterium
CCTGGCCAACTCCGTCCCGTCCGGGCCCGCCGGCAGCGCGGATGACGCTCTGGAGGCAGTGAGCATTCCCGTCGGCGCGCGCTCGCTCACCGAGCGATTCCTCGGTTCCGACCCCCCTGCGCCTGAGGAGCGAGACGGCGCGCGCAGATTCGCTCGAGATGCCTTTGCGCCCGGGCTTGCGCTTGCCGCCGGACGCGGCAATATGATCGTCGTGGGTGGAACCGCCACCGCCGCCCGGATGCTGCGCGGACGATCGAGCCTCAGTCACGCCGAGATGGCCGCTTTGGAGTGTAAGATGTGTGATCTCACCCTGGCCGGACGACGGGCACTTATGCCTTTCGATCCGGAGCGAGCCGGGATCATCTGCGGCGGCCTGATCCTCCTCACAATCTGCGCGGAAGCCGCCCCCGAGGGTTGTCTTTCAGTCAGCGACGGCGGGGTGAGAGAAGGCCTGCTGCTATTCTACACAGGTGCGCCGCGCCTATTGAAGTAGCTTCGACGGTAGCGTCATCCCAGTAGGTGCCGAACATTTCCTCTGCTTTTCCGAATCTGATGGAATCGGGCGGTCCATAGTAGCGTCTATGCCGATGAGCATCACAAAGCCGACGGAGGTGGACGACAGATGCGAAGAATTCTGACAACGATAGCGATCCCTGTGCTGGTCGCAGCGATGACTACAGTGGCACTGGCACAGGAGGCACAGCGTACGGAGGAGCCGGAACGCAGAGGTGCGAGAGTGGGGCAGATGATAGTCCCACCTGGAGCTTTCCTGCGGGTGAATGAACAGTCGCAGGCCATCTGGGAGAGAGTCGTGCAGATTCAGAACGAGATGAATCAGGGCGTCTGGCAGTTGTCCCTGCTTCACGCTCAGAGGGCAGATGAGGACGCGATTCAGGCGCATGTTAACCAAATGAGAGAGAGAAATCAGCAGATGCAGCAACTCCGCGAGGCGCTAAGGCCGCACATAGTCTTTCCTGAGGGCATGTTTCAGGGAGGACAGGACGGCGGTGGAGCACAGGGCGAGGGTCGTGGCGGAGGCCAGGGCGGCGGTGCGCGCTGAGAACTGCCCCGACGGTCACATGGGACGAAGACGGCGAGTGCGAGAGAACCACAGCGCTCGCCGTCTGTCCTTTACGGCGGCGCGTAGGCTGCTGAACGTACTTCCATCGGATCATAGCTGAATCTTCCGTAAAGGCGGGAATCATAACCTTACCCGCCCCGTCATGGTTCATGAGTGTGCGCAGACAGAGAGAGGTGAGGGAAAGATGAAACAGAATATCACGTGGATTGTGGTCGTGGGCATCGTTATCGCTCTGATGTCCTGGGCATGGTTGAGCGGAGAGCATCAGTTTGCCACAGCTAGCGGGCCCGAGAACTATGATGATGACTGCTGCGGACAGGGCCCGGGGATTGCGGAGGTGCGAAAGGTGCCGGTACCGCCGCTGGCCTATATCAGCGTCTCTGATGAGTCCGAGGAGGCATGGACGACGCTCCGCCAGATCGAGCGAGAGTTGCACGAAAAGACTTGGAAGCTCTCCCTCCTTCACTCAGAGGGTGCCTCCCCTGAGCTAATCGAAGCGATGGAGTTGGAGTTGAAGGCACTCACGGAGGACTATCACGAACAGCGCGAGGCGCTGACTGAACACACGATACTACCGGCGGGAATGTACGGGGGCCTCTGACTTCGACCGGGTCATGAGCGCCGTGGCGGTTTAGTGACGCAATAGCAGGCGGCGAGCATTGAGGAGATGCTCGCCGTCTCTGCACTTCGCGCCGGTGTTCGTAGACATCTCCTCCACCGGAGGCGTTGAGGCTCACTCCTCTTCACGCCGTTGGAGCCATGCGTGGGCCGCCCTGAGCACCCGTCGGCCTATTCTGCGATAGTCATCGGGGTAGAGTGGCTCATCGACGAGTCGCTGATAGCTGGTCTCCACCGAGACTGCCTGAGTCTCGCCCAGCGTATCCCATGCCCACGATGCGATAGTCGCGAGCTTGTTCCAGCGACTCGCGTAGTTGGTCTCATGGGCGCAGGCGATGGCATGTAGTTCGGGGAAGCTGTCCGCGAGATCCGAGGCGAACTCCTGCGCTCCCTGCATCTGTAGTTCAGGGCGCTCCGCGCGGGGCAGTTGCACGTACACGCCGGGTGTGCTGTGGCCCGGGCCGTGCAGGTCGACCAGCAGGCGCGATGACGTACGCTCCCGGAATCTCCTCAGATCCGCCATGATCGCATGGACCGCGGAGCGCATCGGCATCGGCTCCCAGGCACGATTGAAGTCCCACGGTAGCGCGTCCTTGCCGTAGTTACCCTCAACGACCCCATCGAGGTCCACGAACGGACAGACCCAGACGTCCAGAAGCCTGCCGATCTGTCGGGCCTCGTCGCTGTCATCTGCGAGGAAGCGCAGGATTCCGTCCAGCACCCAGGATCCGGGGCTCTCACCAGAGTGCTGGCGCGCGCTCAGGTAAAGCCCGGCGCGCGATTCAGAGTGATCTCCCCGCAGTCGCAGGCGGGGAAGAGGCCGGCCCCCCGTGGTCACGCCGATGACGCAGCGCTCCCAGACGTCACCTGTATCCGCGAGGGTGGCCTCAAGGTGGGGCGGGCCGTAAGGGAAGCAGAATGCCGCGGAGACGCGATTCGCGCCCCCCTCATGTGAGAAGCACAAGGACTTGCGTCCGTCCTCATGCTCTACGAGCCGCACGGCATCACAGCGACGCCAACTCTCGTGGTCGGACTTCAGCACGGGGCGCAGAGACGCAAGCTCGCCCGGATTCCCCAGGCAGATGTCGGGATTCTCCCAGACAAACTCCACCGGAGCGCCGGCGAGGTCGCCTGCCTCGAGGTGAAACCACAGGGGCTGCGGGCTCGTGCGAGGCTCAGAGGCGAAAGCGATCTCCCACCCCTCGGCGCGAGGCTCGACGCGCAGGATACACCCGTTGCCCGACAGCTTTGCAGGTCCCACGACAGGTCCTTCGGTCATTGATGCCCACTCCATCTGATCTGCAGCACTGTTGATACGCGTTAACCGTTGGTAAGCAGCACTGAGTACAACGCCATCTGCGAATCCTCCGGGAAGCTTACCGTCAGGGTGTGCTCGTGCGCGTCAAGACGGTAGGTACCCGCATCGATCCATCCCAACGCATCGTCGTCAATCGTGATCTCGCCCTGAGGCTCCCCATCGATCGCAACACCCACCTGTGTTGCCTGACCCTCGGTCCTCGCCCGTAGTAGCAGCGTGTACTCATCCTCGAGCGACAGATTGAGAGTGAACTCAGCCGTTCCTGCTGCCCCATCCGGGTTAGCCAGTACGTCCCATCCGTCCATTATGCCCTCCGGGGTGAGCGTAACGCCGCCAGAGGTCTCTGCGTCAACGGCATCGGCTGTCGCCCAGACGTAGGTCTCGCGGTAGGGCTCGCTCGCGCGCACGATGTTCACGTCGTCGAGGTACATTCGCGTGGTCACGGCCTCGCGGGTGTTGGTGTTTACCGCAATGTACGCGGCGTCCGTCTCATCGGGCACGGTGAACTCCGTCTCGAGAAGCTGCCACTCGCCGAGCCGGTCGAGGTCATACTCGTTGGTCGTGAATGAGCCACGGGTTACCCCCCTGCTGCGCGGGGCGAGGCGTGCGCTGGGAGCGGGTGCTCCCTCGCTGATCTCATCTACGCGCAGCCACAGTTGCATCCGGTAGTCCGCTCCCGGCTCCAGCCAGACGATCTCCCAGGGCGGTCCGCACTCATAGAAGGTCACGAAGTACTCGTTCTGCCCCTCCAGCGTACCCTCGACCATCGCCGAGCCCCGCCCGGTGTGCGCGACATCGGTGCTGTGACTGAACTGCAGCGCGCCTCTCGACCGCCAGCCGTTGGCGTCCCGCTCAAAGTCCGGGTTCGGCACGAGGCTCGGCAGACGTCGTCGCGCCGGATCCTGCGCGGCGATGAGGATCTCCTCGTAAAGCTCGTCCAGTGTGGGTCCGGGGAACCTTGAGATCTCGTGGATCGCCAGCGGCGCCGCGTTTGTGGCGTAGGCTGACGCCCTGCCGCGGGCTCCTCCTGCGAAGGCGAAGAAGCCGCGCAGGAATGTTCTCCGCGTCAGCTCCATAAGCTCCTCGTCACCGGAGTAGTTCGCCGCGAAGGCGAAGCCGTTGCCCATGATCATCGGGCTCGTGGTGGAGAGGTTCGTGTACGGGCAGGCGGTGTACCTGAAGTTGTCCTCCTCCGGCTCGTAGAGGTTCTCGATCAGCCAGTCGGAGATATTCACGATACGCTCAGCGACTTCATCGTCATCGGTGGCGAGGTAGAAGTACTTCAGAGAGGTCATCAGCACTCCGGCCATGAAGCCCGCCTCGCCGTAGTGCGAGTCCTCACAGCGACAGTGTCCGCCCCTGAGCCTCTGCACGCGCAACCCCGCTCCCGGAGTGGCCTCGCTCTGGACCTCCTCGTACATCAGGCGCATGGCATTGAGGTAATACTCGTCGTGTGTCGCAAAATAGGTGGACATCTGAATGATGCCCATCCATCCCGGCACACGGGCATTGCCGTATCGGAAGTCAACCGTGTCCGGGCCCGCCGACCAGTCCGCGACCTTCATCGCAGACCGCCGGACCTGCTCATCGCCGGTGAGCAGCCAGTAGGTCAGGTTGCCCTGGTTCCACATGTGCCCGCGGTTGGTCGCGTAGCCCATCGAGTAGATCGACATGTCGCGATAGTCGCGCGGATAGTATCCGCCAGTGTGTCCCATCGAGTGCACCCACACCTGACCGACGCGACGCGCCCCGCCCGGTCCGGCCACCTGTCCGGCGGCATGATGCACCACGTCTATGTCCGCGTTGTGCCGCGCCGCGGTCTGAGCGACCTCGAAGAAGCGCCGATCGCCGGTGCGGAAGTACTGCGTCAGCATCGAGTGCTGCAGGTCATACTCGATATTGCCCCAGTTCAGTCGCCGCTCGCCGAACCAGTCGCCGTAGTTCATCAGCCCGTACCAGCGCCGCCGCTCGCGCTCTTCGACGATCGCATCCACCGCGTCATCGAGCACCTCGTTGTACGCCTCGAACTCCCGGCCCTCGACCCCGGCGATCCCGTGCAGCGCGCCCGAGTCGATGTACCACTCAGGCGGCGCGCTCACCAGCAGCGGCTCATTGATCCGCGCGAGCACCTGCTCGTCGCTCGCCGCGCCCGCCGGGCCGATCAGCAACTCGTGGCGCTTCTCCAGACCCGCGCGAAAGGTGTACACGCCGTCTCGCAGGTAGTAGTACAGCACCTCTTCATCCGGCCTGTCGGCGTAACGATCGGAGGGGGCGATTCGCGGGTAGAGACCCACCGCCAGCGCCCCGTCCTCGGCCTCGAAGCCCTTCGGCCAGTTCTGCCAGAAGTCGCGGACCGCAACGGTCAGTTCGCCCATCTGCGCCAGACCCGGCGCGCGAACGCCGTGCCGGTCCCCGATCACCCACTCATTGTCCTCGTGCTGGAAGAGGCGTTGGCCCGTCGCCAGATCCGCGCTCTCTCCTTCATCGATCAGAACCCGCGCCGTGTCCGCCGCGGTCGGGAATACGAGATCGAGCGACGCGATCGACTTCATCTCATCCCCGTACTCCATCTCCGCATGGACCACGTCATGCTGCAGAACGTGATCGACGCGCACGAACGGATCGTCCGCGCGCAGGAAGTAACGTATCTCGAAGCCGAAGTACGCCTCACCGGCCTCGTTACGATGCTGGCCGCCGGCGAGGATGACCGCGCGCTGCGGCCCGCGCTCCTCGATCTCCACGCGCTCGACGCGCCCGGTGAAGACCGTGCCCTCATCGTCGATCAGCCGCGAGGTCGGCAGCGAGGTCAACTCGGCGCGCGGCCCCGAGATCGCGCCCTCGCCACTCGTGCGGTCGATGGCGAACTGCGCCTGCCCGGTGCTCACCTCGACCGTGTCCCCATCCTCGCTCACCATGTAGGCGGCGGGGTCAGCCGGGTCGACCTCGGTCCCCAGCGCCAGGCTCAGAGTCTTTGTCTCATCCGCAGCAAGTGAGACGTTCGCGCTGACCAGCAGCCACTTGACCGTCCGGTCGGGCCAGCGAACCGTCGCCTGCGTCTGCACGGGGAGTTGCGTCCCGGCATCGATCAAGCTCACTCGCTGAGGGTCCCCCAGTGCGCCTTCGGGAAGCGGAATGCCGAAGGTGACCGGTTCGTTGCGCGCCACGCCGCTGACCTCAGCGACCGTAAGCGGCACCTCCACGCGCTCGACGTTGCCCGCCGGGAACGGTCCCGGTGGCGCGACCTCGATCGGATCGGTGGTGGCCTGCGTCTCCTCGCCCTCAGCCACCACGCGCACGAACAGCGCCTCTCCGGGCGCTCCGGAGATATCGAACCGATGATTGCGCAGCAACTCATCCTCGGGATCGGTGGTCTGACCGAGGTTGCGATCCGGTCCGTACTCCACCCGGCAGATCGCCGGCAGCGACGTTATGAAGCGCACCTGCGCGTGCCACGCCTCCTCATCCTCGTGCAACACCGGCGTTGCGCTGAACTGATAGATTGTAAGTTCATCCTGCGCAACAGCACCGGTGCAGACCACCAGTGTCAGAATCACGATCATCGCGGCTGCTCTTCGATGCATTCTTCAGCCTCCTGATTTCGCCCGGGCCCTGTCTTGCATGGAGATCTCCCATTGGGGGGTGTGCCCACGCATTGAGAAACATCCACACCGGGAGCCCCACTATTGCTCCCCGTTGCCGTCGATAGCGGAGTTGAAGTCGCTGCTGACGAGATAATCCGCAGGTGGACAATTCGACATATCGAGTGGATGGACCTTCGCCAGAGAACACACCACATGTAAGGAGGGATACCGCTCGTGGCGCCGAACTATCAACCAGAAGATAAGATACGGAGCGAAGGCCGGGTTGCTCCTTTGACGACGAAAGGTAAGTTTATGCCTGATGTAATGGCGAGAATAAAGCAACGAGTTGTGGGACTCGACAAGCGCATCGCACTTCCAGAGACAAACGATCATCGAACCATCGAGGCTGCCGGAGCCATCATTGAAGAAGGCCTGGCCGAGGTGGTGCTCGTCGGGCGTCCGGACGTGATCAGAGACCTCGGTGCGGACCATGGTCTGTCGCTCAGCGGTGTCGACATGATCGACGTCGATGATAGGGATGTCCGCACGCGTTGTGCCGACCTCTACTACGAGCGACGCAAGGATAAGGGTATGACGGAGCGCGAGGCCTGGGAGGCGATGGATAGCCCCCTGTTCGCCGCAGCCGCATTGGTCAGCCTCGAGGAGGTTGACGGCATGGTCGCGGGAGCTGTCAACTCCACCCCCAACGTTCTACGCGCATCCCTGCGCTGCATCGGCTGCGCGGAGGGCGTAGAGATCGTCTCAAGCTGCTTCATCATGACAACCCCGGCTTCAGACTTCGGCGTTGACGGTGCTCTCATCTACGCCGACTGTGGAGTGGTTCCACAACCGAACGAGAAGCAGCTCGCAGACATCGCTATCAGTGCCGCGAGGAGTTGCGAGGCCTACCTCGAAGTCGAGCCTCGCGTGGCCATGCTCTCCTTTTCGACCCACGGCAGCGCGGAGCACCCGGATGTTGCGAAAGTCACCTCCGCAATGCGTATTGTGCAGGAACGTGAACCCGATCTGCTGATCGATGGCGAGCTTCAGGTCGATGCCGCGCTGGTGCCGTCGGTGTCGGAAGCTAAGGCGCCCGGCAGTCCGCTGGAGGGTAAGGCGAATGTCCTGATCTTCCCTGACCTCGACGCAGGCAACATAGGATACAAGATCACCCAGTGGATCGGCGGCGCCGGAGCCTTCGGGCCGCTGCTGCAGGGGCTTGCGAGGCCCGCGATGGATCTGTCACGCGCGGCCACGCCTGAGGACATAGTGAACGTCACCGCCGTCTGCGCCCTGCGAGCCGGGCTCGGGGACGGCAGCATAGAAAGCACTGTTGAAGATGAGGAGTCGATCTGATGACGCTGCGTCTGATCAGCTATCGCATGGATGAACACGCACCGGTGCGCGTCGGCGCGCTGGTGGATGACACGCCCTGCGACCTTCTCGCCGCACTCGATGCCGCCCACATCCAGCCACCCGATCACGCCTGCCTCGGCAGCGTGCCGGCTCTGTTGGCCTGCCCGGAATGTCTTCAGCTTGCCCGCGATGTCATCCAACACGCGGGCGATGCAGCGGCACTCGAAGAGCCGGAGATACTCGCGCCCATCCCCAACCCGCCGAAGCTGTTCTGCCTGGCCACCAACTTCATGTCACACATGGCGGAGAGCATCTCAAAGCGATTGCAGGGCGGAGAGCAGCAGCGGGAGCTTGACACCCCGCGCGTGTTTATGAAGCCCTCCTCTAACACCGTCATCGGCCCCGATGAGTCACTGCATTTGAGCGAAGTCGCGCAATTCGTGGATTACGAGGCCGAGATGGCGATCATCATCGGCAAGCCGGCGAAAGAGGTCTCGGTCGAGGAAGCGCCCTCTCATATATCGGGCGTCACCGCCTTCAACGACATCTCCGAGCGCGATCTCACCATCTGGGAGCGCGAGGAGGAGCGTGACTGGGATCGCTTCTTCGATTGGCTCAACGGCAAGTGGTGTGACGGCTTCGCGCCGATGGGACCCTGTGCGGTGCCGGTCGAGGATGTCGGTGATCCCGATAACCTCGATCTAAAGCTGCGGCTCAACGGTAAGATCATGCAGGACTCGAACACGAATCAGATGATCTTCAACACCGCAGAGATAGTCTCCTACATCTCGCATATCTGCACGCTCGAGACAGGAGATGTCATCGCCTGCGGGACACCCGCAGGCGTCGGCAAAAACCAGGATATTCGTCTCGGTGATGGTGACGTGATGGAGATCGAACTGCCCCCGGTCGGCGTGCTCTCCACGCACGTAGTTGGGCCGTAACCCGGGGGGTGTCAGGGTGCGTAACCCGGGGGGTGTCAGGGTGCGTCGCGGACAGCTTCGGTGGGCTCCGCTTCACCGCCGAAGCTGTAACGAACTCTCAGACGTGTCTCACGCGGCAACTCGCCATCCAACTCCCGCTGCATCTCGGTTGCCTGCTGCTCGGTCACGGGCTCGGGTGACAGCATATGAGCGAGCAGTGCCCACGTCTCCTCGCTCGCATCCAGCTCTATATCGATGAGTTCAACCGTAGGGGCGTTGTCCGCCACCCAGCCCTGCAGAACGGCTCGCGCCGTCGAGATCAGCGCCTCCTGCGCCGGTGGTAACGCTTCCGGCTCGTCGTACAGGTGGCCTGACCTTGCCGTGTCCCGCGTGAGTATCTTGCGCACCACCAGATCGAGGCTGATGTCAAGCGCCTCGCTCAGGTCCTCTTCTACCTGAGCGACCTTCTCCGGGGTCAGCGCCTCGGGCGCCTCGACAAGCGCGGTCAGCTTGATCTTTCCATTCGCGCGCCCACTGCGCAGGTCCATCAATCCCGCGCCCGGCATTCGTTCGATATGCTCCGCCACTACACGCGACGCGGTGCTCATGAATTCGACGCGCCTTTCTTCCTCAACCTCCTGCCGAAGCTCATCGGCGGTTGCGAAGACCGCCCCCTCGCTGTCCACATCGCGGGATATCAGTGAACGGATGATCAGATGCACCTCATCATCAACGGCCTCCTCAAGCTTCTGCTCGACCGAGGCCACGTCCGCGGGTTGAAAGGGGCGGGGTGTGAGCACCTGCGCGGTTATGCGCAACCTGTCTTCATCCCTTCCGAAGTCGAAGTCCGACAAACGCGCTCCCATCATCGTGCCCACCTGCTCGGAGAGCACGATATTGATCGTGGAGGACAGGTGCTGCTGAGTAGTGATGGCGATCAGCGTACTGGTCATGAACCAGGCCATCACGCCGAGGACGGCGAAGCTGATCCAGAATCTTCTCAGGAAGTGGCTGAGGCCACCGTTCTCTTTCTCCTCGATCCTGTCCTGTCCACCACGCAGCATTCCGAACAGCGAGAATACGATCGCCGAGGCGATCTGGATCGCAAAGAAGTTCGCGACGAAGAGCATCATCGCCCCGCCCGCCATGCTCCAGCGGCCGGTTGAGATCGACAGTCCGCAGGCGGCCAACGGTGGCAGAACCGCAACCGCGATCGCGACGCCCGGGAGGGACGCGGATACTCGCTCATCAATAAGTGCGTAGGCACCCCCGAACCCCGCCGCCAGGGCGACGAGGAGGTCGTGCAGCGTAGGCCGGGTGCGTACCAGCCACTCTTCGCTGATCGCGGGCAGGAACGGCATCAACCCGATTACCATCGCGATGATGAGTGAGACGATGACTCCGTAGGCCGCGGATTGCAGCGCGCTCCATATCAGGCGACGGCTGCCCGAAGTAAGACCCAGAGCGATGCCGAATATCGGTCCCATCAATGGCGCGACCAGCATCGCTCCGATTACCACCGCCGGACTGTCCATCAGCAGGCCGTAGGCCGCGATGACCGTAGCGAGCGCCATCATCACATAGTAGGACCCACTCGGGCGCGAGATTGAGGCGACGTTCTCGTATATCTCCCGCCGCCGCTTCGGTTTGATGGCGTGATTAGTCCCGGGTAGCCTCAACTCTGTTCACCTCCGGACCCTGTGTCGTTCAGTAGCGCGCCACCGGACGCACGGACGGTCGAGCATCCAGCGCCCTTCCAAGCGCCAACCGGCGCATCTCCGCCAGAGCCTGCGTTGACTCACTATCGCTAGCGATGTTGGTCAGTTCATCTGGATCGGCCACGAGATCGAACAGCACCTCTTCGCCTGAGGTGTTGTGAGCGTAGAGGAACTCCGCGGTGCGTACCGTGACCCAGTTGCAGTGGCCGGGCCGGGCGTACTCCGCGTAGACCGAATCCCGCGCCGCCGACATATCTCCGTCAAGCAGCGGGCGCATCGATCGGCCCTGCAGCGACGGTTCACGCACCACCCCCGCGTAGTCGAGCAGTGTCGGCACAAGATCCGTTGCCTCCACGAGGCCGCAGATGCGACTTCCTGCCTCGATCTGTTCGGGCCGGGAGATGATACAGGGCACCCGCATGATGCAATCATTGCCCGGAGTGCCCTTGCCGAACCTGCCGTGATCGCCGAGATACTCCCCGTGATCGCTGGTGAACACCACTATCGTGTTGTCGGCGTGCCCCAGTTCCTCAAGCTCATCGAGGATCTGTCCGATGTTGCGATCCACGTCCGTCACCATTGCGTAGTATGCGCGGCGTATCTCGCGAAGCTCGTCAACGGTAAGATGGCGATCCTCGCTGCGATGTCTCGCCTTCAAATCCCCCGGCGGCAGCGGGATCTCGTCGAGATCATAGAGATCGAGGCATGATTGCGTCGGCAACAGCGGCGGGTGCGGATGGTAGAAGCTCGAGAACAAAAAGAACGGTTGAGCGCCCCTTTCCCGCAGAAACTGCACACTTCTGTCGGCAACGAAGGCGGCGTTGGTCAGATCATCGGGGGCCTCGAACAGTCCCGGCGCAATGTCTGCGCGTGGTGCGGGAGGCCGCATGGTGCCCGTCCAGCCCATCATCCGCTCCCACTGTGCCCGCGCGGGAGGCAGGCCGCAGTTGACTGTGTCAGGGTGCGACGGATCCCGTTGCGCGACCCATTCACGATAGGCGTCGCGGTAGCAGCCGGGTTCATCACTGATCTGCAGATGATCGAAGCCGTAGCTCGGGTGAGGCTCGCGATGATCCCGCGCGGAGTGAGGGAGAAAGTGCAGCTTTCCCACGATACCGCAGAAGTACCCCGCATCGCCGAGCATGTGCTGAATGCATCGAATGCTCTCCGGCATCGGAATACCATTGGTGGTCACGGTCGTCGCGTTGGGATATCGTCCCGATAGCATGGAGGCGCGGGACGGCATACATACGGGCGACTGCACATAGAAGCGTTCGAGAAAAGCACCCCGGCTCGCAAGCCGGTCGAGATTCGGGGTATGCATGAAATGGCTGCCCGCGGCACCGACCGCCTCGTAACGGTGCTGATCGGTGTGTAGTATGAGAATATTCGGGCGTGAAGATGGCCCTCGCATGGCCGACAGCTCCCGCGACCTCAGCGCTGAACTCGATGATCACAGCACCCATAGTGGTTCTTCGGCGGTGACGCAAGTACTCCTTGGTGGTTCGTACACGCGAAACGGGCCGGCTGAGGGCCGGCCCGCGGGCAGCCTCTGCAGGTCTTCCGCCTACTCGAGCATGCGCCGCACTCGTGCGACGAGCCGCGACTTCCGACGATCGGCGGTGTTCTTATGCAATATCCCGCGCTTGGCCGCTTTATCGATGGCCTTCTGCGCCTCCGGCATCGCCTCTCGAACTGCATCCTCGTCGCCTGCTCGCGCGGCGTCGAGCACCAGGCGCACGGCATCCTTCATCGCCTTGCGTCGCTTCCGGTTGCGCAGAGTGCGGGTCTGAGTCTTCCTTATGTGCTTCTCCATCTGTGCTCGCTGCGGCATCGCTTCAGGAACTCCCTTGACAGAAAAATTCGCCACCCGCGGAAGGCAAGCGGCGAGTTGACCTCTTGTATGCGGTCGAGTATAGCACAAAGCCCCCGACCCCGCAAGGCCCCGGCAGTTTGTCTGCCCCCCGAAACATTCTGCGGCCAAACCAATTACGATTTCCATGGAATCTCTTCTTGACTCCATCCGTCTTTCAGATAGAATGCTCATGACAGGTAGTTGCAGCTACAATTGATGCGCGACCAACTAACTCCAATCCTGCCGAGATGTTGGCCGGGAGCGATAACAATGTCCACAAAGGTCACTGCTCTGGTCGTCTCCGTTCTGATAGCGATCGCCCTCGTGCCGGGTTGTCGCGACAGAGATCCGGAGTTTGCCCTCGATGAGCCCGAACTCGAGCAACCCCTGCTGGAGGAGACTGAACCGGTGTACGATCCGGCCGATGAAGGCGAGTCGCCCGACGAGGCGACTGATGATAGCGGCGATACCGCAACTGAGCCTTCTGCGGACGAGGCCGTTACCCGCGATGCCCCGGCGGAGAGCAGAACGGAGCGCACCCGTGAGGCCCCCCGCGAAACTCCCCCGTCACCCGAGGGATCTTCGGCCCCCGCTCCCCGGGAGACGCCTCCCGCCCGTTCGGGGGCGGAGCAGCCGCCACGAGAGCCTCGCACCCGGCCCGAAGGGGATGGGGGCCCGCCGCGCGACGATCAGGAGCGTCGAGAGCGGGGCGATATCTTCGACCGCTTCGACACCAACAGGGACGGTGTGCTCACCGCAGATGAGATACCGGAGCCGATGCGTGAACGCGTCATGCGCATGGATGCAGATGGCGATGGCCGTGTGACCCGCGAGGAGTTCGAGGCGTTCCGGCAGCAACTCCGGGAGGCGGGCGAGCGGTGGGGGCGAGGTGAGGGCGCGGATCGCCCGGACCGTGGGGAACGAGGGGAGGCCTTTCAGCGCGGAGAGCGAGGAGAACTGCGCGAGCGCCGGGATCCGGCAGAGCGCGCGCGGGAGCTTTTCGACCAACTGGACGTGAATCAGGACGGGAAGCTCACCGCAGACGAGCTACCAGAACACCTGCGCGAAGTCTTCAAACAGGCTGTCGGAGGGGACAACGGCGCGGTCACACGTGAGGAGTTCGAGGAGATCCTCCGCAGTGTTGCCCCCCGCGGCCCGCGACAGTCAGAGAACCAATAGCCGGGTAGTTTGTTCATAATACAGACGCTGGAGGTGGATCCCATGCATAGAATGGGAATTGTCCTGATGGTCACGGCGGTCTTCCTTGGCGGAATTGCCGCAGAGGAAGAAGCCGCTGATCGAGTCACTGTCAACCTGGTCGCTGAGAGTGAACCGGTACGAAGTGTGGCCGCACGAATAACCGAACAGGTCGAGATCCAGATTGCGGTAACGGCGAATACTGAGAGAAACGTTACCGGGCAGTTGGCGGAGAGAACCATCGACGAGTCGGCAGAACTACTCGCTGCCGGATCGCAGGCTTCCTGGATGCGCGCTTACATGCTGGAGAGTTCGCCCCCGGAGGTACCCTACAGCGCCGAGGAACTGCTGACGAAGCTCACCGAGGCGCGAGCGGCCTGGATGGAGCGTCTGACCGACCAGCAGCGGCAAGAGGTGTTCGGGCGGATCCAGCGCGACGGTCCGGGTGGCGGCTTCGGAGAGTTGCTGGCAGGCCCCGGCGGCGCCGTTGCTACGGTGCAGGATCGTGAGGGCGGCCCGGAGGGCGCGCGGGGAGGAGCGGCGGTGATGATGCAGCAGGATGACCCGATCCGGCGTCTCCTTCTGCCCGGACGCACTGACACGATAACGCTCGATCTGACTGATGTGTCGCTGGAGGATGCGCTCACACAGTTCACGCTGAACAGCCGCTTCCTGGTCGTTGCGGAGGAAGGCCTCGATGGCACCATCGCGCTCAGTCTCGAGGATGCCCCACTTGCTGACGCGCTTGAGGCAATCGCTGAGGCGGCGGGCGCGCAATGGCGGCCCGTCTATATCCTCGGCCAGCCGCGCCAGCTTACCCAGGCTGAGATGGCACAACGCGAGGAACAGCGTGAGGTGCGGCGTGACGCACGGTTCGACCAGCGCTGGGAGGATTTCTGGCAGCGGACGCCGCAGGAGCGTGCCGAGTCGATCCAGCGCAGGGTCGCCGGCGTAGAGCGAATGGCGGAGCGAGTCCAGAACGCGCCACCGGAACGCCGTGAGCGTCTCGTGCGGCGCCAGGCGCGGATGTTCGATCGAATGGTAGGCTACAGCACACAAATCAGCCCCGAGCAGCGGCTGGAGCTTCGACCGCTTCTCCAGGCGATGGCGAGACAGCGGGCTAACTGAGTCCGTTCGCCGAGACACATCTCACATTCACGGAGGCGATTGCCATGCCTGTAATGCGTCGCAGAGGTTTCACGCTCATAGAGTTGCTCGTGGTCATCGCGATCATAGCGATCCTGGCCGCGATACTCTTCCCGGTCTTCGCGCGAGCACGTGAGCGGGCCCGTCAGACGTCCTGTCTGTCCAATCTCAGGCAGATAGGGCTGGCAGTGCACATGTACGCACAGGACTATCGTGGTCTCGTTCCACTGGCCAATCAGTACCCCGCCGAACCCGACGGCAGCGACTGTCCCTACCGCCAGGGCCCCCCGGGCATCGTTGACGTGTTGAACCCCTACACGCGAAATAAGCAACTCTTCCGCTGCCCCAGCGATCACGAGATGTTTTCTGTACAGGGTACCAGCTACGACTACGGCCTCGGGATGCTCGATTCGTTCATGCCACCGGTCATGCTTGACAACCCTTGGGGGCGGGAACCCTCAAGGACAGTGCTGGCGCAGGACTACGATCCGGAGTGGCACGATGCGGGACCGAACGTTCTCTACTTCGACGGGCACGTGCAGGTGCGCTCCACGAGATAGATGATGCACCACCCGACAATGCTGAGGCGAGGGCCCATGGCGGCCCTCACCTCAATATGTACCTGGACTGTCGATTCGGGTCGGGACGATGAACAGAGTTCGAGTCTTTGCCGTCCCAGAGACACTGGATAGTTGAGATTGCAGTCCTCCCCGAGGCACCTGCTCAGGGGAACTCCATGGAAGTTTCGTGGTTATCAATACACAGATGCGACCGGCGAGCACGATGCAATATACCGTTGGATGGAGGTGTCAGGATGCAAAGATACGGTTTCACTGTGGCGGTTGCACTGATGATGATCGGCCTTGCCGCAGGCGTGGCGGGTCCGGCCGCCGCTGAGGAAGCGCGAGTGAACCTCGCCGCAG
>PXBW01000145.1 GCA_003566775.1 candidate division WS1 bacterium
GAGCCGTTCTGTATCGTGATCCCGCCGCCGAATGTGACCGGTTCCCTGCATATGGGCCATGCCCTGGATAACACAATCCAGGATCTGCTCACCCGGTGGAAGCGTATGCAGGGTTTCGCGGCACTGTGGCTCCCCGGCACCGACCACGCCGGTATCGCCACCCAAAACGTTGTCGAGAAGATGCTCGAGGAGCAGGGCACGAGCCGTCACGAACTCGGCAGAGAGCGATTCCTCGAGCGAACCTGGCAGGTCGCCGACGAGCATCATGACGTCATCATCAGCCAGCTTCAGCGCCTCGGCTGTTCGCCTGACTGGTCGCGCGAGCGCTTCACCCTTGACGAGGGCCTGTCAAATGCCGTGCGCGAGGCCTTCGTAAGTCTCTACGACGAGGGCCTGATCTACCGCGGCGCCCGCATGATTAACTGGTGCCCCCGCTGCGCCACCGGCCTCTCCGACCTCGAGGTAGAGCACCGCGAGAGCGCCGGAAACTTCTGGCACATGCACTACCCCGCGCCTGATGGAGGACCCGGCGTGGTTGTTGCGACCACCCGCCCGGAGACGATGCTCGGCGACACCGCGGTCGCGGTGCATCCCGATGATGAGCGCTATGCGCACCTCATCGGCAGGACCGTGACCCTGCCGCTGATGGATCGCGAGATACCCGTGATCGCCGACGAGCTTGTCGATCCCGAGTTCGGCACCGGGGCCGTGAAAGTTACACCGGCGCACGACCCCACCGATCTCGCCATCGCCGAGAACCACGATCTGCCACATGTTGTGGTCATCGACGACACGGGCACGATGACCGATCAGGCGGGCGCCTTCGCGGGAATGGACCGCTTCGAAGCTCGACGCGATATCGTCTCGGCTCTCGAGGAGGAAGGCCTGCTCGAGGGCATCGATGAGCATCATCACCAGGTCGGACATTGCTCCCGCTGTGACACAGTGGTTGAGCCGCTCATCTCGGAGCAGTGGTTTGTCGCAATGGATCAGCTTGCCACAGAGGGCCTGCGAGCGGTCGATGAGGGCCTCGTGCGCTTCGTGCCCGACCGCTGGACGAAAGTGTACCGTGAGTGGCTGGAGAACATCGAGGACTGGTGCATCTCGCGCCAACTGTGGTGGGGACATCAGATTCCCGCGTGGTGGTGCGAGCACTGCGCGACCTGGATAGTCGCTCGTGAGGACCCACAGGAGTGTCCCGACTGCGGCGCCGCCGATCCCGTACAGTCGCCCGATGTGCTCGACACATGGTTCAGCTCCGGCCTCTGGCCGTTCAGCACGCTCGGGTGGCCTGAAGAGACCGAGGAGCTTGACTTCTGGTACCCCACCAGCGTCCTGGTGACCGCCTATGACATAATCTTCTTCTGGGTCGCGCGGATGATCATGGACGCGATGCACTTCACCGGTAAGCCGCCCTTCGACACCGTCTTTATCCACGGCCTTGTACGTACCGCCGACGGACAGAAGATGTCGAAGTCCCTCGGCACCGGCGTCGATCCGCTCGACCTCATCGATCAGTATGGCGCCGACGCACTTCGCTTTGCTCTGATGCAGATGATCACCCACGGGCAGGACCTGCGATACACCGAGGATCGCGTGGTAGGGGCCCGGAACTTCTGCAATAAGCTCTGGAACGTCACGCGCTTCGTCACCATGAATCTCGAGGACGCCCCTCAGGAGCCGGTTGACCTTGCACAGGCCGACCTCTCGCTGGCGGATCGCTGGATACTCTCGCGCCACCATCGGACCCTGGAGACCATCGACCGGGAGCTTGGGAGGTACAACATCGCCCAGGCCACAGACGCGCTTTACGAACACATCTGGAGCGAGTTCTGCGATTGGTACGTGGAGCTTGCCAAGGGCGATCTCTATGATCCGGAGACACCCGAGCGCAAGTCCGTCACGCAGGAGGTCCTGCGCACGGTGCTCGGCGGCATACTGCGGGCCCTGCACCCCATCACGCCCTACATAACCGAGGAACTGTGGCACCGGTTGCATCAGGACGCGGATCCGATAGCCCTCGCGGAATACCCCATGCCGGATGATGCGGCCTTCGACGAGAAAGCCGAGCAGCGCATGAGCCACTTCCAGGAGGCGGTGGGAGCGATTCGCGCCCTGCGCGCCACCCTGACCCTGCCGCCGTCACAGCGCGCGGCGGTCACGATCATCCCCGACGATGCGGACTCGCTTGATCTGCTGCGGTCGCAGGAGCAGGGGTTGATAGCCCTGGCGATGATCTCCGAGCTTGAACTGCTGGAAACGGACTCGGCGGAGCCGGAGAACTGCCTCGCTGCCGGTGCCGCCGGCGCTCGGATATTCCTTCAAGTTCCCGGCAGCGTTGACATCGGCGGCGAGATCGAGCGCATCGATGGTCAGATTGCGGACATCAAGCAGGACATCGCGCGCAGCGAGGGCAAGCTGGGGAACGAGCAGTTCGTGCAGAACGCCCCGGACGAGATCGTCGAGCGCGAACGCGAGCGCCTCGCGGAATCACGGGAGAAGATAACCCAGTTGAAGGAACGCCGCGAAGCTCTCGCGAGGCTGGCGTAGAGCGATCTGACTCTGAGCCATACGCCCATTGGCGGAGAAACCGGCATAGACCTTAAGGAAGCATGTTCCACCCCATTAACTCTACACCGGCGGGATCCGCAGAGCCGGACGAAGGTTACGCTGGTGTTTGCTGGTGCCAGAGTCCAACCCGGCCACAGATGTTCTTCGTCGCAAGCCGTCAGTCGGGGCGAGTTTTCCTGCTCGCCCCGGCCGTTCTGTCGTCGGCCCCGTGCCTTCGAGAGGCCCGAACCCGTGAGTTCGGTGCAGGATTCCTCGCCCGTGCCCTTGGCCGGATGCCGTCGTCGTTCGGAGGCATGTATGTGCCGTTAACACATGAGGCAGTGCGACGCCCTCCCTCTCTACTCCTCACGTGCGAAGTCATAACCCCACAATATTTCGGCAGGACACCACGGGTCAGGTACCGAAGCGGTTAACCGAGGTCGGATAATGAGTGGAGGAGTTGACAGGATGGGTACGAAGGCACGTGAGATCGTCGGAATTGATGTCGAGGACCTGGTCGAGAAGCTCAATGCAGCCCTTGCGGATGAGTGGCTGGCGTTCTATCAGTACTGGATCGGCGCCCAGGTCGTGAAAGGGCCCATGCGAAGCGCCGTGGTCGCGGAGCTGATGGAGCACGCACTCGAGGAGTACGAGCACGCCCAGCAACTCGCCGACCGCATCACGCAGCTCGAGGGTGTTCCCCTTCTCAGCCCCGAGATGTGGTACGAAGCGACCAACTGCGGGTACGCGCCTCCCGAGGACGAGCGCGTTGGGCCGGTGCTGCAGCAGAATCTCGAGGGTGAGCAGTGCGCGATCAAAGCGTACCAGGAGTTGGTGGACCTCACGAGGGAGACCGACGCCGCCACCCACAAGATGATCGTGAAGATTCTACAGGACGAACTTCACCATGAGGAGGATCTCGAAGACCTTCTCGAGGACATCGAGGTCGGCCTCGGTAGCTGATCGGGCGCACGCCGGGCCGGATCGTCCGGCGGGGACCTGATCGACACAGATAGACCCCTTTGGGTTCACCTGTCACGCTACCGTGCGCACGGGTTCCGTTCACGGCGGTTAGACCGGGAAGGGCGATTGCGAGAGGCTAACGCTCGCAATCGCCC
>PXBW01000116.1 GCA_003566775.1 candidate division WS1 bacterium
AGACGCGGCGGGGCTGAGCGGCCATGAAGGAAGACGATGACACTCGAGATATCAGGCGGGCTTAGAGACCGATTGCAGGTGTCGGAGGAGTTCGCGGCGCTGGCCGCGCAGATCGAGGCGGGTAACCCCGTCGCGGTGAGCGGGGTCAGCGGCGCCGGTTCTGCACTTCTGGTGACAGGGCTTTCCGCGCAAGATGGTACCACACTCGTCGTAACATATAACGATGAGCGGGCGCGGCGCATCGCCGATGACATTCGGGCGCTGGTCGGTAATGACGATGGGCGCGCGGTGCTGGTGTACCCATCGATCGCCTCCGCCCTCTACGACGGGGTCACACCCGAGCGCGAGGAGGTTGCCGACCGTTTGACCGTGCTCGACCGTCTCAGCACGGGAGAGGGAGTCATAATCGTCACCAGCGTACAGGCGCTGATGCTGCAGACGATTCCGCGCCGAGCGATGGAAGACGCGCGGCGGGAACTGACGCTGGGAGATACCGTCGATCGTGACGACCTCGCGCGCGCCCTCGTAGATCTCGGCTACGAGAGCGTCAACCTCGTTGATGACGTGGGGCAGTTCTCGGTTCGCGGCGGTATCATTGACGTCTCGCCGCCGACGCTGTCGGCTCCCGCGCGCATCGAACTCTTCGGTGACGAGATCGATTCCATCAGGCTCTTCAGCGCGGAGTCACAGATATCGCTGCGTGAGATTGAGCGCGTGAGCATCGGTCCCGCAGGGGAGATACTTCTCACCGAGGACACGGTCGCGAGGGCGCTGCCACTCATCAAGAGGGCCTACCGACGCGAGCTTGACCAGCTTGACAGGGCCGAGAAGAAGCGTGAGGCACAGCGGCTGCGCGAGCGACGCGACGAGGACCTCGAACTGCTGGAGAACCTTCGACCGGCTGACACGCTGGTGCACTACCTTCCTTACATGTACGACACGCGGGCGACGCTGGGAGACTATCTGCCAGATGACTGCCTCGTGGTGGTGGACGAGCGCGTGCGGATCGCCACCCACGGTGAAGGCTTCTACTCAGATGTGCAGGACAGCTACCGCAGTGGTGTGAAGCTGGGCCAGCATCTGCGCCTGCCGGAGACCGCCTGCATATCGTTCGAGCAGCTCGCTCTGAGCCATCTGTCGATTTCGTCCGATCTTGAAGGTACCCGGCGGATCATCTATCTGGGAATGCTCAGGCGCGATGTGCCATGGAATGAGGCGGTGGAGTCAGCCGTCTTCTCGACGCCACCGGTGGACAGCTTCGGCGGTAAGTTCGATCTGCTGGTGGAGGGGATTCGCGAGTGGCAGGACGAGAACCAGCACCTGTTGATCTGCTCGGGAGAGCCGGAGAAAGCCGCCGATGCCCTGAAAGGTCGCGGGGTGGATGATGTCTCTGTGACCAACGGGCGAGTCACGCTTGAGCCGGGCAAGGTCCGGGTCGCATCCCTGGAACTGTCCGGAGGCTTCAAGCTGCCGTCCGCGGACCTCGTGGTTATGACCGGGGCGGAGATCTACGGATGGCGCAAGGTGCGCCGGCCGAAGGAGCCGAAGTACCGCCGCGGCTTCTCGCTAACCTCACTGCAGGAACTGGATGAGGGCGATCTCGTGGTGCACATCACCCACGGGATTGGACGTTACGAGGGGCTGTCCAAGCAGACCATCGGCGATATGGAGCGAGACTATCTTGTCATCGCCTATTCCGGCGGTGACAGGATCTATGTACCCGTGACGCAGCTTGATCGGGTGCAGCGGTACGTGGGGCCGGGTGGAGGGCAGGCGAGCCTTGACACGCTTAACGGCAAGCGGTGGGAGAAGGCCAAGAGGAACGCGCGTAAGTCCACGCGCATGCTGGCACGGGAACTGATGAAGCTCTATCGCGAGCGCGAGCGGTCGAAGGGATACGCTTTCGAAGAGGACTCGCCGTGGATGAAGGAGCTTGAGGCATCCTTCAGGTTTGAGGAGACGCCGGGGCAGTGGCAGGCGATCAGGGACGTCAAGCGCGATATGGAGCAGGAACGGCCCGCGGATCGGCTGATCTGCGGTGACGTGGGCTTCGGCAAGACGGAGGTCGCGATCCGCGCGGCATTCAAGGCGGTGCTCGACGGAAAGCAGGTGGCGGTGCTGTGCCCTACGACGGTGCTGGCACACCAGCATCTCAACAGCTTCCGGCAGCGTCTGGGGCGCTATCCCGTAGAGATAAAGATGCTCAGCCGTTTCCGCTCGGCGGCACAGCAGCGCGATACGGTCAACGCGCTGAAGGCCGGAACCGTGGATATCGTCGTCGGCACGC
Organism: candidate division WS1 bacterium; assembly: GCA_003566775.1. Lineage (GTDB taxonomy): Bacteria > Armatimonadota > Zipacnadia > Zipacnadales > UBA5352 > UBA5352. The sequence goes on from PXBW01000116.1 coordinate 2,288, forward strand.
ACAGGTTGCTTGGCTCGGATATCGGCTTCAAGGATCTCGGCCTGATAGTCGTGGACGAGGAGCAGCGCTTCGGAGTCAAGCAGAAAGAGCGACTGAAGAAGCTGCGCACCGAGGTCGATGTGCTGACACTGACTGCGACCCCGATCCCGCGAACACTCAACATGGCGCTGTCGGGTATCAGGGACGTGTCGGTGATCAACGATCCTCCCGCCGGGCGGCTGCCGATCCGGACCTTCGTGCGGGAGCGGGATGAGGACCTGATGCGTGAGGCGATCCTGCGCGAGATCGAGCGGCAGGGTCAGGTGTACTTTGTGCACAATCGCGTCAAGTCCATCAGCCATGTCGCGGCGGAGGTTCAGCGTCTCGTGCCGGAGGCGAATGTGGCGGTGGGCCACGGACAGATGGATGAGGACGAGCTTGAGCAGGTGATGATGGCCTTCTACCGCGAGGAGTTCGACGTGCTGGTATGCACGACGATCATCGAGAACGGTCTTGATGTGCCGAACGCGAATACGATGATCATTGACGATGCCGACCGGCTCGGCCTCGCGCAACTGTACCAACTCAGAGGGCGCGTGGGGCGCTCAAACCGCCAGGCCTACGCCTACCTGCTGTACCGCTACCCGGATCGTATGACGGAGGAGGCGGAGGAGCGGCTGAAGGCTATCGAGCAGTTCAGTGAGCTTGGCTCGGGTTTCAAGTTGGCACTGCGCGACCTCGAGATTCGCGGCGCGGGAGATATTCTCGGGGCCGAACAGAGCGGACACGTCACCGCCGTGGGGCTCGATCTCTACGCCCAGATGCTTGCCGATTCGGTTCGGGCGTTGAAGGGGGAGGCGGTCGGGGACGAGGATGAGGGACATCCGTCGCTGGACCTGCCTTTGGAGGCGGTAATCCCCGCCGACTATGTGCCGGGTGAGCGTCAGCGTATCCACCTCTATCGGAGACTGTCATCGCTGTGGGAGCGCGAGAGCGTGGAGGCGCTGAACGAGGAGATAGTCGACAGATACGGACCGATGCCGCAGCCGGTGAAGAATCTCATAGCGATTGCACGGCTGCGCATCGACTGCCGCGAGGTGGGTATCGTGGATGTGCGCGCGAGGCGCAATCGGATTCGCGTGCGGCTGAGCAGGCATGTGGCTCTGAGTCGGCGTGAGAGGCTGATACTCACCGAGCTTTATCGCGATACCGTGAAGGGCAAGCGCCGGGGGGAGCTTCCGGAGTTGGACAAACCGACATTCGATGCGACGGAGATCACCTTCGCCTATAGTGCGAGAGAGCCGGGGAAGGTTATCACGGGGCTCAACGAAATAATATCCAGGCTGCGAGACAGAAGCAGCAGCAGGCGGGGCCGGGATCGTGAAGCCGTAGGTGAGAGAGCATGAGTACGAGTGAGGACGATCGACCGGTCATGAGCGGACAGATAGAGGTTGGGGTGAGCTTTCGACACAATCCGAGGGTGTATAGCTTCGCCGTGCAGGGGGCGCGGCTGAGCATCGGCGACCAGGTTCTCGTGCGCAGTGAGAAGGGCGTGGATCTGGGCGAGGTAATGGAGATCAAGGGGCGCATCTCCGATGAGCGGGCCGAGGAACTCATGCCCGTGGTGCGCAAGGCGACCGCCGAGGACCTTGAACATATCTGCGAGCAACAGGAGCGCGAGAGGCGTGCGCTCGAGATCTGCGCGGAGAAGATAGAGAAGCATGGACTGCCGATGAAGCTGGTCGGTGCGGTTCTCAGCTTCGACAACACCCGTCTGCTATTCTTCTTCAGCGCTGATGGCCGGGTGGACTTCCGGGAGCTGGTGCGCGACCTCGCAAGCACCTTCCGGCTGCGGATCGAGTTGCGACAGATCGGCGTGCGGGATGAGGCGAAACTGCTTGGGGGCCTTGGGCCGTGCGGCAGAAGGCTTTGCTGTAAGACGTTCATGCGGGATTTCGAGCCGGTCGGCATACGCGTGGCGAAGGACCAGGGACTGGCGCTGAATCCGAACAAGATCAGCGGGCTGTGCGATCGGCTGATGTGCTGCCTGTTGTTTGAGCACGAGAACTATCTCGATGCGCGCGAACGTCTTCCGGAACGCGGAGACCGAGTGATTACGCCGCAGGGGCCCGGGCGAGTGTCGGACGTCGCGTTACTCCGTGAGAAGGTCACGGTGGAGTTGGAGGAGGGCAATGAGATCGTGCTTTCCGCGGATGAGCTTCGCTCTCAACGGGAGAAGGCCGGGGAGCATGATGCTGTGGATCGGAATCATGGAGACGATTCCGAGGGGAGAGAAAGCGCGTGTGAAGCCGGGTGCGATCGGTGTCCGGCCGCAGAGAGTAAGAATCAGCGCAGAGGAGACGGGCGGAAGAACAAGTAAGACGGAGGCAGGTATGGACAATGCCCATCTATGAGTACGAATGCGCATCGTGCAGTGCGCGTTTCGAGTTGCTGACGAGCCGCTCGAAGGCCAAGGACAGTCCCGAGTGTGAGCAGTGCGGAAGCGGTGATACGCAACGCGTGATGTCCGGGTTCTTCGGACGAAGCGGTTCGGGCGAAGAGGCGGCGAGCGTCGGCTCGAGTTGTGGAGGCTGTACGGCGAGCAGTTGTGCAGGCTGCAGGTAGTGAGGTAATCTGTCGGAGAAACGTACACTGCGGGAATCCATCAGCGGAGAGAGATCATGTCAGTTGAATCTGAAGAGACGAAGACCTTCTATGTCACCACGCCAATCTACTATGTCAACGATCGCCCGCATATCGGGCACACCTATACGACCGGTGCGGCGGACACCGTAGCGCGGTATCAACGGATGCGCGGGCGGGATGTGCTGTTCGTGACCGGCACCGATGAACACGCGCAGAAGGTGGTGCGCGCAGCGGAGGCGGCGGGCACCGACCCGAAGTCATTCGCCGACAGCGTGATGACCTCGTACATCGAGGCGTGGGAGCGGATGAAGATCTCCTACGATCGGTTCATCCGCACCAGCGAGGAAGAGCATTGCAGGGTTGTTCGTCACGTCTTCTCACGACTGGTGGAGAACGGCGACATATACAGGGACCGATACGAGGGCTGGTACTGTGTCCCCTGTGAGACCTATCTGCCTGAGGATGAAGTGCTGGAGGAGCGATGCTGCCCCGACTGTGGCAGAGAGGTGGAGCGGCTGACCGAGGAGGCGTATTTCTTCAGGGCATCGGCTTACTCCAACGATCTGCTGCGGGAGATAGAGGCGAATCCGGAGTTGATTCAGCCGGACAGTCGACGCAACGAGGTTCTGTCATTCATTCGTCAGGGGCTGCAGGACACCTGCGTGAGTCGCGCGAACCGGGGCTGGGGAGTGCCGGTGCCGGACGATGAGGAGCATGTCGTGTACGTCTGGTTCGACGCGCTGATCAACTACCTGACGGTGGCAGGATACGCGATAGATGACGCCAAGTTCGCCGATGTCTGGCCGCCGGACCTGCAGTTGATGGGTAAGGACATTCTCACAAGGTTTCACGGGAGCATGTGGCTCGCCATGCTGATGGCGCTGGAGATTGAGCTGCCTCGGCTGCTTTTCGCGCACGGCTGGTGGGTTAGCGCCGAGGGGGACAAGGTAAGCAAATCACGCGGGAACATCGTGGATCCTATCGCAGAGGCGGAGTATCTGGTGGCGGAGTCGGGCTGCACGACCGATGTCGCGGTTGACGCAGTGCGGTATTACATGTTCCGCGAGGTCACCTTCGGCCTCGATGGCACCTTTTCGACCGAAGCGCTGTTCTCACGCTTCAACGCGGATCTGGCGAACGATCTAGGCAATCTGCTCAACCGTACGTTGCCGCTGGTGGAACGCTTTCTCGACGGTGTGATCGAGGAGCCGGGGCCGGGTGCGGGCGAGCTTGAGGATGAGGTAAGGCGAGCGGTCGCGATCTCCGAGGAGGGATACGAAACACTTGGTTTTCGGGCGATGCTCGAGGGGATCTGGGAGCTTCTCGGCGCGACGAACAAGTTCGTGGACGAACGGGCCCCGTGGGACCTGTACAAGCAGGGTAAGAAGGTGGAACTTGCAGCGGTGCTTTACGATGTCGTGGACGCGATCAGGATCGTGGCTTTGATGATCGCGCCGGTGATGCCATCGGTGTCGGAGGAGATCTGGCGGCAGATCGGTCTGGGGCAGATGGGCGCAGAGATCCAGTGGGATGACTGCCGGGTCGGGAGGCTGCCGGCCGGGGCCCGCGTGCGCAGGGGAAGGCCGATCTTCCCGCGTATAGACCTCGATCGTGTGCGTCAGCGCGCCGCGGCGACCGAGCAGGAGACTGAAGCGGAGGAGAAAGGCGAAAAGATGATCAGCTTTGACGATTTCACGCAGGTGGATCTGCGGATAGCCAGAGTAATTGATGCCGATCCGGTGGAGGGTGCGGACAGGCTGCTGAAGCTGGTGGTGGATGCGGGCGAGGATGAGCCGCGCCAGGTGGTGGCAGGACTGGCGGAGCAATTCGCTCCGCGCGAGCTTATCGGTGAGAACGTGGTGCTGGTGGCGAATCTCGAGCCGGCCACGATTCGCGGAGTCGAGTCGCAGGGCATGATACTGGCCGCGGGAGAGGACGAGCCGCTGGCGTTGATCGTGCCGGATCGTGATGTTGAGCCGGGGGAGCGCGTAAGGTAATAGAAATGCAATCATGACGGGCGGTAGGATCGCGTGAAGCAGAAGAGCAAACGCAGAGCAATCGCTCAGATCAGCGGAATCGTGGTCGTGATGGCCGCGATAACCGTGCTGGTGGGAGTCAGCGGAACGGATAGCGTTGCGGTGCACCTGTATTACATCCCGATTATCTACGCGGGATTCGTGTTCGGGGACATCGGGGCGATCGCAGCCTCAGTGACCGCTGCGCTCCTGTGCGGTCCATGGATGGCCGCTAAGTACGTGCAGGAGGGCGCGGAGACCGTTCGCATCGAGCAGACCGGCTGGGACATAGGGCTGCGCACCGCCATCTTCTACGTGATGGGTATCTTCGCATCACGGGTCTCTCATGCCATCGAACGGCGAGCCGTCGAGATGAGTACCCTCTATGAGGTCGTTCACAGTGTCTCCTCTTCGTTGCGTCTTCGCGAGGTGCTCGACAGGATCGCTCACCAGGCCGTCTCAGGGATGGACGCGCGAGCGTGCAGCATCCGGCTGCTCAATCCCGAAACTGGAGAGCTTGAGTCGGCGGCATCAGCCGGTCTCAGCGACGAATACTGGAAGAAGGGCCCGGTCACCGTCGAGGCAAGTGGTCTGGACCAGCAGGTGCTTGAGGGCGAGACAGTTGCGATTCGTGATCCCCAGACCGATCCTCGCTGGCAGTATCCCGAAGCCGCCGAGCGCGAGAAGCTCGCCTCGGTACTTAGTCTTCCGCTAAAGGCGCGTGACAGCATACTGGGCGTAATGCGCATCTATGCGCATCAGAAGCGTGATTTCACCGATGAAGAGATAGAGCTTCTCAGTGCATTCGCCCAGGGAGCCGCGGTGGCGATCGAGAACGCTGAACTCTACGAGGAGAGCAGGCGCGGCTACTTCGAGACCGTGCGCGCTCTGACCATCGCTATCGAGGCGCGGGACTCCGCGACCTACAGCCACTCCGAAAAAGTGACTGAACTGGCAGATGAGGTCGCCAGAGAGCTGGGCATGAGCGAGCAGGAGCGAGAGATCCTGCGTTTCGGCTGCATTCTTCATGATATCGGCAAGATAGGAATCGAGGAGCGCATGCTTGATGCGCGAGATACCGATGACACAGAGCATGTCTTCTACCGGATGCATCCGCTGATCGGGCGTTCGATACTGAAGCCGGTGAGCTTCGCACAGAGCTTCCTTCCGATCGTGGTGCAGCATCACGAGCGTTGGGATGGCAGTGGCTTCCCTGAGGGTCTCGAAGGTGAGGATATCCCATTCATGGCTCGGCTCGTGGCGGTCGTCGATGCCTACGACCGGGCGGTCAATCCAACGGAGTCGCCGACGCCGATGAGCCCGCAGGAGGCATTGCGCAGCATCCTGCGCGGCTCAGGCACCGCGTACGACCCGGAGATCGTCTCAGCCTTCGCGCGCGTGATGCGACGCAGGATCGACGAGAGCGAGGAAGCGGAAAGCGCAGAGGCCTCCGGGAGCGAGATGGCCGGGGCCGACATCGACATCGACGCCATCATCGAGGAGGCTCTGCGCAAGACGCTGCCCGACATCGAGGATGATGGAAGCGCGGAGAAGGAGTGAGGCGATGCGGCGTTTTCTGATGGTGCTGATGCCCGTCACGATAGCGGTCGCTGCCATTCTGGTGAGCCGCGGTTCTGTTGCGGGGCACCAGCCCGCCACTGCAGAGGAGCTTGACGAGTTGATCGGAACCGCGTGGTACAGCGTGAGCATCTTCGGCCAGCCCAACGGATATGCCTGCATTGAGATCGAGCGAGTGGATGGCCCCGACGGCCCGGGCCTGCGGGTCACCGAGGACCTGAAGGTGATGATCTCCATAGCGGGCCAGGACCTCGAGACCAGCAAGTCGCAGGTCACCATCTACGATGCTTCGCTACGGCCGTTGAAGATTGAGCTGTTCAAGAATGAGATGGGAAGACAGGCGCGCGTGGAGGCCCGACTCGAAGACGGGGAGATGATCGTTCGGACCAGCTCTCCGGAGCCGGGCGCCCCGCCACCGAGCGTACAACGCCACGAAGCCCCTTCCGATCTGACCTCTGACCTCATCGTTGCGCTGAAACAGATTCGCGAGGGTATCTCAGTTGGCGATTCGTTCTCCTACCACGTCTATGACGCGGACCTTGGAGCCATCGATAGGCACACGGTCACAGTGGATAGTCGCGAGCAGTTTCAGGGCAGGGACGCGCTGCTACTCAGGGCCGTCAGCGAGAATCTGGGGATGGAGGTAGTGAGTCTCATCAGCGAAGAGGGTGAGATGCTGCGACAGAGTGCTCCGGGGCTGATGGATTTGATGCTCGAGCGCGTTACGGAGGACGAGGCCCTCGCGGGGCTTGTTCCCTTCGAGATCGAGAGTGAGATACCGATCGCGGATCGTCTGCCCCTGGTACGCAGACTTCGGGAGGTGCGCCTGCGGGTGGAGCGCCGGGTAGGGCCGGCGGCGGAGTTGATCCCTCAGAGTCGAAGACAGACTGTCTCCGTGGATGGTGATGATGCAATCGTGACTGTCCGCCGCGAGACTCCTCCTGAAGAGACATCGCAGTTGCCGGTAACAGACCCGGAGTTCACACGCTATCTGGAAGCAACGAAGTACCTCCAGTCTGACCATCCCCGTGTGATCGAGACGGCACAGGAGATCATCGGGGATGAGACCGACGCGTGGGCGGCGGCGCAGAAGCTCGCCGCGTGGGTGCGCCACAACATGACCGCTGTCCCCAGCGAGCCACGTCCGATGACCTCGCTGGAGGCTCTCGATGCACTGCGCGGCGATTGCACCGAACACGCTATCCTGCTGGCGGCTCTCGGCAGGGCGGTAGGGCTGCCCACTCGGCTCTGCACCGGCCTCGCCTACGTCGGAGGGAAGTTCGGCTACCACGCGTGGAATGAGGTGTACGTGGGCCGCTGGGTGGAGATGGATTCGTCGTGGGGACAGATGACCGTTGATGCGGGACACATACTCATATACTCAAGTGCGGTTGACGAGACATCCTATGCCCGTGCCAGCCTCGCAACCGGTCGCACTATCGGCACGGTGCAACTGCAACTTCTGGGGTATGAGACCGCTGACCTCCGCGAGATCGAGATCGGAGAGAATTGACGATGACACGGATCATTGCCGTGATGCTCATGGTCACTCTGCCGCTCTGTGCCCTCGCAGAGGGCGCTCCCGCAACGGCAGAGGAGCCAGAGGAGTTGGGAGAGGACGTCCATGCGGTGCTCGTACGCGCCTACTGGCCCGATCAGGATCTGAGCAACACCTTCTATCGTATCTATGAAGACGAGAATCTGCGCGAGTTGGTGGATGTCTTCCCCGCCACTGGACGTGATGGGACTGGTTTTGTCGTGCTCCCCCCGGGCACTTACTATGTGATGGCGGTGGTGGACATCGGCGGCACGGAGCGCCCCGAGCCGGGAGACGGCATAGGGTTCTATGGTGTGGAAGAAATCTCCGCGGCGGCCCGTCCACAGCCGCTCGAGGTCGGCGAGGATGGGATGGACAGCATCGTGATACCGATTCTCGTTCGGCTAAATCAAGAGATGCGCATGGAGCCGCTGGAGTGGACGCAGGCTCATCTGCGGGGGACGGTCACCGGCACGGTGGAGGGGCTCGATGGGTATGACGCGATCGTTGCGGTGCTGCCGCTGGGCGACCACGGTCAGAGCTTCGCTGCTCCGGTGGCCGAGGACGGCAGGTTCGAGGTCGAGGCGCAGCCGGGGACCTGTCTGGTGGTCGCGATGGTGGATGTCGATGGAGACGGCCGCTTGAGTGATGATGATCCCATTGGAATCGCCGGGAGTGTCGATGAGCCGATCGAAGTCGCGCATGATGAGGAGATCGACGTCGGAACCCTCACGCTCAGCACCGACGCCGAAGTGCCTGAGGACATTCCGGCGATCATCTCCGGCCGCGTGACGGGAGCAGAGACATTCCATGAAGCGATCATCAGCGTTGCGATCTTCACAGACTCGAGCATGAGGGAGGAAGTAGTGTCCCTGGAGACAGTCCACAGCGGCCGCTTTGCGGCGGTGCTGGAACCGGGTGCCTACTACCTACGCACCATCGTTGACCGTGACGGTGACGGCATGATTGGGATCGGAGATCTGCTCGGATTTTACGGCGTGACCGACCTGTTGGGAGAAGAGACGCCCGCTCCCCTGCAGGTGGAGGCGGACACCTTCGCGACCGACGTGGACATCCCAATCAGTGGAAGGATTAACGAAGAAGGCATGCTCTCGGCCTGGCCGGGCGCAGGTCCTGAGCCGAACGATGCACCAGAGAACGAAGCAGACAACGCGCCCGGAGAGTGAAGATGACGCTGGAGAGATTGCGGAAGATGCGCATCGCCGTGCTGATGGGCGGACAATCAGGGGAGCGCGAGGTATCACTGCGCTCCGGCGCGGGGGTGCTGAACTCACTGCGCAGACAGGACTTTGATGCGGTGGACATCGACCCCGGCCCGAATCTCGTCTCCCAACTCGAGCAGATCGAGGCCGAGGTGGTCATGAATGTCCTTCATGGTGGCGCAGGCGAGAATGGAACCATTCAGGGAGTACTGGAATCCGCGGGCTACCCATATACCGGCTGCGGGATTCTCGCCAGCGCGCTGACGATGGACAAGGTACAGACCAAGCGAATCCTCGAACACTGCGCGATTCCAACTCCGCAGTGGATGCACATCAGCGCCCGAACCGATCCCGAGTGTCTCGCCGATGAGGCAATCGAGCGTCTCGGTTTACCGCTGGTGGTTAAGCCGCGTGCCGAGGGCTCGAGTCTGGGCGTCTCAATCGCCAGGACACGTGAGCAGGTGATCGAGGACGCCACCGCAGTTCAGGCCGAGTACGATGAGGGCATCATTGACCGCTTCATCGACGGAGTTGAGATAACCATCGGTGTGGTGGGTGTGGGTGAGAAGAGGCGCGCGCTGCCAGTACTGGAACTCGTGCCGAAGAACGAGTTCTACGACTATGAGGCGAAGTACACGAAGGGCATGACTGATCTGATCGCACCGGCACGTATCTCCGACTCGCTGACCGTGGCGAGTCAGCAGATCGCGCTTGACGCTTTCGAGGCACTCGGGTGCGAGGGTCTCGGCAGGGTGGATATGCACATCGACACGGATGGTGGCTGCTGGGTACACGAGATCAACTCTGTGCCCGGGATGACCGAGACGTCGGACCTTCCGCATGCCGCCGAGGCTGAGAACGTGTCCTATGACGAACTCGTTGGACAGATACTGGAAACCGCGAACGTGCGCATGTCGGCGAAGACCCGGGCGCCCGCTTAGTCACGCGCTCGAGACGATTCAGCAAACAATATCGGCGTCTATCGCGCATCCACGCTCGATCCCCGTTAATGGCGCATAATGTGCAGGAGGGTCGGGTACAGGTGCCGACGACTCTACTGCGTCAGTGTGGTGGCAATGGCCGAGATCATCGATGCGCATACGCACATCTTCCCCGAAAAGGTCGCCGACCGTGCAATTGAGCAGCTTCGCGAGATCTACGGCGCCACGCCTGTGCGTCGGCCTGTGCTTGACGAAGTGGTTACGGAGATGGATGAGGCCGGGCTTGATCGCTCGGTATTGGCACCGGTATCCACCCGTCCGGATCAGGTTGCTTCAATCAATGACTTTGCGCTGGGGCTGGTCGAACATCCGCGCGTGATTCCCTTCGGTACACTGCACCCGGCTTACGATGACCTTGAACGGGAGATCGATCGTCTGCTCACCGGTGGAATACGGGGCGTTAAACTGCAGCCATTCTTCCAGGATTTCACCTTCGAGGACGGGGCTACCGCCCGCATGTTCGAGCTCATCGGCGACCGTCTGGTGGTGCTCATGCACGGAGGACAGGAGATCGCCGAGATCGAGCAGGTGGTACCTCATCCAGCCGCGCTGGCGCGCCTGGTCGAGACATATCCTCATCTGCGCATGATCGTTGCCCATATGGGGGGGTACGAGATGTGGGACGAGGTGAGCGAGCATCTCGTCGGCGCGCGGGTTCACTTCGATCTCTCCTATACCTTCGACCGCGCTCCCGATGACCTGATCATTGAGATCTGTTCGCGTCATGGCTGGAATCGCATCGTGTTCGGGAGTGACTTCCCGTGGCAGAGCCAGCGCGAGGCGCTTGCAGGACTGTGCCGCCTCGGACTGGACGAAGATACTTTCGCGGCGGTGACTGCGGGTAATCTGCGGGCAATGCTCGACATGGGTTGAACCGGGGGAGACGGTTCATACCTCAGATAACCGCACTGTTCGATGGTATACTATCAGAGGTCCCCTCGTGCAAGTAGCCACAGGCCGACCTGCAATCGGGGTCTCATGTCGCCGGCCATAAAGGTGGTTGACTGCGAATGGCGCCCTATGGCACGTTGTCGACGACTGCAGGTGGAAATGTCAGTCCCCGTCCTCCGAACCCTGGGGGCTTTCTCCGGCGGCGCTGGCTGTCGGCTGCCACGTCGCGTAGCTGCGCCCGCGCAGGAACTCGATGATACCGCCCAAGAATGCCAGCGCCACAACGCAGACCGCGAGCGGTACGGACAGGAGCGGTATCTTCGCCGCCCGCGTCTTAGACAACAGGTAGCCCAGCAGCGCCAGCACATAGAAGACGGCCTGTCCGTAGAAGGCCACGTCATACAGCAATATGTCCTCATGCCACCACAGCCAGGCGCTGGTGACGAACATGCCCAGCATCCAGAGTCCCACCAGCCAGCGGAGGATCTTGTGGGAGAATACGGCCAAGGCCGTCCTCGGGTGCCGGAACGGATTCAGGATGCCGCGGGAGTGCGAGATGGTTCGCAGCGCCCGGACGACCCGACGGCGACGGGACTGAAGCTGATTGTCGGTGGCTCCGTCCATGAAGTCGGTGACGCCTATATCCATCACTTGGATGACCCGCCCTCCGCGATGCGCTATCTGCAGCGGTGCGCTCAGATCATCCGATCCGTCACTGGGCAGTTCTGGGTAGTTCTCCCGCCGAATCGCCATACACGGTCCGCAGCCCTGAAAGCCCATCCCGGCGCGAGCCTCGAGATAGCGTAACATCGCCTCGAACTGCCAGTAGAGCCTCTCCCCGCGGTTGAATGGAGCATCCTCGATCGGTACCATGTTCAGTTCACCAACGACGCAATCGACGCTGTCATCGGCGAAGTAGCTGGCGAGCTTGCGGATGGTGTCTTCATTGAACATAGTGCCCGCATCGCTGCTTATGATGATGTCACCGGTCGCGGCGGCGACACCGGCGTTTACCGTGGGTGTCTTGCCGTGGTGCTCGAGTGCGAGTAGTCCTACCCGGTCGTCGCGAGCGGCGTACGCAGCCACGATCTCGTTGGTCCGGTCGGTTGAGCCGTCGGAGGCGATGATGATCTCGAGCAGGTCCTCCGGATAGTCAGAGGCGAGCAGATTCTCGATTCGGCGGGCGACAAGATCCTCTTCGTTCCACGCGGCAACAACTACGCTGATGCTGGGTGTGTGTGCAGCGTCTCTCCTCGGCTTTGATCCGCCAAGCGAGGCGATTCGGAGCAGGAGAGGATAGATCGCGAACGGGTAGATTGCCAAGCCAAAGAACACCCAGAAGAGAATGACTATCGATGACATCGGGGCTACTCCTCTATCCTCTCCGAGTCGGCGCGCTTGCCATGCCGAAGAGGGTCACTACCATCTTTGACAACCATCATCTGCTCTCACACCCCCACTCGCCCGAGAGGGCCCCCAACGTCGCGAGCGACAAATCCGCCGGATTGCGCCGATCAGGTGGCCGCTCCGCCTGCAGCTTCCTCCGACGCCGTATCTGCCGCTTTCTCGGCAGTCTGCTCTTTACGCAGCAAACCGAGCATAATCGAACCTAGGGCGATTGCAAGATACATTGGGATCTCATGGTGGATGGGTTGGAAGAACGAGTACGCCAAGTTGCCGACCAATGCAGTTAGCATCGCCGCGGCCAACGAGGCTCTGGCGATCGATTTCTTATTGATTAGGTACCTGTATGACGTCCATAGTTGACTGAGACCGATGTAAAGGTACCCGCCGAACAACAGGAATCCCAATACACCGGTTTGTACGATCAGATGGAGAGGCAGATTGTGCAGAGTGATCTCGGCGAAGTAACCATAGTAGTCCTGAACCCACCACTTGAAACCCCCTACACCCATCCCGAGGGGCCAGTACTGGTGTGCCGCCTCAAGCCCGCCAATATACTGAGCCATGCGACCTGCGTCCTCACGTTCGACCGCAACAGCATCCCCGCCTGCGATGAGCATGGTCAGTTCCACGCGTCGGCTATATTCAGGATTTCTCATAATGTAGATGGGCATCAGAGTAGCTATGATCAGTAGCGCGAATAGCAGCCACTTTCGCCGATGACCGATGAGCACCATATACAGGAGGAAGACAATTGGCAACACAACAAGTGCTGCTCGGCGCGTCGTGATATAGACCGTAACCAGATTCGCGACAATGCCGGCGATCCCAAGGTTCCTCTCGTAATGGTTCTCGCCCCACGCAGCGTAGTGGAGGTTAAACGGCATTATGAACGTGGACCAGTTGGCGCAGATGCCCGGATAACGGGTGCCCCCCCAGAGGCGCGCGGCCCTGAACCAGCCGACCACGACCCCCTCATGGTAGGCTGTGCCGAGGAAGCCAAAGGA
>PXBW01000202.1 GCA_003566775.1 candidate division WS1 bacterium
CGAGCCCCAGTTGGCATAGATGCGATTGTGCCGGAAGATGCTGTTGCTGGTGTCGAAGGCAAAGCGGCTCGATCCGGAACGCCCGCCGTCATCCGAGCGTACGATGATGTTGTCCTCGAAGAGTGTGCGGTCCACCGCGTCGATCAGCATCGACCGGCTGGTGTTGGGATGGAAGACATTTCCGCGCAGTACGAACTCGCTGTTGGTGCGGTCGGGCCAGACGAGCAGAACATCATGCGCTCCGCGTGAGAACGAGCAGCCTTCGATCACTACCCGACTTGAGTCCTCGATCCGTACCATCGAGCCGCGACGCGCAAGCCTTATGTCGCAACCGCTCATGCGCAGGTCGGTGCTCTCTGTGATGCGAATCCCCAGCGAATTGTCGATGTCCTCCATCATCAAGTCATCCAGCACGATACGCTCGGACTCGTGTACTCGTATCCACCGTCCGCGCGGGTCTTCGGTGCGTAACACGAGCCCGCTCAGCTGAATGTCGCTGACGCCCTCCAGCGTCACCGCGTACCTGCCATCGGCGTCCGGCACACCGGTGAGCACCGCGCCCTGCCGCGGCTCCCCCCGGAAGACGATCGGCGCGGCGCGCTCACCGCTGCGCTGCGGCTCGATCTGTCCGGAATACTCGCCGGGCGTGAGAATCACCGTGTCGCCCGGTTCCGCCGTCGCCGAAGCGTGTTCGAGCGTTGCCCATGGCTGAGCCTGCGTCCCCGGTCCGGCATCGTCGCCATCGGGCGCCAGGTGGTAGGTCGCTCCCATCGCCGATCCCGCCATCGGCAGGGCCACGCACAGCACCAGCGCTCCTGTCAGCATCCTCGCCGTCTTCATGCGCATCTGTCTCACTCCTGCTCGGGGCCGATGATGACCTCGCTGATCCAGAACTCGTGCCCTTCTTTCACTTGGTTGCGCGCGGTCTGCCACTGCCCCTCGAAGGCGAAGCGCATCGCCACCGTGACGTCCGGCCATCGCTGGCGGATCGCCCGCGCGTCGAGCTGCAGCGTATGCCACTGTCCGTCATCGATCAGCACCTGAGCGTCCTCCGGCGCGTCGGGCAGCGGCATCGCCGCCTCGGTGCCCGCCAGCCAGATTCGGCGGGCCCCCTCGTGGTTCATGAACGCCTCGACGTACGCGCCCACCGGCGCGCCCTCGCCGATGCGGTAACGCACGGTGATCGACGGATAGCGATCGATATCCCACCCGCGCGGGTTCGTGCGGAAGGGCATCCAGCGCGCGTCCTCAGGCGCCCGCACGTGCATCGCATACCCCTCGTCGGTCTCCACCCGGCTCCACTCCGTGCTCCCCGGCCGGTACGTCTGCCAGCGGAACCACCAGTCCGCGTCATCGTCTTCGAAGGTGGTGTGTACGAGCGGCGCCGCGGGGTCAACCGGTTCCTCGACCAGCAGGCAACTCGCACCCCACCATCGCCGCCCATCCTCGCTCAGCACCTCGACCCGCACGGGGTAATCGTACGCCTCTGCGAAGCGATGCTCGACCTCGACGCCCTCCGCGAGGGAGCCGTCGCCAAGGTGCCAGCGGATCAGCGCCGGCTCAATCGCCCCGCGCAGCACCGCCCGAAGCTCGACCGCCTCGCCCGGTCGCGGCCGGTAGGGCTCGGCGATGATCTGCACCGTGGGCCGCGCCTCAGCGCCCTCCTGGTAGACGCCAAGCTCCGGCGCCTCGCCGCCGAAGGGCAGCGTCACCGCGTCACCGTCGCGCCAGGGAAGCTCGCGATCAAGCTCAAGCGTCCCGGCGCCCAGATCGACACCTACTACCTGCGCCTGGTGCCGCCCCTCGCCGACCACGATCAGGTCGCCAACCTCGCCCTCGATGCCGAAGCCATCGAAGAAGTTGCGCGCGTCGGCCACCGCGATCGTCCGCCCCCTCCCTGATCCAACCGCGTGGGTCAGCGGCATTCCACCATCAAGCATAGGGCTGCCCGGTGCGGGCGAGTGATCGTGAGTGGCGGGGTCGGCGAAGCCCGGATCGTCCGCGATGTTGTCCACGAACATCGCGCCGGCGCGTTCGCGCATCGCCTCCGTCTCAAGGTCGTCAACCTCGAGCAGGTCTCCATCGAAGGTGACAGTCCCCGTCAGCAGGTTGTTGACGTAGCGCACCTGATCGGCGTCCCCCTCGCTGATCTGCAGGTCCGTGTGATCCGCGTACAGATCGTTGTGCGCAAACACGTTGTTGACGAAGCTGCTGTCCGAGGTAGTGCCGAAACGGTCCGCCTGCAGCATGCGCACGGCAATCGCCGAGTTGTCATCAAACACGTTGTGATAGGTACGCACTCCGCGGAAGTCCAGCGTGTCTCGATAGGTCGCGAGCCAGAGGAGATGCTCGCCCCAGTTGTCATAGATGCGGTTGAAGCGGAAGATGCTGTCACTGGCGAAGTACTGGTAGTTCGCGCCCGCGCAGCGCCCGCCGTCGAACATGCGCGTGATCACATTGTCCTCGAACAGGATTCGATCGATGCTGTCCACGAGTACGCCCCGGCAGGTCGTTGGGTGAAATACCGTTCCGCGGATAACGAACTGCTCGTTGGTGCGATCCGGCCATAGCAGCAGCACATCGTGCCCGCCGCGCGTAAAGGCGCAGCCCTCGATCACGATCCTCTCGGAGTCTTCGATCCGCGCCATCGATCCCGCGCGCGCGAGGCGTAGCTCGCAGGTGCGCAGCGTCACGTCGCTGCTCTCTGTGATGCGCAGGGCGAGCGAGTTGTCGGTATCCTCCATGCGCATGTCTTCCAGCGTGATGCGCTGCGCCTCGTGGATGCGCACCCAGCGCCCGCGAGGATGCTCGGTCCGAATCACCAGCCCGTCAAACCGAAGATCGCTCACCCCCTCAAGCTCGACCGCGTAGCGGCCATCGCCGTCCGGCAGTCCGGTCAGCACGGCCTCCCGGCGCGGCTCGGCGCGGAAGACGATCGGTGCGCCCTCTGCGCCACTTTGCGGCCGTAATACACCGTGGTATTCGCCCGGTGTAAGAATCACTGTGTCACCGGGCCCCGCCTGCACCGCTGCATGCTCCAACGTCGCCCATGGTTGCTCCTGTGTGCCTGCCGCAGCGTCATCTCCTTCCGGAGACAGATAGTAGGTCGCGGCCATTGCGGGCGCAATTGCCACGCACAATACCGCGCAAAAGGCGAGCAGTAGGATGGCTCTGTTTGTCTTCATCATGATCCCTCTCTGAGCTTTGGGTTACATAAAGGTCGCTAACACGCAGCCCGTCGCAAGGTAGGCGCTTTTCCGTCTTTCTCCATAAGAATCTGCACGGCGCTGAGCCTGCAACGATATATAAGCCGACCTCGCAAGCTCCTCGCCGACTCGTGCGGCCTCTATGAAACGGAACGTCGAGTCGACACACCGGACGGTCCTCGATCGGGATGCAACTGGAATCTTGTCAGGGCGTCGGGCCGATGACCACCTCGTCGAGGAAGTACTCATGCCCCACTCTGACGAGGTCAACGTTTGAGGCGATTACGCTCATCATCCTCGCCATTTTCAGATCAGGACCGTATTTCGCGCGCAGAAGCTCCGCGGCGTCAAAGCGAAGCTCGTGCCACCCACCATCATCGATCAGAGGCTCCTCCAGCGCGATCTCATCGGCAGGTCCTCCAGCGACTCGCGTCTGCGCAACCCGCAC
>PXBW01000203.1 GCA_003566775.1 candidate division WS1 bacterium
AACTGGCGGGCGTAGTGTCCTGTCTGGCCACTCGCCTGAACCGATCGAGCCACTCATCGAGTTCGTCGAGCAGCCGCACTCTGGTATTGGGTGTGTCGGGGACGGCCCAGCGATCCAGCGGAACCGCAGCGTAAGCCTGACCGTTGCGCTGAAGGTATCCGAAGCGCTCGAATGCGGTCAGCCCCCTGTCAACGCCGAGAGCGCCGATTGCTCGAGCGAAATCCACCGCGTCACGTGCCCGGCGACGGCCAACCGTAGCGCGGCCCTCGGCGAAGAGCGCCGCGATCTCGGGAAAGCTGGCGGCACGCCCCCATAGGGGAAGCCATGTCTCCGCCCGTCCCTTCTGGAGATCGCCCGCCCCCGCCGTGTCGTAGCCTGCGTCAGTGGTGCGCACCGCGAATGGATAGCTCAGCGCCTGCGGCCCACTGTCCTCTCGTCTGCGAGCGACACTGGCGGACAACACCAGGGCTCCTTCAAGCATCAAAACGTAGTCCCACGCGTTAGTTACGGCGTCTCCATCAAAGCCGGTAGCGGCGTTGGCACCGCCAGCGGCTCCAGGAGAGAACTGACCCGTGGGTTTGTCGTTGGGCTTCTTCCGAAGCCGGTCATGGGCACCCACGGCGAACAGGGACGCTTCCAGCAGGTCCCTGCTGCGAGGCGCCGGCTTCCCCGTGTCCGCGACGATGAGCTCAGCGACACGTTGCATGAAGTTGTTAGTGAACTCCAGGCGCCCATCGTTGCCACCTGTACCCAACAGCGGGGGGTAGGATGGGCCGTCGTTGGTCAAGACGAAGGCTGCATCCAGCCAGGTGACGGCTTCATCCGATAGTCTGCTGCGACAGGCGATGAGCAGGGAGTGCTTGTCATCATCCTTCGGCGCTTTCTCGAACTCGAGTTCCGCCAGGATTGATCGACAGACCTTGATGGTCTGTGCATACGTGGAAAGCCTGTCAGCCTGCGACTCGGAGATAGCAATGATGCCGACATCGCGATCATTGGGATAGAACCCACTCCCGCCATTCCACGGTGCGACCAGCGGCGTGGGGTGGTAGTGGTGAAGGAAGAACTCTATGAGACCGTCGAAATCGAGTGTTGAACGCAGGTGAAACAGATCGTCCTGCCACCAGCCACGAGCGTCTGGGTCCGCCTGCTCGCTCACCAGCCGCAGCACGCCGAGCGCCTTCAGATAGTGCGCAAGCGGCGTGGGCGTGCAGCCGGGCAGGGCGATCTCGTGCGTGGTGTCAGACATCCTGCTCACGCTCCTTTGCGCTGGCTCTCCAGTCGGCGATGCGAAGCAGAGTCTCGAAGAACGCGAGTCGGAAGGGCCCATGCTGGTCACGGAGCTTGAGAGACCGTTCCAGCCACGAGGGGCCATCCTCAGAGGCGCCCAGTTCCATCGTCCGGAGGGACAGCGCAGTCTCGGCCAATTCGGTTCCGTTCGGAAGTGTGACCGGGGGCAGCAAGTCACCCTCCCAGATGCCGCGGGCGAAGCGCCCGCCGTCGTCCGGTGGACGTTCTCCCGGTAGCGACCTGATCGACATGCGGACTTTGCCGTGGTGGGCGGCGACGAGGTAGGCCGCGAGATCACCAACGCCATGCTGCATCATCGCAAGGGCGGACCCCAACTCGTGCCGAAAGTGCGGGCGGGCTACCTCCTCAGGTCGCTGATACTGGGCGGACTTAGCCCAGGGACCATCGCTGCGCCGGGGGTCATCCTCACCCAGACCGTGCGAGAGAAGTTCCTGAAACCAGGGATGGGCCTTCCCGACGTCATGCCACTGAGCGGCGATGCGCAGCTCATCGGCGACTTCGTCCGGTATCCCGAGTTGGCCCAACAGCTCCTCAAGTTCCTCGGCCACGTGGCGGGCGTGTTCGATAAGACTCACGAAGCGCCCGGTCGCGGTCAGCTGATCGTCATCGTAGCCTTCCGGCTCTGTCTGTTCGCGGGCAGGCAGTAGAATCGGCGGAACATTTCCTTCAGCATCCTGCCACCAACCCAGGTCAGGATCGTAACCTCCCGACGCCACGTCGAGGACCACCGTCATTCCCGGGCGAAGCCGATCTACCCTGACCCATTGATTCTCCAGACCGTCCCAAACCTGCGGAGGGGGTACGTCGGCACCAAGGTCGGAGATGAAGTCACTGAACGCGGGCAGCCGAACTGTGCAGAGTTCGTCGGGAGCCGGTGAGGGCTGCGTCTCCTGATCGAGGTTGCGCCACAGCACCGATACGTCCAGATCCTCGGTCTCGCGGATGAAGGGTGAGACGTCGATGTCACCGCCTGCCAGATCGGGCGTGGTGTCGAACAGTTCGAGCAGGTCGCGCCGACGCAGCACCTGTGTGGGCTGCGCAGGAGTCGGATCATCAACGTCACGCACGGTGGCGATCCCTGCGTCATCAATCTCCTGCAACAGTTCGCGCGCAAGCTCCAGGTGCGGCTCCTCATACGGCGCTTCATCGATCTGCAAATCGATCCAGCGCACGGAGGCTTGTTCGGCGGACCACTCACCGCGCCGATTACAGCGACCGAAGCGCTGCACAAGGGACGACCACGGCGCAAGCTCCGTAAACAGCGTCCGGGAGGAGATGTCGACGCCCGCCTCAACTGCCTGCGTTGAGACGACAATACGGCCAGCCTCGGGCAGCTTCGAATTCAACTGATCCTGCAGGCTCTGACGGTCGGCCGCACGGAATCGCGAGTGCAGCAGAACCACCTCTGCCGGCGCGTCTTCCCGCAGAGCCAGCGCCAACTCCTGCGCTCGCTCCACCTGGTTCATGACCACCAGAGTGAGACTGCCGGCCTCATGCGCCTCGGCGACCTCCTCAGCGAGCTTAGAAGCATAGGTGCGCCGCGTCCTCGACGTCAGCGCCAGATCGAGCTTCTGCAGGGGCTTACCCGCCTGAAGTCGGACCGCCAACTGCTCGTCCTGAAGATCATCATCTGTCAGGGACAGCGTCTGCTGGGCCAACGCGTCAGAAGACGGGCCGTCTATGGTGGCGATACCCTCGTCCCCAAGTGTGGCGGACATCCAGAGGGACGCGACAGGCCCATGGGTCGCGAACCTGTTGCGGAAGGCGTGAAGCTGAGAGGTCGTCGGCAGCCCCGCGCCCATAAGTTGGACCTCGTCCATCACCCACAGACAGTCGTTGTTCAGGAGGGCGAAGTCCATCGGCCAGCGGTATCGACTCATGGAGTAGCCGCGGTTAAGAGCTCTTGAGATGAGCTGGTCCTGAGTGCCGACAATGATCGCGTCGGCCTCCGGCCAGGCGTCCCAGTCCATCTGCACATGACCGCCCATGAGTTGATAGACGCCGACCTTCTCAAGTTCCGCGGGAGTATCGGCCAGCAAGTCGAGGTTGGCTAACCATTCACGCGCGCTCTGCATCGTCTGCTCGACGAGCACGCGCATGGGGAGGCAGTACACCAGTCGGCGGGCAGTGGCATCTCGGATCGCTGCGTCGGGATGGAAGCGACGCCGCCACAGCCACCCGAGCACGGCGGCGGCGGTCTTGCCAGCGCCGGTGGGAGCATCGAGCAACCACGGCAGTTCCTGGCGAGCGGCTATCTCCTGCTGATAGGGAAAAGGTCGAAGGCCGTCTGTCGCGTCCATGAAGACATCGTCGAAGCTCATGC
>PXBW01000354.1 GCA_003566775.1 candidate division WS1 bacterium
ACGAGCGTCTGAACCCGCCGCAAAGAATCTGGCACGTTCCGCTGGCACAGGGCAGGAGCGTTTTCAAGTTCGAGTTCACGCGACCCTATGTCACGGACCGCACGACATTTCACCTCTACGTGGACGCTGATGAGGACGAGGATACCGGGCGCCAGGACAGTAACGTGGGCACCGATTACATGTTCACGGTCTCTTCGGGCGGCCGGGCGAGCCTGCGCGTATTCGATGAGGACGGTGAATCCACCAGCGCGAGTCCACGTATAGTGCTCGAGGACGACGTGATCTACCTCAGCGCGGACATGGATCTGAAACAGGAGGACGGGAACTCGGTGTTCGAGTACTGGGTTACCTCGTGGGTACGCGACGATGCGGGCGATTCGCTCGCGAACTCTCGCGTTTCGCGCAGGCGCGCCGTGTCTCAGGGTGAGCCGGATATCGAGGTGGACGAATTCAAGCGGGTGGCGATCATCGACACCGAGGACCTCGAGATCGACCGGGTGAACGCGCAGGTGCTGCATCCGGAGTTTGACGGTGATGCCCTGTGCGCGCGCATCACCTGGCGCTCCAACTGGATTACGCCCGGCACCGTGGAGTACGGCCTTACCCAGGAACTCGGAAGCTCTGCTGAGATGCCCTTCAGCAACCGCAACCATCGCGTGATCCTCGATAACCTGCAGCCCGACACTACCTATCACTACCGCGTCTGGGGACTTACACCGCAGGGCACACGCCTCTACTCCGATACGAAGACATTCAGCACCGAGCCTCCGGATCATCCCGCACCCGCGGTTGAGCGAGGCACGACGCCGCTTCGCGTGACGAACCGCGCGGGAATCGCGCTGGAGGACTGGCCGGTGCGCGCCGGCGTTCCCTTCACTCGCGGTGATATCTTCAGCACCGAGAACATCCGCCTGCTCGGCCCCGATGGCGCGCCCTATCCCTCGGCATGGAGCGTTCTCTCGCGCTGGCCCGATAAGAGCATCCGCTGGGCAGCGGTCGAGTTCCGAGCCGACGCGCCGGCCGCGCTAACCGAGTACGCGGTCGAGTACGGCTCCTCGGTCATACCGTCGGCCGACGAATCCGCTCTGCGTGTGGAAGCGGGTGATGACGTCATCAGCGTGGACACGGGTCGTTTGCGCTTCGACGTGCAGCGCGAGCCCTTCGCCGCCTTCACCAATGTGCAGGTGCGCGGCGAGGACGGCACCTGGCGCGAGTCCAGCGCGGGTGAGATGACGCTGCTGGCCGAGGATACGGACGGTCTGCGCTACGAAGGGGCGCGCGGGGTGCGTGAGTTCGAACTCGAGCATCTCAACTCCGAGGTGGCGATCATCCGCGCCGAGGGCGATCACATCGCCGAGGACGGCTCGGAGCTTCTGCACTGGGAGGTGCGCATCTACGCCTACGCGGACAGCCCGATGGCTCGCGTCTTCCACACCTTCGGCATGAACGATCTGACGGAGCAGATGTCCGAGTTCCGGCGCATCGCGCTCGCGTGGCAGAGCCCGGCGGATGCAGGCGCGCCGTTTGCGCTCGGCGGCGACGAGCCGATTGCTCTTCAGGTGCCCGCCGATGGTCAGGCGCGGCTCTTCCAGCACATCGATGATGAGTATTCACTCGAGCTTCCCGCGGGCGAGCAGTCCGGGAATCGCGCGGCGGGATGGGTCAGCGTCGGTGAGGGCGAGAGCGGCATGACCATCGCGATGCGCGACTTCTGGGAGCATTATCCCAAGAGCATTCAGGTGGCGCCCGGTGTCGTGGAGATGGATATCGCCCCGGTGCTGGCCCCGGACCAGTACGATGCCTTCCCGGAGCTTGAGCACGTGCTCTTTGCGCCCTTCAGAGGCGGCGTCTACCGCTTCATGCAGGGCCTGCAGAAACGCCACGAGATGATGGTGCAGTTCGGCGCGCGCGACGACGATGCGATCGAAGCGTTCCGCTCGCCCGCGGTGGTCGCGGTGCCGCCGGAGCGCCACCGCGACACCGAGGGACTTGGCCGCATAGCGATCTCGGCGGACCTGCCGCCCGAGTTCGCAGACTACACCGACGCCGTAAGGGACGGTCTCGAAGGTTACATCGAAGAGCGCGAGGAGGAGCGGCTCTACGGTTTCATGCACTTCGGCGACTGGTTCGGGGAGCGACGGTACAACTGGGGTAATGTGGAATATGACACCCCACACGGCTTCCTGATGGAGTTCGCTTCAAGCGGCGATCCCGAGTTCTTCGTGCAGGGCGAGCACGCCGCGCGGCATTACATGGACATTGACGTGGTGCATCATGCCGAGGACCCGCGTCATATCGGCCTCATCTGGGTCCACGCGATGCTGCACACCGGCGGCTACTATGAGCGTCGTCCTGAAGAGTTCGACCCTGCTTATGGAGTGGGCAGCGCGCGGAACTGGGGACACATGTGGGGCGAGGGCCTCGCCGATTACTACTGGCTCAGCGGCGACCCTCGCTCACGCGAGACGCTGCTGAAGATCGCCGACATGGCCGCCTCCGAGTATCTCGAAGAGCGCGGACACGTGCAACCGGGGACAGGCTGGATCATCGCCCGTCATCCCGGATGGATGTCGAAGATCATGATCGCGGGATACGCGATAAGCGGTGACGAGTACTACCTCAACGCCGCGAAGACACACCTCGATTACTGGGCGGAGTTTCAGACCGAGAATGGAGGCTGGGACCGCAGACTCGGCGGTGGACACTGCGCCTGCGACCCACCGCACATCGGTGAGGCGGGATTCATGGTCGCGGTGCTGATGTCGGGCATGAAGCGCTACCACGAGTTGACCGGCGATGAGAAGATCGGCGAGAGCATCGTCAAGGGCTCGCGCTGGCTGATCGAGGACCTCTGGATGCCTGAGGGACAGGGCTTCCGGTATACTTCCTGCCCCACGAAGCTCAGCGCGGGCGGCGCGATGCACATGATCGAACCGGTCACCTACGCGCACCGGCTGGAACCGGACGCGATCTTCCGCGACACCGCATTGCAGAGAGCCTCACGTCAACTCATGCGCGTCAGCGCGTCGGGTAAGGGCATCTCCGCACACATCAACACCATCCCTCAGACCCTCGGGGATCTGGTGGAGATGACGCACACCGACTACTACGCCCTCAGCGGTCCCGGTCCGCACACCGTGCTTCTGAAGGAGACCGAGGATCGCGACTTCGAGGTGACCGTGGAGGCGTGGGGCGAGGGCGCGGTCACAGGACGCGTGACGCTGGCCGGCCCGGACGGGCAGATGCTGGCGGAGCGCTCCATCAGCGGCACCGGCCGAGTAATCGAGAGCATCGAGGTGCCCGCCGACGAGCAGGTGGGCGTCCATAACCTCGTCCTCGAGCCTGAGCGAGCCGACATCTCCTGGGAGGTGCGCAACAGCCTCTACCGCAACGTGGTGGAGATGAGCGAGAACACGGAGGTTGGAGGCGGGATCGCTTATCCGCGCTACCGCTTCTACGTCTGGCCGGACACCGACAGCTTCACGCTGCGGATGCGTTCGAGCGAGGTTGGAGATCGAACGGTGACGCTGCTCGATCCCAACGGCCACGTACATTCCACCCATGAGTGGCGGGAGAATGGAGACGGAGAGTGGCAGACCATCGTG
>PXBW01000176.1 GCA_003566775.1 candidate division WS1 bacterium
TGGCGGCTTCCTAAAGCGGCGCTGAAGCGATTAGGGACTGGGTTGTTGCGGGTTGTTTTGTTGGCGAACCGACCGTCCCGTTGGGCGCGGTCGGGTTTTGTGTTGCCGACGACGGTGTTGTTGACGCTGATGGTGGTGTTGACGGCGACGGCACTTGCCTATCGCACCTTTACCCGCAGTGATATGGCGATCTCCCAGCGGGAGCAAGTGAGAGTCGCTAATGTGGCTGCCCCAGCAGTAGATCGGGCCAGAGCCAAAATTGAGTTCTTATTTAACAATGATCCACGTCTGACTGGCGGGTTGCCTACCAGCGACTTTTTGGCCAGCATGATGCTGGATGAACCCTATATTACTGATTTGTCTGCATTGCCTGGCGATCCATTTACCCTCCCGGATGAAGAGCGGCTGGATATCAATGGTGACAATACGTTAGATAACGCCTGGCGTTTTGACGATAACGGCGAAACTATCGTTTATTCAATTTTGGTGGATGACATTGGCCCCAAAGATATCTCCCCTGATAGTGCTGAAGCGATCAGAATCCAAGATCCAGTCAATGAAGACAAAGCCCAGGCTTTAGTGACCCGCACCGGGCCTGTTGCGGCTACAGCGGCTTCGCCAGCCTGTGTGAACGCCCGGTCTGAAGCTGGTTGGCAGGTAGTAGACCAGGGTAGCAGTGCCAGTCTGCAAAAGAATTTTCAGATCAATGTCTTTGTGCCTAACGAAAGTGACGCGAATAGCACAGTAGAATCCTTTGAGTTTCAGCAATCCCGCATTGCCGACCGGGGTAATAAGTGGGCTGCCTGGTTCCGCTATGACTTAGAAGCTTATCCTGGTTCACCCTTCACAATCAATGGGGCTATGCACACAGATGGCAACCTCATTCTTGGTGGATTCCAGAATAACTCTAGTTTTGAGTCCTATAAAATTAGCTCTCACAACTCTTGCGTATATGGCAGAGAAGCGTCAGAGGTAACTGTTGGCGTTGGTAGAAATAATGACGATTTCCAAGGCCAAATTGTTAAAGGAACAGTCGTTCAAGATTCCTATGGTGGTCAAGGCCCTGTTACCATTCATGTCTGGGATGGCGATAATCAGGAACCAGTCACCAATAGACAGCTAACTGATAATAATGATTCGGTTAGAAATGGTAGTCCTGGCGATGTTGCGTCCAACCCCTTGGTTCTGTTTACTGCAGATCGATTAGAGAGTAACAATGCTGCAACCTGGCAGCGAGATGCGGCGTGGTTAAATAATCCGATTCATGCTGGTGAGCGTGATGGTGCCTCTCGTGTGCTCAACAAGCGGGTGCCGAAGCCTTTTGTAGACGACTTGTTTAGGGCCGATAACAGATGGGGGCCAAAGCCTCGCTATGATGAAACTGACACAAGCCTGGATATTACCCAAAATGCTAGAGATCTTGGTGATGAGATTAGTACTACTGGTTTCGAGAAGTTAAGGGACCCTGTCGAAGGATTAGATGGCTACTGGGAACGGCAGGCCATTGCCCATGGTTTGCGTCTTGTGGTAGGTGAACGCCTAGAGCTAGGAAACCCCGTAGAGTGGAATCTTGATCCCTCAGTGGGTGAGGTGGCTGAAAATGCCGATCGTCTATATCCGCCTAGTGCAGAGCGCACAGTAGGTAACAAGATCGGTGCTAATGAGTATCGCCAAAAGCGTTCTCTGCGAGACAATTTGGCCGCAGTTCAGAGCATGGCAGTTTACCACTTTGAAGGGGGTGGTATGGCCAGTGACGGCGAATTCCCGATGGCTTGCTATGCATTAACAGCTCACCCTGGTACCAGGAAGAGCATTGCTAACAGC
This sequence comes from candidate division WS1 bacterium, assembly GCA_003566775.1. GTDB lineage: Bacteria > Armatimonadota > Zipacnadia > Zipacnadales > UBA5352 > UBA5352. The sequence goes on from PXBW01000176.1 coordinate 1,825, forward strand.
AGAACCTTTGGTCAATGGTTGTCGGGTGGCCCTAGAACTGACTTTTTCAATGGCCAGGGAACCAATGGCTGGGAGTTTAAATACCATGATGACTTTGATAAAGCCAGTGAGTTTGCAACACAAGTTGCTGCAAATCAGCCGTTAGGGAAAGCATTAAGGAACTTAGCTCACTTTGCTGGCGATCCTAACGGTGGTGCTCCATCTTTCCCTGCTGTACAAGATAGCCTTGTGCACCCCTACCCTCAACAAGCCATGTGGGGAGATTTTTCCAACCTACGAAGGATCATTGATGCTGGCGGGCTAAATAGTGATAGTGCCTTTAATGATCTGAGCCCTGCTGACAAGTCAACAGTTCACACTGCTGCTTGTACTCTTGGGGTTCTGGCCTACAACATGGGCAAGGAACTCCAAGATTTTAAGATTCTTATGAGTGATCCTCCTCCTCCTGGCTTTCCAAACCTCCAAAGCATCAGCCAACGATTTAATAACTTGATTGGCAGAATCGCTCTATATATTGCCAACGACACACCTCCCGGACCTCAATATAGTGGTCTCGTTCAAGAGTTGACCGGGCTTGGCCTAGATAGGAATTCATGGATTAATAGGCGAATTGTACCTATTGTTAGGAATGAAAGGGCTAAAAGAGATCCCGTCACAGGAGACCTTGTAACCACTGCCAATGGAAACTTAATTATCCTGGGTGATAGTGGCGAAGATTTAATTGACGGCATTCCTCTGGAGACTGAAAGAGACCCAGTCACCAATCAAGAAGTCGTCGTTGAGATGGATAACGATCCTTATGCAGGTAACGCAGCTACTCTAACTTACTTAAGGACAAAGGCTGATCAATACCTTAGGGAGAACCAAAGGAATCGTTTCCTTGGCAATCTAAAAGATGCCAGTGGCAATGATATTGCTGACACCCAAGGAAGATCTCCAGGAGGAGCTTCAGAATATTTCAACCAGGTTGAATTTGAGCAATGGAAAAAAATCCTTCCCTATGGAACAGGAAACCTGAATGAAGATAATGCTCGACTATTTGAGGATTATGCAAACCGGGTCAACCGTATATACGCCCTAATTAGAGACCGTGACTTGGGTTTCAAAGAAGGCCAAACGGCCAAGACATTTGAAGAAGGCGGTAGAGAGCTAGACTGGGATGCTGACACTGGTTATTTAGTTACTGTTGACTACGGTACTGGTAATATCCCTATTAGCCTTAGAACCAATTGCGACCCTAATGTTTTTAGGCCAATTTTGGCTGGTGGCGGTGGCGGTGACGACAACGTCGGTGTATCGGGTCTAGTAGGCTGCAGTCAGCGCAGTAATATGCCCGTTAAATTCCCCTCCCTTTACTACCTGTTTCCTCTAGAAGAGCATGATCATGACGGAGCAGATTATCACGCTCAACCGCAGGAGGAGGAGTATATCAGTCAGGATTACATCCGCGATGAAAATAGTGACTTCGATTTTGAAATCGTCACTAAGTCTGAGGCAAATGATACTGCCATCATTGAAGGGGTTAAAGAAATTGCTGCAGTACCTAAAGCGGTAAATCTATCTGACTGGGTCTTGCCTGTAACTGGTGACCGACCTCGGCTCCCTGCTGAGCCTACTCACGCCCAAATTAATGCAGCACCCTTTAGAATTAACTTGCCAGGTACTACAGCTGCTGCTGATGTAGCCTTCCTAGACAAGGGCATGTTCGATGGCCGAGAGCAAATGGCCATTCGAGTGCTGGATATGGATATGGCTACCTTGACCTCTGAA
>PXBW01000024.1 GCA_003566775.1 candidate division WS1 bacterium
AGCGGGAAGGTGGCAGTCTGCTCGCTGACCTGACCCACGGGCGCCCCGGCTTCAAGCAGCGCCGTGACAACCTCCTCATGACCCTGCTGCGCAGCCATCAGCAGCGGGAAGACGCCGTCCTGCTCGTGAACCTGACCAACGGGCGCCCCGGCGCCAAGCAGCGCCGTGACAACCTCGGCATGACCATTCTGCGAAGCCAACAGCAGCGGGAAGGTGCCGTCCTGCTCATGGACTTGGCCCACGGGTGCCCCGGCGTCAAGCAGCGCCGTGACAACCTCGGCATGACCATTATGCGCAGCCAGCAGCAGCGGGAAGTTGCCGTCTTGCTCATGAACCTGACCCACGGGTGCCCCGGCTTCAAGCAGCGCGCCTGTCAGTCCCGGGAGCCCAAGATATGCTGCCACCAATATCATACCCTGTGGCAGACTAGCCACAACTGGATCAGGAGGCCGAGAGTTCAGAATCTTGGTGGCAACATCTTTCCCGCCGAAATCTTGGCCGAGCCGCGCGAGAAACGACACGAATGCGAGCCCATGCACCGTCCAAGCGTCAGATGTCAGTCGGCCCAAGCGATCTGCCTGACCGGGCCCTCCGAGCTCTTCGATGACCTGAAACTCTGCAAAGATATCAGGTACGCGCGCCGCGATTTCGCAACTCACCTGCGTGTAACCGTTGGCGCGTGCTGCCTGCAGTATCTGATTCCGGGCCTGCGCAGGATCCACGAACCCATAAAATCGGGCTGCTTGGTCCTGATCTCCGTGGTTTTCCAGAACACGAGACACCATGGTATCAATTAACGGTGACGAGAGTCCGTCGACCATATTGGCCAGAAGCGCGAGATTAGGCGTTGTCGCGTTACGGTCACCGAGCAGCTGAAAGCGCTCATTCTCGAGGATGCGCCGTAACCCAGCTTCAAGCGTAAAACCGGCCTCATCCTTCTTATAGGTTTCCGCGAACACCATTGCGAAGAGTGGCCGCGCACTGCTCGCCCTCGAAACTGCCTCCGACGGTCCGCGATCTGACAAGAAGTCCAGAAGATCTCTCTTGCCACTGTCCCCAAGCGAGGGCCAACCGCGCTCCCGTCTCCAGGACTCTGCCACCTCGATCAGTTCGTCATCTGACAGCGCGGGCAGTTGCAGCGCGCTCCGCGCAAACGCGAGGTCCTCGAGCGCCATCTGCGCTTGATCGCTTAGATCGGGAACGGTGCTCAACCAGCTCTGACGGGACGAGCCCTCCTCGGCATCGAAATCATACGGGCTGCGCTCGAGAACAAGAAGGCGCAGCGGGTGCTCAAGCGGCGCTCCTCGACCCTCTTGCTTGCGCGTCCGCAGTGTCCGCATCGCATTCGCGAACCACCGCGCCTTATCGCTATCGCTAAGATAGTCGATCACGATCAGCGTCGGTTCGGGAAAGGCTATGTTCTCCCAGTCAGTTCCCAGAAGGGCGTCCTTGGTGAGAAAACCAGCATGCCACGAGCCATCTAGGCCCAGGACTGTCTCGAGGGCAAGGCGGCTCTTGCCCTGCCCGCCATCGCCCGACAATTGCCACCAAAGAAGCGGCCGTTCATCGTCGAGAAATTCTGAAACCCTAGCTCTCTGCGCCTCGCGTCCAATGAAACCGGTGCGGCGCTTATTGTAGGCTAGCTCAAGTGCGCTTTGACTCGTCTGTGACGCCTCGAAGGTTTCCGCAACCAACGGAAGGGTATTTTCACGCCTATTTGCCAGCGAAGTCGTGAGCTTGCGCAACTCATCGAGCGCAAGCCTTGCTTCATCACCTTGGCGCTCGGCCCGACGCACACCACGTAAGATTTCGAGGAGCGCGGAGAACGTAAAGTCACGAGCGAAATCATCTTTCTGCAGCAGCAGGCGGATCGCTGCTCGCAGGAGCTTTGCGGTCTTTGAACGGATCGCTTCGCTGTGACCGTCGAAGGGAACGCGCCGCTCAACATGAATAAGGAAGCGGTGTTCGAACTCTTCGACTGTCCCGCCGTCCCCTATTACCTCACGGATGTCGGCTGGCTTCAGCCCGAGAGAGGTATCATCGAGAAGCGCCGCGATCTGGGCTTCATCTTCATCCTCAAGGCGATATGCTTTGTGAAGCTCTGAAGTCAGGTCCTCGAGACTCGTGCCTGCAGCGCTATGCAAGCTTTGCTTCCCGACAATGGCAAGTGACCCTGCGCCGACAACCACATCCTTCAAGGACGGCGTATCTCCGGCAAAGAATGCGATCGAGCCGACGCCTATCTGAAGGGCTTTCTGATAGACATTGGGCATCAGGATCAGTCCAGTAGTAATTTAGGCAAGGGTGTTTAAACAGCGCACGACGCAAGCGTTCACGCTACGAGAATGGATATGCTGGCGTCAATATCGATTGCTTCACTCGCTGTTACACAAGCCAAGGTTTTGTCCTGAACTGAACGCGGCCCTTCATCCTCCAAAAATGCTGCCAGACGCATGAATGGCAGCAATGCGGAAGCTGCGCCGAAGCGCGCAGATTGTCCGCGAACGGCAGGTTTGGGCCGAGGCTGTGTGAAAGCACCCAGATGTGGTATGCTTCCTGTGATATGGGAGTGGGTTTATGTCAGGTTTCATTGAAGGGGTTGATCGGGACCAGGTGACGCTGTTTCCGGACCGTCTTGAGGACTGGGTCGACGAGGATCACTTGGTCCGGGTGGTGGATCTGTTTGTCGACCAGCTTGATCTGGTAAGCCTTGGGTTCACGCGCGCGGCACATGCGCGCACGGGGCGTCCGGGATACCATCCGGCCATTCTGCTGAAGCTGTTCATCTATGGCTATCTGAACCGGATCCCGTCCAGCCGCAGACTGGAACGTGAGGCGGGGCGGAATGTCGAGGTGATGTGGCTGCTCGGGCGGCTGGTGCTGGACCACAAGACGATCGCGGATTTCCGGCGCGATAATGGGGCCGCTATTCGCAAGACCTGCGCGCAGTTCGTGGAGCTGTGCCGCCGCATCGGCGCGCTGAAGGGCGACTGCGTGGCCATCGACGGGAGCAAGTTCAAGGCCGTTAATAACCGCGACAAGAATTTTACCAAGGGCAAGATCGCCAGCCGCCTTGCGCATCCGGAGGCTGATGTCGACCGCTACATCACCGAGATGGTGCGCATCGACCGGCAGGAAACAGGGGCGAAGCGCGTGCGGAGAAGGTCGCGCATCTGGCGCAGCGATACGGGCGGCTCAAGCAGGAAATCGCGAAGCTCAAGGCGATGGACAAGGCGCTGGCAGATGCGCCGGATGGCCAGATTTCCCTGACCGACTCCCGATGCGCGTGCCATGGCGACCAGCGCGCGCAACAGTGGGCTCGTGGGCTACAATGCGCAATGTGCTGTGGACACCGAAACCCACATCATCGTCACGCATGACGTCACCAACAAGGGCTTCGACCGTGACCAGCTCAGCCCGATGGCGATGGCAGTCAAGGAAGCGCTCGGGCGCGATGGTCTGCATGCTCTGGCCGACAAAGGCTATTACAGCGGTGTCGAGATCGCCGCCTGCGACAAGGCTGGCATCACGGTGACCATGCCGCGCCCCGAGACCTCGGGCAATCGCAAGAAGGGCATGTATGTGAAGG
>PXBW01000277.1 GCA_003566775.1 candidate division WS1 bacterium
ACGAGGTATAGATTTCAGACGAGGAGACCCGCGCGACCTGCAGCCGATCGCGCGGGTCTATATTGGGCGCTACCGCAGGCTCTGTCAGTAGGGACGGACCGAGCCCCCGCAGGTCGATGTCAGAATCACCGATCGGGATCTATCGGATCCCACCCCTGACCGTACATTGCCATGCTGGACGTCCACTTCGCATGACCATCGACGTAAACGTGGTTCTCGCCACCGTTATGACGAGAGTACCGATCGTGCATGTACTCCTGGTTGCCATCGGGCCATCCGTGAAATCCATCGCGCCAGCAGACCCGATCGAATGCATTTGCCCATGCCGCTCGTCCCGGGCAACTGAGGAAGACCTCGTGAGAACAGTCGCCGAGCATGAGTATCTCAGTGACGCGGTGTATCTCGCCCAGCTTCCTCTCTCGCAGGCGGGTGTTCCAGCCGTAACCGGGATTGACCGGGAACTCCCATGACCTGTAGGTCCAGCGACCGTGTCCGCTGCGTCCGCCTCCGGTGATGCAGAGGTAAAGCTCGTAGTTGTTCACGTAGGGGAAGATAACCTCCGCCCACAACGTGTTGGGAGCGTCTGTGTGATCACGGAGGAATGTCTCATCGTAGTCCTGCACGTACATCAGCATGCCGACGCCGAGTTGTCTCAGATTGCTCAGACAGCTTGTCTGCCGGGCCTTCTCGCGTGCCCTTGCGAAGACCGGGAACAGGATCGCTGCGAGGATTGCGATGATCGCAATCACCACCAGCAGTTCGATCAACGTAAAGCCGGACCTCATCGAGAACACCTCCTATGGTCTTGCGCGTCATCAGTATCTACAGGTTCGCCCTCTCAGAGAAACTCTCCTTCTTGTTGTGTGAAAGTTTTCATTTACTGAAGAATAAGGGCCGTGGATCGACTCAGGCGATCACCTGCGAAGAGCGTTTGTGCAGAGGAACGGTAAGACCTGTAGTACAGCAATACGGGGGCAGTAGAAATGCCACGACCCGCGCGATTAACTCGACCTTGCGCGGGTCGTGGCAGGTGCTCTCATCTGTGCCAGATCTCAGATGATCGGAACGGGCTGGCGGTCAGGGTGGTGCTCAGGCGTCCGGATCGAGTATCTCCCATCCGGCACTGTAGGTTGCCTGGCTGGGGCTCCACCTCGCGCTACCATCCGCATACACGTGATTCTCGCCGCCGTTGTGACGGGAGTACTGATCCTGCATGTAGTTCGGGTCACCGTCCGGCCAGGGGCCGCCGTCGCCCCAACGGACTCGGTCCTCGGCATTGGCCCATGCCGCGCGCCCCGGGGAGTTCAGGAACACCTCATGTGAGCAGTCTCCGAGGGTGATCAACTGCGACGGATCTTCGATTGCCGCCAGCGACCTCCCTGCCAGATTCGTGTTCCATCCGTAACCGGGGTTCACCGGGAAGGACCACTCGAAGTAGTTAAACTCCCCCGGTCCGCTGCGTCCGCCGCCCGTGGGGCAGAGGAACAACTGCTCGTTGTTCACGTAGGGATACAGCAGTTCACCCCAGAACGTGTGCGGAACGTCACGGTTGTTCGCGTGGAAGAACTGTTCATCGTAGTCCTGCGTGTACATCATCAAGGCCGTGCCGAGCTGCCTGACATTGCTGAGACAGCTTGTCTGCCTTGCCTGTTCACGTGCCCTTGCAAAGACGGGGAACAGGATTGCGGCGAGGATCGCGATAATCGCGATCACCACCAGTAACTCAATTAGGGTAAATCCACGTCGCACGAAGAATACCTCCAGTGAGGCTTCTGATTATGCGCCAGTTCTCTATTCGCCGCAAAGGGCGCATTCCCTTCCCTTCTATGGGAAGTATACTACACTCCACATATTCGGACGCACAGCAGAGAGATGCTGTTCAATCAAATCAACGGGTGGGGTGAGACACGTCGCCGGCAGGCGTAACTGAACTGGCCGGATGCACTCTGAGATCGGTGCACGGGGCGAAAGGCAGCGCCTGGAGAAGATCGCGCCCAAAGTTCAGGTGGTGAAAAAAAGCGCGCGTAGAATCGCGCGCGCAAGTCGTGCATTGCAGCCGACCAACCGAGAAAGTTGCAGAGGTCTATGGTTGTGGGTGCGGATTGACTCCGTGGCTGCAGTCCAACGTGCTCCTACAGTTCCGAAAGATCTACAGAGCGTCTCTCGTGGACGGATTTCACCGCCGCGAGGGCCGCGCGCAGGGCCGCAACGCCCTCCTCCGCGGTGCACACCGGGATCATATGTGAGTGAATCGCCTGCAGGAACTCCGCGATCTGCACCCGGTAGATGTCATCCCGGGCGGTCACCACCCGCTCCACCTCATAGCCGGGGCGGTCGCGCTCGAAGATGCGCAACTCGTAATGCTGTGCGTCGTACGAAAGCACCCGCTCGTCGCCGAAAACCTCTGTGAGCGAACGCTGCGGGTGCTGCACGTAATCCGCGTGGAACTGCGAGATCGCCCCTGACTCGTGGGTGAGGATGGCACTGAATACGTTCGGCGTCGGCATGATCGGCAGGTCGCCCAGCGTCGCCGACTCCGCGCTCACGCGCTCAATCGGCCCGATCAAGAGGGCGAGGTAGTCCAGCAGGTGCGTGTAATCGATGATCAGCGCGTTCTGCTCGCGCATGCGATAGTCCGTGGTCGCGCACATCAGCGTGAAGTAAGTGCCCACCATCGCGCGCCCGCCGATGATGTTGCCGCACGCGCCCTCCTCGACAAGCTCCCGCAGCCGCCGGATTCCGCTGTGTGAGCGCATGGAGTATCCTACCTGCAGCATCGTGTCGGCATGCGCGGCGGCCTCCGCAATCGCCTCCGCGTTCTCCAGGGTGTCCGCGATCGGCTTCTCACACATCACATGGCAGCCTGCCTCCAACGCCGCCACTGCCATCGGCCTGTGCAGGTGATTCGGCGTGCAGACAAAGACCGCGTCCGGCTCCTCGGCCAGCGCATCTTCGAAGTCGGGGATGCCGCGCGAGCCGGGCGCCTCCTCCAGCGCCGCCTCGAGATTCTCGGGGAGCGTGTCACAGACCAGCACCTCGACCTGCGGCACTTCGGTCAGCAGCCTCGCATGTCGCTTCCCGATCGAGCCGCAGCCGACCACCAGCACTCGCGTGTCCGGGATCATGACCATGAGGTGAAGCCTCCATCGACCGGCAGATTGTGCGCGGTGACGTACGCCGAGGCGTCGGAGGCGAGATAGACCACCGCGCCCTTGAGATCGACCCCGTCACTGCCCATGCGGCCGAGCATGACATGCGAGTTGTAGCGCCGGATGAACTCCTCCGGCTGCCCGCGTTCAAAGCCACCGGGGGAGATGCAGTTAACGCGGATGCCGTGGCGACCGTTCTCGGCGGCGAGGTCGCGGGTGTACGCGATGATACCGCCCTTCGCCGCGGTGTAGTCGCTCATGTTCGGAATCATATCCTCGGAGCCCTCGTACACCCAGCGGTCGCGCCCGATCATCCCCGAGATTGAGCCGACGTTGATGATCGACCCGCCGCCGTGCCGTTTCATGATCCGCACCGCCTCGCGGCAACACAGGAAGGTCCCCACGATGTTGAGGCGCACCACCCAGGCGAAG
>PXBW01000149.1 GCA_003566775.1 candidate division WS1 bacterium
CATGCCTTCGAAAACTGAAGCTGCCCCCAATGAAGAAGTATTCTCCGCAACCAGCATCGGGCCCTTTCGGCTCTATATCAACGACTGATGACAGGTGAGATTCAGACGAACTGTCCGGTAGTGCTGCAACGTGAGTCTCAACCAACAGACTCGAGTCCGGGGGGCAGCCCCATCGGAGAGACTATCGGTAGAAGCGTTTGATGTCAATTGGTCGGATCGAGGGGAGATCGCCAAAGGCGATGGTGGTGGAGGCGCTGGATTGTGCGGGGTGGCTGCCGAGGCCACTGAGGCTCCGGACCGCGAGCACACAGCAGCGCGGTCGGCGGCGCGTCCTTCCGACGGCACCTCGCGATACCGCCCTTGCGCTTCGCTCAACATTCGCCTGCATCTGGCTGAGTAAAGGACCTGCACCTCCTGACTGTCGAACATGGCAGGCATATCACAGAAAAGGGAACCGGAGCGAACCGGTTCCCTGTGATTGCGTTACTGCGTACCCGCCCGGTATCTGTGAAATCAGATGTCCGGAGTTGTTGGAGGTGCATCGATGCCATCGACGACCACGTCCACGAAATCCGATCGGGTCTCAAGACCCGCACGATCTCGTGCCCACAGACTCACGGTGTATGTCATAGGAGCCTGCACTCCGCTTGCATCGGGTCTGTTCGTGTTGGGTGGGACATCCCACGTGGTCTTCACACTCGCTTCAATATACGCGCCCGGAATGCCCGGACGTTCGACTGCCGTGTCCGGGTTGGCCAAATCCATCTCCAACCGGATCGGGTCCTCACCCGCGAGCATGATCTCCAGCCTGACATCATCGGCTAGCCGGAAGCCGTCACCGTCGCTGATGGACGCGGAGGCGTAGATCTCGCCACCCGACGCCGGAAGTCTGCGCGGATTGATCTGGAAGCTGGATATCCTCGGTGGACGAGGCTCGACAACCTCTATTGTGACGGCACTTCGCGCGTCCCCGGCGTAGGCGATGATATCTCCCGTCCCCACGGTCTCCGCCCGGAAGACTCCATCCGGGCCAATCCTGCCGATGCTCCCGGTCACCACCCAGGTTGGAGCGATCCGTTCAATAGTAGCGCTGCGTGGCCCCAGCAGGGTGGCCCGGAATCTTATCTGCCCGTTGAGATCGACGTCAACACTGCGCCGTGGCTCGATCTCGATCTTCTCAGGCGCTGGAACGTCGAGGGGCAGCACGGCGACGTTGACGTGCGTGGTTTTACCCTCCTCGAGCGGCACCCGCACCCTGGCGGTTCCATGGGTGGCGGACTGCGGTGTACGCACATCCACGACATGGTCGCCGGCGGGAAGATTCTCGATGGTGAAGCTACCCCCTGACCCGGTAACCACCTTTCGCTCAGCGACGGTAACCTCAGCGTTGCCCAGTGCCCTGGTGGTGTCATCGGCTGCGATGACCCTCCCGGTCAGGGTCGCCGTGGACGGAGGAGTCGGCACATCGGGATCATCGGCGGTCCCATCGCATCCGGTGAAAGCGATTGCGAATGCGAAAATCAGTACTGCCAGCAAACTCAGCGCAAATCTGCTTCTCATGGCTTCACTCCGCCCCTCCCGAGGGGTACATTCTTCTCTGCCTTGCCTTCAACGCTGTATCGAAACTGTGCGCATGGCCTGCGTTCTCGTGCCGTCCTCGCCCGTAGCCTCCACGCGGAACATGTACATTCCCGACGGCACCGCAAGGCCCCTGTCCGAGCGTCCATCCCACAGAACCTCCGCCTTCCCCGCTGGACGCAGCACTTCCCTCTCCAGCACTCGCACCGTGCGACCCGCCATATTCATCACCTTCACCGTGCATTCCGCCGATGCCGACACATTGAAGGTGAGTTGAGCGCCCCCGGCACCGGTCGTCTGAGCGCTCATACCTGAGAGTGTAAGCAGTCCGCCGCTCTGAGTCAACCTCAGAGTCATCCGGCGCTCGTTTTCACTCTCCCTCAGCGTGAATCGGTAGCGCTTTCCGTGCCGCAAATCGAGGGTTTGGCCGGACGCTTCATCGACGAGTAGCACCGACCATCCTCGCGGGATCTCATCAGGGTTCGGGCACCACACTTCGACAGTCTCGCCCGGATTACCTGCTACCCTGAGGTCCCAGTTGAGTTCCTGAGCTTCGACCTCGCTGAAGGCGCCCGCAGTGCGCCCGTCCTCCGCATCCGAGAAGGACAATCGCACCTCCCCACCGATCGGCGGTGGGACACTGAGCGCGCCAATCGATGCCATCCGTGGTGACACGCCGAAGAAATTGTCTCTGTCAATACTCGTGTCGCCACGTGCGACCAGGCGGGCAACCCACCCATCATCTCCCATCTTCGCCGTCGCGGTCGATTCCACCTCCGGCCTGTCTGCCACTCCCGGACGTGGCAGAATGAGCTCACACTGTTTCGCGACACGTACCCAGAATCCCTGCCATGGCGCAACCACGCTGTCCCCGACATCAAGGAAGGGCGCTACGAGATCATAAGCATGATTATCCGCGTTGTACTTCCAGAACGTCTGTCCCATGACGTTCGCGGCATCCGCGCTGGGGAGGTCCATGGTGGTGCCGCGATACACCACTGTAGCTGCAGTCATGTCCATCGGGCCCAGATACGGGTTCGCAAGTTGATGCCAGCCGGGCTCGAGTTTCACACGCACGCTCCCGGAAGGTGCCATGTTACCGGCGGGGACGAAGGTCATGTCGTGCTCAAGCTTCAGCCAGTATCCCTGACCGAGTTCCAGAGGCATGCTCCCCGGTCCGGCATACATATCGTACTGGGTGCCCTGTGATGGCCACTTCGCCATCTGAAACTGCTCGTGGGCAGTCTCCAGCAGTTCTACCGGCTCGTTATCGAGCGGGATGATCGGTGTGCCAAAGAGATGCAGGCCTTCGGATAACGAGACCGGGCCGTTGGGGAATGACAGCGCTGGCCCGACCACATTCGGCCTAGTCTGCTGGTTGCCGAACTCGTCAACAGCCACCACCGCGTAGTAATAGTCAACCCCGTCGAGGGTCGTCTCATCGACATACTCAGTGGCCGAGGCATCGGCAACTTCCGCAATAGGGGTCATGCCTGAGATGGAACTGAACCGAGAGCGCGAGCGATAGATCGCGAAGTGGCTGAACTCCTCGGGCACCTCATATTCGTCCCAACCCACGATTATCGCACCGCCATCGTCGTCGGGCCTGTCAACTGCGTAAATCCCCTCAACCGGTGGCGGTGGCCTGTCAGCGATCGCCTGCACCGGTCCCACCACGTCGGAATCACTCGTCAGAGAGCCATCGGTCGCCCGCACCATGTAGTAGTAATCCACGAGATCATCGACCGTGGTGTCCTCGTAATGGCCGGTGCCCGCCGGCACCCGTGCTGTCTCCTCGAACTCCCCGGTCGTTCCGCGGCGGCGCAGGATGATGTATTCGGTGACGCTGTTGGCACCGGCCCCATCGTCGGGTGAGAGCTGCCACGAGATGGTGATGCTGCCACCGAGGTCGTCCTCGGTATCACGCGCAGCAACCTCCCGCGGGGGGCGGGGCGCGAGTTCAACTCCGAGCGTTCGAGCGCAGTTGATCCGCCCCGC
>PXBW01000198.1 GCA_003566775.1 candidate division WS1 bacterium
CCACGGTGAAGGCATGGGCGGAACCGACAAACGCCAGGGTCAGGACGGCTGCAACGACCGAAGGAAGCACGCAAATGCGTCGGGGGGGGGCAATTGTGTGACGGTGCGCATGGATCATACCTCCCGGTCACGCCGTTTGGTACTTCACCATATCCATATTACCACACCAGGACGCGCGGCCAAACGAGAATGTACGTTAAGTCTTTGTGCATATCAGCGCAATACTTCGCCCTGCCGGTTGACGATTTCGTGGCCCGCCGCCCCTAGGCATGGCGAGAGGCCAGGTCCCGTCTCTGCGCCATTCTGCGGCCCGCGTTCGCATCGCGGCATCGACACAGACCACGATCTCGCCTCCGGGCAGGGGCGCCGATAGCGGCCCTGCCGGTTAGCTCTCAGTCGCGCCGAGGAGCTTGACAGGCGCGGGGGCCTGCCTTATACTTCACTGCAGAAAATGGGAAATGCCGAAGTGGTGGAACTGGTAGACACGCTGTCCTCAGGAGGCAGTGGGATACTCTCCCGTGCCGGTTCGAATCCGGCCTTCGGCACCACGCTAACTCGCTGAAGAGCGGCGCCGCCGCAGGGTGCCGCTTTTTTGCAGTACCATCATGGACGTGGCTGGAGGAAAGGGCAGATGATCGACGAGCGGATGGCAGAGGCGATCAACGAGCAGATCAATGCCGAGCTTTACTCGGCGTACATCTACTACGCGATGGCGAGCTGGCTCGAGGATCAGGGGCTGGGGGGTATGGCGCGGTGGATGAAGGCGCAGACCCAGGAAGAGCTGTTCCATGCAGACAAGTTCTTCGACTACGTCTGTGAGCGCGGCGGGCGTGTTGCGCTTGCGGGTATCGAGGGACCGCCGACCGAGTGGGAGTCGGCCGCGGGCGTGTTCGCTCACGCATATGAGCACGAGCAGTACGTGACGGGTCGGATCAATGACCTCATGAGCCTCGCGATCGAGCTTGAGGACTACGCGAGCGTGAACTTCCTCCAGTGGTTCGTCGAGGAGCAGGTGGAGGAAGAGGATAACACCTCCACGATAGCCGAACAGGTGGCGATGGTCGAGGGCACCGGTCAGATGCTGATGCTCGACCGAGAGATGGGCGCGAGGGTGTTCACACCGCCCGCATCCGGCGAGGAAGACTGAGAAGAGGCTACGCAATCGAGCGGCGCGCGGATCGCAGGGCTGCCCCTGATTCGCGCGCCGCGTTTGTGCGCGCTGCTTCGTCGAGTTCAGGCCGGATCGTTCCCATGCATCGGGCCGGACACCAAACGCGACTATAGGCTCTCCCAACGCTCACGTACGGCGGCAGTCTGGCGTATCCTTGCGACTACCTCTTCCGGGGGCGCCACGCGAATCTCAAGGGTTCGGCCACCCTTGTAGTCGTGCTCTTCCAGCATGTCGAGGAAGGGGGCGAAGTCGATACAACCCTCGCCGGGAATGTAATGGTCGGTGCCCTCGGGATCCACGTCATGCAGGTGCAGTGAGAGAAGTTTGCCCGCGGTAAGTGCGGTGGAAAGCTCGTCCAGCAGGTCGAGTTGCGCCTGTTGCGTGTGGCCGATGTCCATGCAGATCCCGACATGATCGCCGAGGCCGTCTATCAGTTCGAGAATCGAGACCATCGTGGAGCCGGGCCGACCGTTTCTGCCGATGTTCTCCACTGCGAGCGACAGTCCCGCATTACCGGCTTTCTCCGCCAGCACCTCCAGAGACGCCCTCGACCGGTGCGGAACCGCGGCCCACTCGTCGTCATTATCGCCACCCGCGCCGCTTACCGGGTGGATGATGATCTCCGGTACGCCACACGCCTGCATCAGGTCGAAGTAGCGCAGGTTGGCTTGCACGGACGAAAGCCGCTCGTGGTCGTCGGCCAGATCGAGCATCCGGCCGTCCCTGGGACTGTGCACCGAGGGTACAGTGATGCCCGCTTCCGCGAGTTGCTCGCACACGCCCGCGGGGTCCTGCTCCCACGCCGCGGTGATCGGCGCCCATTCGGCGGAGAGTTCGGCTTCGGTGAAACCGTTAGCGGCCATCAGATGAATCGCATCGTCGGCCGGAACGTGTCCGAACAGCCAGGTTGAGATTGCGTATGTGCTCATGGTTGCCCCTTATGCTTTCGAGGTTTGTGCGTTCAAGGACCCCTGCAAGCCGTACGCGAGTGCGTGGAGAGTTTCCGCAGGGCGGACCGGTTCTTCGCCGTCGGCAACGCAGTATCCTGCGATGAGTCGGCGAATGTCTCTCGATATTCCGCCGGGGACGAGCGATACGTTTGGTCTTGCCTTCGGACCGTTCTCAGTGTACCATGATCGGGTTGAAACAGGCCTGCAAGGAACACTCTGGAGAGATTAGCATGTCCCACAACTTCTTTGACTGTCACACCCACACCGAGTTCTCCTCCTGCGCCGAAGATGTCACGCTGGAGGCTTACACCGAGATAGCCGCGACCACGGCCAGTGCCTTCGCAGTCACCGATCACAGCGCTCAGATATTCTACTCGCCGGATAATCGCTGGGGCTTCTGGAGCGATGAAGCGCTCCCGCTCTTCGAGGAGCATCGCGAGGGGGGAGAGGAGCGGATAGCGGAGTACATAGCCGCCGTCCGGGACGCGCAATGTGGTGGGATGCAGGTCGGCATCGAGCTTGACGTGCTGCCCGACGGGCGGAAGGTCTTCCCCGATGGATTGCTGGAGACGCTCGACGTGGTGGGAGGCGCCGTGCATTCGATGCCTGCGTTGCGACACTCGCGCCCGGTGGAGGAGATTCACGCGGAGTTCCGCCGGCAGGTGGAGGCGCTCGCCAGTCACGGGATCGACGTGCTGGTGCATCCCTACCGCCTGATACTCGCGGCAGACGTCCCGGTACCCGAGGATCTGCAGCGATGGACGACGATGATGGCGCGGGAGGCGGGCTTTGCGCTGGAGATCAACTCGCACTATCAGTTCCCCGAGCATGATGTGCGGATGGTGCGCTTTGCACTGGAGGTGGGTGCGACCATCGCGATTGGGACCGATTCGCACCGGATGGAGGAGTTCGGCGATTTCTCCTATCATGAGCAGATAATGCGAAAGGCGGGGCTTACCCCCGAGACCTGGCAACCACATATCTTCCGGGCGCGCACAAGGCAGCATGAGGCGGCCGCCGAATGAGACGCAGTGCGGGCACACCTGAGATGAAGCGAGGAGTCTGCAGATGAACGATGTGAAACAGTACGATCTGGCGATAATCGGCAGCGGACCGGCGGGATATGTTGCGGCCCTGCGCGCCCGTCAGCTTGAGATGTCGGTCGCGTTGATCGAGAGTCGCGAGTTGGGCGGAACCTGCCTGAACCGCGGCTGCATTCCATCGAAGGCCATGCTTCACGCCGCCGAGGTGCTGGAGACCTGCGAGTCCGCAGCTCGTTTCGGAGTCAGCGTCGATGGTGTTGAGTTCGACGTCGATCGCGCACGCCGACATGTGCAGCGTTCGGTCAAACAGCTTGCCTCCGGGGTGGGAACACTGCTGGACAATGCCGGAGTCGATGTTCTGCGGGGCCACGGCAGTTTCGTCGATGAGCACGAATTACTGATAGAGGGCTCCGATGGGCAGCAGCAGATTGAGGCCGAGCACGTTATCGTCGCCACCGGCTCGGAGCCGATCACAGAGATCGTCGAAGGCGCCGACGGCCATGGGGTCTGGACGAGCGACGAGGCACTCGCGCTGCCGGGCATCCCACAGTCAATGACCGTCATCGGCACCGGCGCGACCGGGACTGAGATGGCGATGGCTTACCTTGCCTTTGGGGCGGAAGTCACGGTGGTGGAACTATTCGATCGCGCCCTGCCTCGCGAGGATCATGAAGCGGGCGAGGTGGTCATGCGCAGCTTCCAGCGCAGCGGTGGTAAGGTGGAGGTCAATGCCCGCGTGGAGCGCATCGAAGACGCCGGAGATCTCAAGCGCGTGATCTTCGAGCAAGATGGAGAGGAGCATCATATCGACTCGGAGGTGGTGCTGCTGGCAATCGGTAGAAGAGCCAATCTCGATCGCCTGAACGCGGAGCAGATCGGCATGCGCACCGAGAGCTACGGCATCTGCGTGCAGGATGACGTGATGACCCCGGCCTCCGAGCAGGACCACGCACCGCGGGCGATGTGTCCGGGGACACAACTGCGCACTTCCATCGATCATATCTACGCAGTCGGGGACTGCATCCGCGGCATAGGCCTGGCTCATCTCGCCATGAAGGAGGGCATCGCGGCGGTTGAGACCATCGCGGGGCTGGACGCTCACATCGATTACAACGCGGTTCCTACCTCAATGTACACCCATCCTGAGGTCGCCTCGGTCGGCCTGATGGAGTACCGAGCCCGAGAGCTGGGGATGAATGTGAACGTCGGAAGCTTCTCGTTCGCCGCGAATGGTCGCGCGGTATGCACGGCCAGGCGCGAGGGCTTCGCGAAGCTGATCTCAGACCCGGACACGGGACGGCTCCTCGGCGCAACCGTCTGTGGCATGTACGCAACTGAGCTTCTTCCCGAGCTTACGATGGCCGTTCAGCGCGAGTTGCCGGTGGACGCGATCATCGACGTGGTCCACGCACACCCGACGTTCAGTGAGGCGGTGCACGAGGCGGCGCTCGCGACACAGGACAGGACGTTGCACAGTTAGCAGTCAGGCAGGAACGGCGGGCGACAGCAGCAAAGACAGATATGAAAGCAAGGAAGGGCAACACGGAGTGACGTGGTGGATTCTGAGGTGGTCGCGATGAAGCTGGCTTCGGCGGACGAGATGCGTGAGATGGACCGGCAGACTATCGAAGATTGGGGGCTGCCCGGCGCTGTGTTGATGGAGAATGCGGGGAGGGCGGCAACGAGTGTCTGTGAGGAGTTGCTGGTTGATCTGCCGCCCGGCCCGGTAGTTGTGGTAGCCGGCAAGGGGAACAACGGGGGCGATGGCTTCGTGGTCGCGCGCTGGCTGCACGGAGCGGGCAGAGAGGTTCGGGTGTGTCTGCTGACGAAGCTCGATGAGCTATCCGGCGACGCCGGGATCAATGCGAGCTTCGCACGGCGCATGGGCGTGCCGATCCAGGAAGAGACGGGACGCAGGGCGATAGACGAGCATCTCGCCCACGCAACACTCATTGTTGACGCAGTTCTCGGGACCGGCGTCAGTGGCGAGGTTCGCGGCCCGGCACGTGAGGCGATCGCGGCAATCAACGCTGCCGACGCGCCGGTTGTCGCCATCGATATTCCCTCGGGTGTACACGCCGACACTGGAGCGATTCTCGGCGACGCGGTCGAGGCGCATACCACCGTCAGCTTCGCGCTCGCGAAGATCGGCCTCTATCAGCACCCCGGCCGCGCATTTTGCGGCCGGATCATAATCGCGCCAATCGGCATGGCGCGGGAGTTGACCGATTCCGACCAGCTTCAGACGAATCTGACGACCGCGGCCGACGCTGCAACGATGCTCCCGGGGCGCAGGCCCGATATGCACAAAGGAGACGCGGGACGGCTGCTGATCGTTGCAGGCTCGGTGGGGATGACTGGAGCCGCGGCGTTAACGGCGAACGGAGCACTCCGCTCGGGCGCGGGGCTGGTGTACGTAGCCTGCCCGGAGAGCCTCAACGATGTGCTGGAGATGAAGTGTACCGCGGCCCTGACCAGGCCCATGGCGGAGACTGCGGAGCGCTCGCTGGCATTGCGGGCTCTCGACGCGATTCTCGAGGCGGCGGAGCCGGTTGACGCGGTGGTACTCGGACCCGGCCTATCGCAAAACGATGAGAGCGCGGAGCTTGCGCGGCGGCTCGCGGCGGAGATCGAGTTGCCGATGATTATCGATGCAGACGGGTTGAACGCTTTCGCCGGACGCGCGGAAGACCTGGCGGACAGAGCGGCTCAGACGGTGCTCACACCCCATCCGGGGGAGATGGCGCGCCTGACGGGAGCTTCTGCGGGTGAGATCCAGTCGGATCGCCAGGCAGCGGCGCGCGGACTGTCCGCACGGATCGGCTGCGTGGTGCTGCTCAAGGGCGCTTCGACGGTCGTCGCGGCGCCTGACGGAGAAACGTGGATCAATCCGACCGGAAACGATGGCCTTGCCACCGGCGGTTCGGGCGATGTACTCTCGGGGATGATTGGAGCATTCCTCGCAGGCGGAGCGGAGCCTTTGCGAGCGGGGGTGGCTGGCGCCTACTACCACGGCCTCGCGGCTCAGACGGCGACGAGTCCGCGGGCCATGATGCCCGGCGATATCCTGGATGCCCTGCCCAACGTGTTCCCCGAACGCTGAAACACACTGATCACTCAGCCGCGGGATGAAGCTGATCGGAGGCAGAACACGATGCGACTGACACCGATGGTCTGCGCCCATCGCGGGCGTTCCGAGATTGTGCCCGAGAACACGATGGCGGCTTACGAGGCCGCGATCGAGATCGAGGCCGACTTCATGGAGCTTGATGTACGCCGCACCGCTGACGGCACAATCGTATGTATCCACGATCCGACCGTCGAGCGCACCACCGATGGTGCGGGCGAGGTGGAGGAACTGACCCTTGACGAACTGCGCGCCCTTGACGCCGGAGCGTGGAAGGGCGAGGAGTACGCCGGAGAGCGAATTCCGCTGCTCTCCGAGGTGTTGGAGCAGATCGCACCGCGCCTGGTGATCGATATCGAGATCAAACAGCGCGGGATCGCCGAGCAGGTGGTCGAGGAGATACAGGCCGCGGAGGCGGTCAGACGTGTCAGCGTGGTCTCTTTTGATACTGATGACCTGCGAACCGTCAGGAGCGCGCAGCCTCGCATCTCATGCGGCTTCATCACCTCCGGGCCGGAGGATTCATCGGCCGAGGCGGCGCGGGATCTGATTGATGAGGCGCTGGAATGCGGCGCAGGCTTCATCTCATGCCATCACGCCAACGTCGCAGAGGTGCTCGTGCGCGAGTGTCACCTGATGGGGATGATCCTGATGGCGTGGACGATGGATGAGCGTGAGGACATTCAGCGCATGATAGATCTGCGGGTGGATGCGCTGGTGAGCAATCTTCCCGGCCGGGTTATCGAGATGCTCGGAGGGGACGGATAAGGATGGCTGATCCAGCTAACCTACGATATCCGGTGGCGCTCACCATCGCGGGTTCAGACTCGGGGGGCGGCGCAGGGATTCAGGCGGATCTTAAGACCTTCACGGTGCTCGGCGTCTATGGCATGAGCGCGTTAACCGCGGTAACCGTTCAGAACACAGTTGAGGTTCGCGACGCGCAGGTGTTCGAACCCCAGTTCGTTGCAGGACAGATCGACGCAGTGCTTGAGGACATGGGCTGTCATGCGGCCAAGACCGGGATGCTTGGTACCGCTGAGGTGGTGGCGTCGGTGGCCGACAGGCTCGCCACTCACGGAGTGCGCAACGTGGTGGTCGATCCGGTGATGCTGGCGAAGTCAGGCGACCGCCTGCTGGCCGAGGATGCGCAGCGCGCGGTGGTCGAGGAACTACTGCCGGTCGCGCGCATCGTCACACCGAATCTGCCGGAGGCGGAGACGCTGTTGGAGCGGGAGATTGCCCCCGATGAGATGGCCGAAGCGGCTCGGGCATTATGTGAGTTCGGCGTGGACGCAGCCATCATCAAGGGCGGGCACCTCGGCGGCGGTGAGGCAGTGGATGTTCTCTACGACGCACAGAGCGGCGAATCATACCGCTACCGGGCGCCGCGAATCGACACGAAGAACACGCACGGGACCGGTTGCACCTTCTCGGCGGCCATCGCCGCGTTCCTCGCCCGTGGTTGGCGGCTGGAGCGTGCGGTGGGATGGGCGAAGCGGTTCGTCACTGAGGCGATCCGGCGCGGCCTGCCGCTGGGAGAGGGGCACGGGCCGACCGATCATATCGGAGCAGGCAGATTATTTCGGTAGGACGTCGCCCGAGGGGAGCGTGCGGTCTTCTCTGACGCTCTGCCGCGAGTAATGACAAAGAAGGAGAGTTCACTATGGCGGACATGCTGGTGCGTCTCTACGATCTTCCGGACGTCTCCGACGCGATTGCGCAGCTTGCAGAGGAGGGCATCGTGATCCGCCGTCCTCAGCCGTGGGAGCTTAGTGCGCTTCGACGCTTCATCGCCGAACACTTCAGCGAGGGCTGGGCGGACGAGACCTCGGCAGGCTTCGCCAACAAACCGATCTCAGTGTTCATCGCACAGGAGGAAAGCCGGATCGTGGGCTTTGCGGCCTACGAATGCACTCGCCGCAACTTCTTCGGGCCGATGGGCGTGGATGAAGCCTATCGCAAGCGAGGAATCGGAGGTGTGCTGACCGTGGCGTGCCTCGAGGCAATGGAGCAGATGGGCTACGGTTACGCGATCATCGGCAGTGCCGGGCCGACGGACTTCTATCGCAAGTGCTGCGGTGCGGAAGTGATCGAGGACAGCGAGCCCGGCATATACTGTTATACACGACTCCAGCATCCGGTCGAGCAGGAAGAGTGATCGGTCTTACCCTGGACTATCGGCTGATGGCGTCCTCTCCGCCACGCGTCCGGGAAACCGCCAGGTGCTGGACCTCTTCGCGCCCGGGGGAGAAGTGTCGGTTCATGACTGTGACAAGTGCGGGTCCGACGAAGCCTCCGTAGATCTGGGCCGCGCTCATGGCGACCGCGCGGGTCGCGAGATCAACCATGAGCTTGCGATTCGCGGCGGGGAGGCCTCGCTCGACTTCCGAGCGCGCGAGTTCGTACTCGATGCGGTGCGCCTGCGCCTCCAATCCCAGGCCGCGAAACGCCTGCGCCAGACCTCTCGCGGACACTTCGCAGTCTGGGTCCGCCGCCAGTGCGGATTCGAAGCGCTCCACTGCGATCTCATGAAGCTCCTTCTCCAGCAGGATCTCTCCAGCGGTCGTCCACGCTTTGGCGGCTGACCTATCTCTACCCTGCCGGGCAAGCGTCTCCGCGAGGCGAGTGTGGTAGGAGGCGTTCATCGGATCAAGCTCCGTGGCCCGCACAAGCAGCCTTATAGCACCCGCAAGCTCTCCCTTCGCCAGCGGCGTCTGCGCCTGCATGTAAAGGTCGTAAGCCCTCGCTGCGTGGTAGCGGGAGATAGCGTCTGGCTCCATGGGTGGATCGCCAAGCGCGACGCGACTCTCGGGAGGTACATCCTCGTACACTGCGAGCATGTTGACCAGCGACCGGGTAGGGGTGACTCGGGCCGTACCGCGATAGTACATCCCTGTCGAACTGCCCCCGTCGAAGTTGATCGCGTCGATACATCCAAGGCCCCGCATTACCTTCGCGAGTTCCCACAGGCTCATCTGCTCGCGGGTCGCGACCAGCAACAGCTTGTTGTGCTCGGTGATGCCGACAGCAGCGCGGCTGGCCCTTCCTAGCACACGGGAGTCGCGGAACCGCTCGTTTACCGGCGCAAGCGCTACCTCGCCCTTCTCCAGAAGCATCGGTCCGGCTGCCATAACGCTCTCGAAGGGCTCCCAGTCCTGCGTGCGACCGTAGGGGATTCGGCGGAAGAATACGCGGTTATCGGGGGTAATAGCCAGGGCGCTGCCCATGCCGCCGAAGTGTACGAGACGCCCGTCTATCACTATGTCTCCGATGGGCAACTGCGTGGTGGTGGAGAAGAAGGTTCCGGTGACCGCCGCCACGGGTTCCTCGCGGGAGCATATCGCCAGCATCGGCTCTGAGCCGCCCGGGAATCGTGCAGCGAGCAGCGGAGTGACCTTCACTCGCGGATTGTTGAGATCGATCTGAACTATGTGGAGGCCGAATCCATCGACGAACTCCACGCGGTACGCGACGGAGTCTGCATGGGCCTCTCCTGCGGCCATGAGGCCCAGAGCGATAATGCAACCGAGTAAGATGTGGGTCACACCGGCCGCGAACCGCATCAGTTCACATCCTCTGCCCACCGTAATAGGTATTCATCTCTAATGACGTGCAGGGGTATCGAGAGGTTTGATCTCAGGGATTACCCTGAGAGCGGGCTGCACCGGCTCCGCTAAAGACGGTCCTGCTCTACCGTTGTCCTCTCCACGCAAGGTCCGCGGCCTGCCTCATGAAATCGCGCTCACCGACGATGATCACACCGAGACAGTTCTCGCTCTCCTGCCGGGCGCGCAGCGCCGCGCGGGTGCCGTCAAGCTCCGGGGCATCGAAGATAACGTAACGCACTTCGTTCGCCTCCGCGGCGGCAAGCTGCCGTGCCGCGTCCTCCGAGTGCGTGTCGGGCAACAGGCAGGCCACCACCCCCTGCGGCCAGCGTTCCATCTCCGCAACCGACAGCGGCACGAATCTCTCGGCTCCGCTGTAACGCGTGGAGAGTTCCCCGAATGCGGGGACGATGACGACGATCTCAGGTGCCATCTCGCGGGCTGTCGCCAGCAGGGGATCCGTCCAATCAGGTCTGCCCTCGCGATCCCACGGCGCTTCGATCGCGAAGTGCGTCACCCCATGAAGCTCGCGGAAACGCTTGAATGCGGCCTCCCGCCGCTCGGAGACGGTGTCCTCGATTTCCACCATCGGCTCCACGCCCGTTGCTCGCAGAAGCGCAATCGCGGCATCATCATCAATCCCGGTGCCGGGCGGATCGTGATCCACCACCGCCATGTTCAGCTTCAGGCGCGCGGTGCGCAGAGCGCCATGCTCGAAGCTATCGCGGACGTGCAGATCGTGGTCCGAGCCGATCCGCCACGGCAGTGCCGGTGCATCCTCGACATCCACCGCCACGATGCGCGCGCCCCCGTCCGGCTCGGGCCGCAGCAGATCGATCACGGTCATCATGCCCCGGAAGGCGCCCCCCTCGGCGGGGGCATCGATCCGCACGCCCTCAGGATCCACGGTCAGCCGATACGACTCGCGCGCGGGCCAGTCGGTCGCCTGCGGCTCATCGACCGCGACTGAGACTACCGCGCCGATGTCGCGCGTGGACCGGCCGGTGAGATCCTCGAGCGCCTCCTGCAGCATCTGCGCGGCCTGCGGCAGCAACTCTGGGGCGAAGTCCGCATCTACACGAAGACCCTCCCCGGGCGCAAGTATCAGATCCTCTCCCGTGAACACGGGCCCTCGCGCTTCCTCCCAGGCGTCCACAGACGGACCAAAGCTGATCCAGTCGATCAGCGAGCGGGCCCCTCGCTCCCCTACGAGGCGAAGCATCACCTCGGCCCGACCACCCTCTCCGGTGAAGAGGTTCTGCGCCATCACACCGCGCTCGACGCCATCGATCATGATCTCTGTCAGGACCTCACCGTCCTCGACGCGGGTGACCGTCGCCACCACCGCGCATTCTTCAATCCCCCAGCAGGTGGCCAGCATCTGCAGGCTCAGATCGCGCTCAGGCGGCAAATCCACAGTCTGGATGACTCCACCGTCGCCGGCCTCGCGCAGTTGCAGAAAAAGGGCCTGGTCGCCGGTCTTCGTCCTGAGCCGGTGCATGCGGAAGCGGCCCGGCAGAGGGCGCCATTCACTCGCATAGCTGGCGCCTCCGCGATCGAACCGGGGATTACGCACGATATCCATGGACGTGAAGCGGGCATCAGGACCGAGAAAGACTCCGGCGCCGGCCACGGCGCACGTCATTATGAGCAGCAGCGCGCCCGCGCAGGTTCCGCGCAACATCTCATCCACCTCTCCACTCTCTCAGTAGAATGAACGTTGTCCCTCCTGCCAGCCATCTGCGCTGACAACTCTCCACGTGCCCCGCTCACGACGCAGTTGACCGGTCACCGTCAGGTGCTGCGCCTCGCTCGGGATGACGGGGCGGTCCCCCGTAGTGTACGCGACCTCAGCTACGAACGTCGCAGTGTCGTTGTGGACATCTACCTCCGGCACCTGTACGCTAAGGTTTAGTCTTCTCTGGCTGCGCGCGCCGGATATCGCCAGGCGTTGGATCATGCGGCGGTTGAATCCGTGGCTGTCCTCGTAGTCCTCAGAGATATGTTGCATTAGTCCTGAGACGCGCGCCTGCTCGATTGACCTCTCCACCTCCGCGATCAGGCGCAGTATCTGTGTCCTGTCCGGGACACGCTGAGGGACCACTACAGCGACGTAGTAGTACGTCAGACCGCCGACTGCGACAATCGCAATTGTGATCCATCTCAGATGCCTGCGCACGGATGTCTTCCTCGCCTTCTGTGTAGAGATTTCCCCCTTAGTCCATTCGTGGCCTGCCCGCCTCAGAACCACCGGCAGGAATCCCTGCGTGCTTAAATGGTTGCCGGCCGCGCGGGGGTCGTCGCGCGGCCGGCACAGGTGAACCGAGGTGCGCTCATTGACGCGGGTTGAGTATCCGCTCGGCCACCTTATCCGTATCTATCTCGTATGTACCCGCCTCGACCTGTGCCTTGAGTTCGGCGACGCGATCGGCGCGTACCTCGGGCGCCTCCGCCATCGCCGCGCGCGCGGCCTTCATCTCTTCGGCGCGCTCACTCAGTGCGAGTCGATCGGCGCTCTCACCCCGCGCCGCCTCACCTGCGCCGTCAATCCCTCGCGCCTCTTCGAGGTTCTTGCCGCCGACACGTTCGACCTTACTCTTGCTGATGTTGTTCAGACTGCTCGGATCGATTTTCAATGCATCTCTCCTCACTTCCGGACGCTGTCCCCCCACGCATACCCCAACATTGTTATCGGCAGTATAGGGAGATACTTGAGTCCACAGACAGAAATCTACGGGTTCTTTTCGTGCATGTCCCTCTCGGCCGTTCGAGCCACCCGCAGATCATGCGGCTCATCGCCGGATCTGCTGGATTCTCTGCGCCTCCATCATGGCTCGATCGACTGCTTTATCCTTCGCATCTCGGTTCTGCTCAGCGGTCCCATCAGTGTGAAGCAGAAGCCTCCATCGGTCCAGGTGATCGACCGGCTACCCTGGTGGACGTCGCCGGTACTGCGCGCCCGCCGCTGGAAGAGACTGAGCGTCTCCATGGTGTTACTGAAGGGAAGCCACAGCGTCTTCTGTCCCTGGACTTCGATGACGTTGGCTCTGTCTCTCTGCAGTGAGTACCCGCGCGGCAGGTATTCCGGCAGGACGGCGGAAAAGCCCACTTTGCGTTCAGCTTCAGCAAGGCTGATCGGCTCTGCGGGTCGTGACGATTCCACCACCGTGCAGCCGCGAGGTGGCTCGAAATCGAAGGTGCCCGGTGCAAAGGCAGGCTCGTAGCTGATTTCCGTGTACTCTGTGGAGGACCTCAGGTTCTCCTGGCCGTCAAAGCGTTGTGTCTTGAGGCTGACAAAGTGTACGCCATCGATCCATGACTTCTGCACGGTGACACCTTCGGCAGTATAGATCTTGATCACGTGCGTCGGGCGACCTGCGATGGTGTCTCGTCCCGCATGTTGAAGCGTCATGGTCTGCGCGATCCGGTCCAACTCGTCGAGACGGTTACGTATCTTCTCTCTTACCGGAGGCGCCTCAATACGAACGGCGCGGTTCGTGTTGGGGTGATAGTCCCAGCGAATAGAGCCAACACTCACATGAAGCCGGCCTCGTTCGCTCTCAGGTGTCAGGAACTCCACGCGCATCCTGTCGGGTGCCTGCGAGTACACTCTCTGGCGTACCTCGCGAACCCTCTGGCCGTTCTCGAATACCACTACCGTACGTAGCCCGGTGAAGCTGACGGTTGTGCGCGCGTTGATTGATCTTCGGAGGATCGAAAGTGGTGTCGTTTCGGCTTCCGCCATCTGCACCGAGGCTATGGTAGCAAACACCGTGCAGATGACCGCGATCCTGCTGAGGTTACCGACTATATGCGTGATCTTCATTGACCTCTAAGTGACTCAGTTACCGTGACGTGTAAACTACCAGGCCGACTCCGACATCGTCGGCAAGCGGCTGACTCATCTCAAGCATCTGATGCTTGAGGATAAGCTCGTCAAGCTCTGCATCCGTGATTGCAAGCCTTTCGTCTCCACCCGTCTCCGAGGCGGGAGTTGTGGCCACCACCTGCTCCTGCAGCGGTGTCTGCTGTTCCTGCCCGTACCAGTAGACCCCTCCGGCGATCGCGATTGCGAGCGCGGCACCGAGAGCGGCGGCGCGACCCCACTGCATTCGGCGCTCCGGCACCAGCCATCGAGCGATTCGTTCGCCCCAGCCAGCCTGCTGTCCTTCGTGCGGCAATCTGTCCATGATCTGTGCAGTAAGACCCTCAGGGGCTCGCTCGACCGGCAGCGAGTGTAACATCACCTGTGTCTCTCGCAGCAGCAGCGCCTCATGGCGGCACTGCTCGCACTCCTCGAGATGAGACAGGATCTCGGAGGAAAGCTCGTCGGCACACCCCCAGCATCCGACGAGGTCCTCCTGGGCCTGCTTGCAAATCATCGGTCTCGACCTCCAGCTCCCCGGACTCATTCTTTGACGTTCTGGCTATGCTTCAGACGGTGCCGCCCTCGGCAGCGAACCGCTTTGCTCTCAGGGAGCATTGCTCTCCAGTGGATCAGGGCTCGATCGCAAAGATCATTGCCCAACTTCAATCTCCCCCGCCTCGACCAGCGACCTGAGATTCTCCTTCAATCTGTTTCGGGCATTGAACAGTCGGCTCTTAACGGTACCGAGCGGCACATCGAGTATCTCGGCGATGTCCTCGTACGTCTCACCCTGAAGCTCGTAGAGGATCATCACGTCCCGCAACTTCTCGGGCAGATCCATGATTGCCCGCCGTACCGCCAGACGCGTCTCGCGCGTCGTGGCCCGCTGTTCCGGGCCGCCGTCTTCGGACGGCAGCTCCCGCTCGTATTCTCCCTCTTCGGATTCGAGCGGTTCATCGATCGAGAACGTCGGCTCCGATCGCTTGCGCTTGCGCACCACATCGATGGCAAGATTGCTCGCGATGCGGTAGAGCCAGGTGTGAAAGCTCGAGGCCCCGCGGAATCTCGGCAGCGAGCGATAGGCGCGGAGGAAAGCCTCCTGCGTTACATCCTCGGCTTCGTAGGGGTCAGACAGCATTCGCGAGACGTAGTTGTAGATCTTATCTTTGTACTGATCTACAAGCACTCCGAATGCCTCGCGGTCGCCTTTCTTCGCCCGCTCTACGATTGCTTCGATTTCTGATTGAGAGAGTTCAGTGCCCTTCGCCATTCTAAGACGTTGCTTCCAACACGATGTTCAGAGCGCGGGAAACATTCGCGCGCAGATTGTCTTTTCTGATGTGACGGCTCTACTGCTCGAACAGGTTATTCGGCCCCATCTGGCCACCGTCCTGCTCGTCTTCTGCGGACGGCGCGGCCGCCGGACCGGCATTATCAGCGGGTGGATGTAACTCGCTCGCGTCCGCCCTCACACACGGAGTCGCGGCCGGCGCTGCACGGCGCGATCCCACGTAGATGTAACGCTCGAAGAGGCGCTGGTAGTCGGACCACTGAGTTCCGGCTTCGGCGCCCTCGGAGATCACCTGATTGAAGTACTGCACGTGAGCGTCGAGATTGTCGGCGTAGTGCAGAGCGCATGCCTCGGCGGTCATTGGCAACACCGGTGCGCCGTAATCGCGCTGCCCGTGGTGCGACAGAAGCAGGTGGGTCAGCCGGTTCGCAAGCTCCTCCGGAAAGCCTTCAATCTCATCTATGGCAGCGCTCACGATACGATCGGTGAGCACGGTGTGTCCCACCAGTCTTCCTTGATCAGTGTACTCTATCGAGGCGTTGCACTCAAGCTCGACGACCTTGCCGAGGTCGTGCAGCAGTGCTCCGGCGACGAGTATGTCACGATCGAGTTCGGGATGTACTCTGGCAACCGTTTCAACGATCTCGATCACCCCGACGGTGTGTTCGGCGAGCCCGCCCAGATACGAGTGATGCAACGCCTTCGCCCCGGGTATCCGACAGAATCGCTGCAGGAAGGCCTCCTCACAGAAGATATTCTCCAACAGCGCGGATAGGTGCGGGTCCTCAATGCTGGCGATCGCCTCAAGCAATCGCTCACGAAGCCGCCCGGGATCATGGCTGGTGCTGGGCACGAGTTCCGCCCCGTCCAGTTCTTCGGCATCGGCCTTCTTCAGCCTCTCGATCACCAGTTGCTTCTGCCCCCGATATTCCTCCACCACCGCCCGCACGGTAACGGCATCGCCGTTGGAGAACAGGCGCGCAGCTTCCTCGGCATTGTCCCACATGCGCGCAGGAAGCTTTCCGCTGGAGTCCGCCAGCGTTACCGAGAGGTACTGACCGGGCTTGCTCCGGAAGCTGGCAAGCGACTTGTTCGTTGCCGCGTAGGTCCCGATGATGCGGTCTCCGATCTCAAGCTGCTCGATTCTGCTGTCGGCCATCAGTCATCATCGCTCCCGATTGTGTCTTGCTCACCTGCGTCGGGTATGTCTCGCCCACCGCGCGGGCAGCCGTCTTCGTCACCGGCCCTGGTTCCGTGGAGATAACGCTCGGCGATGATCGCGGCGGCCCAGTCATCGATTGGGACAGGCGGGACTCGAAGACCCCGGGGGATCAGCTTTCCCACACATCCGGGCGGATTCTCCAGCCAGTAGCGTTCGCGGGCCTCAAGGGTTGTCATGTGCTCTTCGACTTCGGCGATGGCAAGCTCCGGTGCTGCAGCATGTATCAACTCCCACGCGCGTGGGGAGCCGGTACGGGTGCCCAGCACCACGACCGTCGCCCCGTGGCTGTGTGCCAGTGCGGCGGCGGCAAGTCCCACCTGATCGGCTTCCACGATGTCTCTTTCGAGCACTGTGCCATCAACCGCGACGGCGGCGAGGCCGCAGCGGTCGCTGCCCGGGTCCACCGCGATCACGGGCGCGTGGCGGTCTCGCTCCTGCACGCCGTCTGTCTCATGACGGCTCATCGTTCTGAGTGACCACGATCTCCAGTATGAGCGGCCCGCGGGTATAGGTGTCCTCTGCGGCCTTCACCCTGACACGCATCCTCTCGGTTCCGGACTCAATCTCCTCCGCGGCCCTGAAGAGATCAGCGAGATCGATCGAGCCGTAGTTGCCCGTCTCCGCGTGGGGTAGCATGTCTCTGGCGATCGCCGCTGCGCGCACATGAGAGGTCGGTTGATTCGCGATGCGCAGCCAGAGTCGCTCGAAGGCCTGCAGAAGCGTGGCGTCACCGGAGATGGTGAAATCGTCAATGACCTCACCCTCACGGAAGCACAGACGGTTGGGCCGGGCCTCGAACTGTACCGCTACCTGCGTCCGGTCGCCCGCGAAGTAGCGACGGAATGCGCGCACCATCACCACCCACTGATCGGCGTCGCCTCTGTGTAGCTGCTGAGCTACATTGCCTACTATGGCGCTCTCGGGCACCTCCTCGCCGACTGCCTGTGCCGGCACCGGCGCGACCACGACAACCGCACGACCGCTGGACCCTCTCGGCACCCTTTGCCTTTCCGCCACGGCACTGGCGAGGTACAGGATCTCGAGCAGTTCGCTTTCCAGTTGATCGAGGGTCGCATCTCCCGGCATCACGACGCGGATCAGTTCATCTCCCGGTTCGAAGAGCGCGCGTCTCTCGGAAAACAGCTCCTGACGCCGCAGAGTATCCTCGAGTTGCTCCTCGATCTCGGCGATCTGCTGTTCCTTTCGGGCAAGCTCGCGCGCGCGTGCCGCAAGCTCCTCCTGTGTCGGCTCAAGCAGGCGCTGGATCTGATCGAGTTCTCTGTTGACGACGGAAAGCTGATTGACGCGGTTATTGACCTGTGCCCGCAGTCGCTCGACATCCTCGCGCAGCCGTTCGCGCTGCTCCTCGGTTGCGGATAGGTCTCGCTCGCTCCGTGTTAGGGCCTCCTCGGCCTCGCGCAGATTACCGCGGGCGTCGCCGAGATCGGCCTCGAGGGCATCGCGCAGAGCCGTGAGTGACCCGACCTTATCCTCAAGGTCGGTCGCGCGGGCCTCAAGCTGTTCGGCGCGATCTGAAAGCCCCGCGATCAGCGACTGCTGTTCATCTCTGACGGCTTCCAGTTCCTCGGCCCGCTCCTCAGCATCTGACGCGCGCTCCTCCGCGATCAGAACCTGCCGCTCGTAGTCATCGACCTGCTCCTGCAGTTCAACCAGACTCTCCTGAAGTTGCTCCTGTCGTCTGAGCAGGTCGTTGAGTTCGAAGACAGCGAGGCGGGCGTAATCGGAACCTATGACTGCAACGAGGATGCCGATCAGCGGCAGCACCGCTCCGATGATAACCGTGAGCATACGCGCGGTTCGCCGTGGACGCAGCCCGAACACCGAACTGCGCCGCCTGCCCAGCCACGCACCGGTGATGTCCGCAAGGTACGCAATCAGCGCCCCGAGGACAGCCAGCGCGACAAAGACGGAAATGGCGTAGATGGGCATAATCGGTTTGTCTCCGAGTCCGGCGACCGTGTGTCAGCGCGAAGTTCTAAGCATAAAGCCCAGCGCGGTCAGATACAGTAGAATGTTCGGCACCCATGCAGTGAGCGCTGGATGGGCCACGCCCCGCTCACCGAGCAGACTGAGCGTATGCGTGACTATGTAATATATGAAGATAACCACAAGCGACAGCCCGAGTCCGATACCGCGCGATGAGCGCTGCCGTTGCACGCCCATCCCTACCCCCAGCACGGCCAGTCCCACCGTTGCCCACGGCAGCGCGATTCTGACGTGATAGTGCTGGCGCAGGCGATTCGCCCATGTTGTGCGGCCGCGCTCTTCGGACAGGGCCGCCTGCTCCTGAAGCTCGCGCAGCGTCATGTCCTCGGGCATCTTCCGCACGTGCTCTATCTCCGCCGCGGAGCGACCGACGTAGCGTTTCATCCTCGGTATGCTTCCCTCGATGATCCTCTGCCCGCCCTGCCAGTAGGTGACCTCAACATTCTCCAACACCCAGTGCTCTCCCTGCCACCTGGCGCTTTGCGCGGTGTAGAGATACGGACGTGCTGCGATTGTAAAGTCAACGATCGTAACATCAACCATCCGCAGAGAATCGGTATCGAGGTCGCGCGCGTGGAGCCAGCGCTCGAGGCCTTCATTCTCCCCGCGCACCTCAAGTGCGAAGTCCCGCTCCTCCGCGACGGTTCCATGCATCTGTCGCGCGATCTGCCAGGCGCGGTGCCTGCACCACGGTACCAGTGTCTCAGAGATCGCGAAGCCCGAAAGTGTGACGAAGAGCCCGAACAGGATGATCGGCAGCCCCACCCGCGGTATACTCGCCCCGCCGGCACGCATCGCTACAAGCTCGCCGTCGCTGGAGATCCG
The DNA here is from genome assembly GCA_003566775.1 of candidate division WS1 bacterium. Classification (GTDB taxonomy): domain Bacteria; phylum Armatimonadota; class Zipacnadia; order Zipacnadales; family UBA5352; genus UBA5352. The sequence continues at coordinate 19,113 of PXBW01000198.1, forward strand.
GCCGATAGCCATCAGCGAGCCGAACATCACCGCCATTGGCAGAGTCAGCGTGATCACTCCGGGCAGTTGAAGCAGGAATATCTGGGTCACCGCCCAGAGTGGAAAACCATCCTGATAGAGCATGCGAAGCGCCCTGTAGAGGAACTCGACGCCGACTATCACAACCATGAACGCCCCTATCCCGAAGAGGAATGGGGGAATCACCTCCGTCAACACATATCGATCGAGGCGCTTCATGGTTATCAGTCTCAATGGGTTGGGTGCAGGCTGGCGCAGACAATCATGCCTGCATCGACCGGAGCGGCAGGACGCTCGCATCCTGTGTCGTTTACCCTGCACCTCGGCTTGCCGCTCGCCGTTTCACATTCTGAATCGATCGCCCAGGTAGAACTGCCGGGCGATGGGATCGCCGGGCAACTCCTTCGCAGGTCCCTGGGTGCGTATCTTTCCTTCCGAGATGATGTACGCGCGATCGCAGATCTCCAGCGTTTCCCGCACATTGTGATCCGTAATAAGGATGCCGATCTGATCGGACTGAAGGTCGGTGATGATGCTTCTTATCTCGTCTATCGCGATGGGATCCACGCCCGTGAAGGGCTCATCGAGGAGTATGAAGGAGGGCCGCGTGCACAGCGTCCTGCCGATCTCAACGCGTCGGCGCTCGCCACCTGAGAGCACAGCGCCGCGTGCGTCAGCGCGATCGGTCAGGCTCAGTCGTGCCAGCAGTTCATCGGCACGGGCACATTGATCTTTGCGCGCGAGCCCCTGCATCTCGAGGATGAGCAGGAGGTTCTCGCGCACCGTGAGGCGTCGGAAGACTGACGGTTCCTGGGCGAGGTATCCGAGGCCCTTTCTGCAGCGATCATGCATTGGGAAGGGCGCCAGATCGACCCCGTCCAGTTCGACGCAACCCTGTTCCGAACGCACCAGGCCGAGGATCATGTAAAAGGAGGTCGTCTTTCCGGCACCGTTTGGTCCGAGGAGTCCCACGATCTCGCCGCGCTGAACCTCCACGTCCACTCCATCAACGACACGCCGACCATCGTAGGTTTTCACAAGCCCCCGAGCGTCAAGTGACATCCTATCGGCCCCCACCCTCTTCGACCTCGGTGGTGACCTCTATTGTCGCCTTCCGCACGGACAGAGTGCTCTCCCTCAGGTTGACCACGATGGACTCTCCCGCGAAATGCGCGGCGTCAACGCCGCGATCCGGCACGGTGGTGACATCCGCTCGAGCGTCGCCGGTGAGCGCTATCGTCTCATCCGCCTGCCGGTACACGGCGCTATTGCTGGCCCGCGCCACGACCCTCCGCCGCGTGCCGTTCTCATCGGGCGCGGTCAGCACCTCGAAGTTCACCGGACCCTCAGCCTCGATGGTCAGTATCTGGTCCATGTCTTCGCTCAGTTCCATCGAGAGACCGGGAGCGCGAATCTCCGACTCATGCGCCCCCTTGATCGTAACCTGGGTGTTGCCTGTCGCGGTGAAGGCGTGTCTGCCGAAGTCATACTCGATCAGGTCGGCCGTTACTTTCCCGGTCTCGGTTCTCCTCGTCTGTTGCTGCCCGCCCGCCACCGCTACCAGCATCACCGCCAGCCCCGTGGTGAGAAGGATCCTCACGCCGGTTGCTATGACATCATTGCGCGATAACATTTGGGGCGTCACCGTTCCTTGCTTAGCGTTCCGTTGCTGACGCGGACTCTCTCGGTCCGATTATCTATCACCAGGTGCGTGCCGATGAGCACATAAGCTCCACTGCGCATCCGGATATCTCCGCTGCCGATCAACTTGTGAGTGTCAAACTCGTAATCTACGCTGCCCGCCTCGAACTCCAGGCGACCGTTCTCGGCCTCGATCCGCACCCCGCGTGAGAAGCTCAGCATCTTTCCGGCGTAATCAGCCTCCATCAGAGGGGCGCGCAGGTTCAGGTCATCGAAGCCCTCTCCCTCAAAGCGCCAGTGTACCTTCTCAGCGCGCGCCGTACCGCCGCGCTCGTCGATCTCGATCTCCCCCTCGAAGGTCGCCCGCCAGATGACCTCACCATCTTCGCGTGCCGTGATCTCGGTGTCGGTGATTTCGACCGGATCCTCATCATCTAACTCATCAACCCCGGGCTCCATGATCCCGGGTGGTCCATTAGGCGGCTCCACCTCATCGGGCGGTGGCTCGGGTCGACCGACCACGAAGACAAAGACCGCTATACCGACCAGTAGCAATCCGGCGCTCAGCAGCAGTATCAGCGGAAGCCGGCTTCTCATCCTTTCACCTGTCTATGGCGAGGAAGCGGAAACGGGTGATCGCGAGCAGTGACGCGATGCCATCGGTCCATCGGATCTTCTTACCCTGCTCGACACTGCGCGGATAGTAACGGATCGGCACCTCGACAACCTGCTGCCCTCGTCTCTGCGCCTCCAGCACGAACCGGGCAGGTAGCTCGAAGTCGAGGTCGAAACCGTCGCTGACAAGGTCGAGACTCTGCAGAAAACTGGTTGGTGCGAGCTTGTAACAGGTAGCAATGTCCGTCAGGCGCGTCCCAAACAACACGTTGAAGTAATCGTTGAGGAAGTCGCGGCCCAGTGAGAACGAGTTCACCGGCATCTGTTCGCACCGTTGCGCCGCTCCCAGCGCTCGGGAGCCGAGGACCGCAAGCACATCGCTGCGCTCCGCTTCCGCAAGCAGCGGCTCATAGTCGCGTGGATCGTACTCCAGGTCGGCATCCTGGATGATGGTGTACTCGCCGCCCGCCGCCCTTATACCTTTCTTGACGGAATTGCCCTTCATCCGGTTCCGGTCCTGAAGTATCTTGCGCACCTCAGGGTAGTCGATCTCCTCCACGATCTCGCGCGTGCCGTCGGTCGAGCAGTTATCTACTATGATGATCTCCTTGCTGACCTCAACCGCGCGCACGCGATCGAGTATCTCAAGGATGGTCTCTCTCTCGTTGTAGACCGGCATGACGACGCTTAGTTTCATGTAATGCCGGGGCGCTCATTCGGGCCCGTTCTCCCTGAGGTACTCAATCGTAGTTCCCAACGCCCGAATTGACTCCGACAGACTGTCACCGAGCGTTTCACGGTCGATCGCAAAATTGACATGCCTGTACCATGGATCAATCGGGGCCACATCTCCATTCTCGTGACCAATCGAAGCTCTGAATGCTTTGCTCCGATGGACGCGGGGAGGTTACCTGTCACCGCTCCGACCAACTCGATTACTCGTTGCATTGTACGGGCCAACGACCTGTCATGGACCGAATGTCGTCGCTCCCGGCTTAGGACAATGTCAGTGCTTCCGTCGCGTAATCGCTCATTTGCAGCCCTCATCTGACACCATCGTCTCAGCCACGCTTCTATCGTGGAAACAGATGCCGAGCGTCTCTCGGCAGTCGCGTTCACGCTTCAGTCACATCCGCAGGGATAATGAAGGCAGAATTGCCGGGTGCTCATTATGTTCAACGCTCAATTGCGGCCAGATTATCCCTGTACCAGCGAAAGGTCCTGCGCAGGCCCTCCTCGCGCGAGAGACGCGCCTCCCAGGCCAGTAGCCGACGCGCCTTAGCCGCCGAGATGAACTGATCGGGAAGCTCCTTCGACGCCTCGCCAAGCACTTCCGGGGCAAGGTCGGGCCGCCCCGCGGTGTCCACCATCTCCTCGAATACCTCCAGCACACTGACCGGGTCGCCCGTGCCGAAGTTGAACGCCTCGCCGCCGCACCTGCCCTCGAGCAGCGCGTTCATCACCCGCATGTAGCCATCGACCGCGTCATCGACATACAGATAATCGCGCAGCGGCGTCCCGTCAGAGCGGATAATCGGGCGCTCGCCCTTTAACAGCGAGCGCAGGGTTCCGGGTATTATCCTGTTGAAATTGAGGTCACCCGGGCCGTAGATGTTCGCACACCTCACCACGGCCACCGGCATCTCGTATGCCGCATGGTAACCTCGCGAGATCATGTCCGCGCAGGCCTTGGACACATCGTAGGGGTAAAGACCGCGCAGTTCATCATCCTCGCGGTAGGGAAGATGTTCGTGCTCGCCATAGGCCTTGTCGGAACTCGCCACTACCATCGCGTGCGGGCTGCCGTCATCCCACGCCCGGCGCGCGCACTCCAGCAGTATGTAGGTGCCGCGCACATTAGCCTCGAAAGTCCCGAGCGGATTCGCCAATGCCCGCCGGACATCCGCCTGTGCCGCGAGATGCATCACCACATCCGGACTGTGCATCTCGAAGAGCCGCTGCATAGCGGCAAGATCCGCGATGTCACCCTCGACCAGATCGACTCTGCGCATAGCCTCGCACGTGCTCAGATATGACTCGCGCAGCACCCAAAGGTCTACGCCGACAACACTCACGCCCGCCTCGACAAGCCGCTCGATCAGATGTCCGGCAACGAATCCGTGTGCACCGGTCACGAGCACCTTCATCCCTGCGATCTCGGCCATTATTACCTCCAGGTGCGTCAGATAGCTACCAGCAGCAAAGCAACAGGCGCGGCGAACCGCTGTCTCGTCTGTGCCATTCGGGAGGGGCGAGCCCACGTCCGCGCCTGTCGTTCGTATGGTCGCAGCGGCGCCAGAGCGGAACGAAGCGTTCAGCCCTTCACCACCGCCAGTGGTCTCATTCGAGCGACACGGCGCGAGAGACCCACACGGTCCGTTACCCCAATCACGCGATCGACATCCTTGTACGCGTACGAGGCCTCTTCAGCGAGCGTCTTAAGGCCCGCAGAGCGAACCCTGATTCCACGTCCTTCCAGTTCGGACTGCACCTCACGTCCATGCTGCCGCTTCTTCGCTGCTGTACGCGACATCGTTCGCCCGGCGCCGTGACAGGTGGATCCGAATGTAAGCTGCATCGCCTCATCGGTTCCGAGCATCAGCCATGAGGCGGTGCCCATGTCACCGGGGATGATCGCAGGCTGGCCAAGGTCGCGATAGCGCTCAGGTACCTCCTCGCGACCGGGACCGAAGCACCGCGTCGCACCCTTGCGATGCACACAGAGCCGCTGCCGCCGGCCGTTTACCTCGTGCTCCTCGAACTTCGCAACGTTGTGCGCGACATCATACACCAACTGCAGGCCGATCTGCGAGATCCCTCTGCCGAGCACGCGCTCGAACGCCTCGCGCATCCAGTGAGTTATGATCTGCCGATTCGCCCAACCGTAGTTTGCAGCGCACGCCATTCCGGCGAAGTAACTCTCCCCTTCAGGGGAGTCCACCGGCGCGCAGGCGAGCTGACGGTCCGGCAGGTCGATCCCGTACTTCTGCGCTGCGCGCTGTAATTGCTTGAGCGCGTCATCGCAGACCTGGTAGCCGAGACCACGAGAGCCCGTATGTACCATTACGGTAACCTGGCCCTCATCGAGGATTCCCATGCGGGACGCCGCCTCATCGTCATAGATGCGGTCCACGCACTGAATCTCGAGAAAGTGATTGCCGCTGCCGAGAGTGCCGAGTTGCGGGCGGCCCCTCTCGCGCGCGTGATCGGAGATCGCATCAGGATCGGCGCCTTCAATGAATCCGCCGTCTTCGGTGACCTCCAGATCATTTTCATTCCCGTAGCCCTGCGTGACCGCCCACTCAGAGCCGCGCTCAAGCACCCGCCGCAGTTCCTTCTCATCAAGTTGAATCTTGCCCTTTTCACCGACGCCCGCGGGTATCTCGCGGAATAGGCTGTCTGTCAACTCCTGCAGCTTCCCCCGCACGTCCTGCTCCTCCAGATCGGTTCTAAGCAGGCGCACACCGCAGTTGATGTCATATCCAACGCCTCCGGGCGAGATGACTCCCTCATTGAGGTCGAAGGCCGCGACGCCGCCGATCGGGAAGCCGTAGCCGTAATGACAATCGGGCATGGCCATCGACGGACCCACGATGCCGGGCATACATGCCACGTTCTGCACCTGCGTGAGCGCGGCATCGGTGCGAAGGTCCTTCATCAACTCCTCATCGGCGAAGACAATGCCCTCGGTGACCATCCCGTATGATTCGTCACGAGGAATGCGCCATCGATAGTCGTCTATCTTCTCGAGCGTTCCCTCGAATTGCTTTGCCATCTGCGCCACCTCCACGTGTGTCTGCGCGATCGGCTGTCAAAGAACGATCGCTTACTCGAAGAACTTGCTCAGACCCTCCTCACCACCGGCATTCACCGGAGCTTCGGGCGGTCGGCAGGCGAGACAGTAGTCTTCGTCGCCGGGATGATACGTGCCGCAATCAGGGCACTGCGCGAAGCCCTGATCGCGCCGCCACAGTTGCACGCGGGCCTGCGCCAGCATGATCCGCTCAAGACGGTCGCGGTACTCCACCGGCGCCTGCTGCGCGCATTCCGCTATCTGCTCGATGGCCTCAGGTGGAAGCTTAATCTCCTGAAGCTCATCCGGTGTTGGATTGCGTGAGGTCGGTTCATCTTCAGTCGGTGCCACTTCGGTGCTCCGACGATCGATCCCGGCGCTGCTGGCACGAATCTGTGTGACGTACTTCTCGCCCATCTCCTCGTTAAGCCGCTCGATGATGGCCGGTGAGTCGAGTTGCAGCTGCTGCGCGCGCGGCGCTGAGTCGCACCGAACATTCACCACTCCATCGCGCACACTTGTCACATAGCTGTGTCGGGCATACCACTTGCCGGCGACCTTTGCCCACAGGAACGCGCACAGCCCCTCGCGCGAACGCTCCAGCAGTCCCGCGCTGCTCAGGTACGCATTTACCACGGTGCTGAGTTCAGTGGCAGAGGCTTCTCGATCGCCGCTCATTTCGATCACTCCGACGCTCTTGGGTCAGTCGGCCCGCGCGTATCCGCAATCCGCGCTTGTTCCGTCTGTTGTGATTACCCGGGCATCTGCCAGGCGCCTCTCAAGCTCCTCGGGACAACAGGCGCTCGTAACTATCATCTGCTCGTGATCGTGGCTGAGGTCAAGCATTGCACCGCAGCGATTTACATCAAGCTCCGACAGGCAGTCATCAAGCAGCAAGATCGGCTGGTCCTCGGTGCGGGCGCGTGCCACCCGGGCCTGGGCGAGCTTCAATGCGAGCGCGGCTGTGCGCTGCTGACCCTGTGAGCCGAAACGTCGCAGATCCACGTCATCGATCGCGAGTGTTACGTCATCGCGGTGAGGCCCCGTCTGCGTCGAGCCACGTTCGACCTCACGATCATGCATCTGTGCGAGCGTCTCGTGGAAAGCTCGCGTTACGTCCTCTTCGTTCCCCGACACCCCTACCGAGGGCGCATAATTCACGGACAGTGCCTCGGCGCCGACCCCAAGCCGCTCGTGGAGGGCAGAGGACTCCGATCCCAGAGCCGCGAGATACTCGGCCCTGTCGATCGTGATCGCTGCGCCCGCCTCGACGAGGGTGCGCGTCCACGGCGCCAGCGCCCGCCCGTTGCGTCCACCTCGCGCGATCTCCTTCAGCAACTCGTTGCGCTGGCGCAGAGCGCGGCGGTAGCGTGCAAGGTCATCAAGATAGCGCGCACTCATCTGGCCGATAGCCTGATTGAGAAAGCTGCGTCGCTCCGAAGGCGGCCCCTTCACCACCTCCAGTTCGCCGATCCAGAAGAGCACCGACTGCACCCTTCCCACCGCGCGCCGCCTGCTGGCTATTTCACGTCCATCGACTTCGATTGTCTTCCTTCCCGAGCGTCCGCCGCTCGGGTCGCCGAGCGTCATGCGCATCGTCAGATCTCGATCCCTGACGGTAAAGACGCCGGTGACCCGCGCCCAGCTTTCCCCGTGCCGGATCATCTCCTTTGCACTTCCACTCCGTGGCGAGGTGGTGGTTGAAAGCAGGTAGATCGCCTCAAGGATAGTCGTCTTGCCCGAGGCATTGGGGCCAAGAACGGCGTTCAACCCTCTCGCAAATCGAAGCTCAACGCGCTCGTAACAGCGGAAGTTCTCAAGCACCAGCGATCTCAGATGCACCCGTTGCAGATCCTCTCCGGGCAGATCGGCTCGGAGCGTGCTCCCACACCGATCCTGTTTCATTTCCAACCATCTTCAGAGACGATAAGGGCACAGACCGCTCGCCTGTGCCCATGTACCTGCCGATTCGCTGTGGCACCCCGCAAGTCCTCACATGATCTGCATCGGCATAATCACGTAGAGGTACTCATCCGTGCCCACCGGCTTGAGAGTTCCTGGATTCAGCGGCTGCGACAGTTCCAGTCTGACTTCTTCCTGCGGGATGGCCTGCAGTGCGTCCAGCAGATAGCGGGCGTTGAAGGCGATCTCCGGCTCCTCGCCCTCGAGTGTCGCGGGAATCTGCTCCTCCGCCTTGCCGACATCCTGCGACTCTGCGGTTATCGTCAGCGTTCCATCGGAGCCGCGCAGTACCACGCGGTTCGAATCCTCGCGGGCCACGATCAGCATCCGACGCAGCGTATTGGTCAGATCCGCGTTGCTTACCGTGATCTGTCGATCGCAATCATCCGGCAGGACCTTCTCATAGTTGGGAAACTGACCCTCGATCAGACGCGAGCCGACGCGAACTTTTCCGATCTCAAAGAGCACCTGATTATCCGAGAGCGACACGGTCGCCGTCGCATCGGCCTCGTCATCGATCACCCTGAGCACCTCATCGAGTGCGGTGCGCGAGATGATGGCGACGCGTGAATCGCTGATCGGAATCTCAGCCGTCATCTTGCGTAGCGCGAGACGGTAGGTGTCGGTCGCGACGGCCTCCAATCCGCTCGGGCTGATATTGAACAACGCGCCAGTCAGGATCGGGCGGGTCTCGTCTCGCGACGTCGCAAACACCACCTGCGAAAGTATGCTGTGCAGGTCCCGCTGCGGTAGTTCGAAGCTGTCCGGATCATCCATTGGCGGGAGCATCTCGAAATCGGCTGCGGACATTCCCCGGATGCGAAAGCTCGACCGGCCGGCGGTCACAGTAAGAGTGCTCTGCTCGTCCGCCTCCAGGGTCACATCATCACCCGCAACCGCCCCGATGACCTCGGTAAGCAATCGCGCCGGAACTGTGACCGCGCCCTGATCGGCCACATCCCCATCGACCTCCCCCTCGAGGCTGATGAACTCAAGGTCGGTAGCCACGAGCCTCAGCGTGTTCGAGGTGCTCTCAAGGTAGATGTTATTCTGCACCGGCTGAGTGCTGCGACCTGATACACCATGGGAAACGGTCTGTACGCTTGCATACAACTTTTCCTGGGGGCAGGAGAGGTTCAACATCTCCGGGGCCTCCTTAGCTTAGCCCGACGCTGATAGTTCGACAACGAAGTTAACCTTATCTGCGGCACTGCGTCAAGACAATTCGCCACCGCGGAGGAAAGACCTTCACGGTCACTGCGAGCGTCCGATAGCAGTTTGCGGGCGAACCGTCGGTGAGCCTCAGGCCACAGTTATTCACGGCGGTAGTAGTTGTTCTTTGTTTAAATCTGTACTTACTACTCCTACTACTCCGTGCGTTGAAAACGTGCATAACACCAGCGTCATCCATCAGCTCTCGGGCCATCCATGAAGGAAAGCCGTGAGTAACGTTGGGGATAGCTGTGGATGGCGCTGCCTAATATGGACGAACTCGGCCAGGAGAGCCTGTCAGAGCCGTGGATGAATGTGCATTGCATAAGGCGGCGCAGTCGTGGAAAGCGTGCATTATTGCCGCGACCGCCCGCGGTCAGTTGAAGGCAACTCTGTGATAACCTGAGCATTGATGGCCGAGTTCTCGACGGTCTGCACATTGGGTCGCCGGAGGCGGAGTTATACTCGCGACTTCCCAGGCGGATTCGGAGTATATCAACATGTGCGAAAGCGAGAATACCCTCGCGGGTACACGAAACAAGCGGGCCCGACTTGAGATATCGGTCCCGCTTCTTCCGCGATGGGGCGGACATCAATTATTCGAAAGCGGCCTTAAGGTCGTTGACCAGCCACAATACCTGTTCATCCTCTTCGATCAACTCCGCGACCTTGTTGTAAGAGTGCAGGACCGTGGAGTGATCTCGTCCACCGAAGAACTCCCCGATTCGAGCGAGCGAGTTGTCGGTCAATTCGCGGCACAGGTAGATTGCCACCTGCCGCGCCCAGACAATATCCGCCGACCGCTTCTTGGAGACGATATCATCTTCGGGCGTATCCAACTCAGCCGCCACCAGGCTGAGTATTTCCTTCAGTGAGATACGGCGCTCGCTTGTCGAGGTCGAGTAATCACCGATAATGTTCTCCACGAGCGATCGGCTGATCTGTACATCGTTCAGAGAAGCGTAGGCGCAGATCTTGAGCAGTGCACCCTCCAGCACACGGATGTTTGATTCGATCTTTGCGGCGACGTACTCGAGTATGTCACGGGACAGAGGTACCCCTTCGGCCTGTGCCTTCTTCTCGAGGATCGCCACGCGGGTCTCAACGTCGGGAACGCGCAGGTCGGCTACGATGCCCATCTCGAGCCGCGAGCGCAGCCGCTCATTCATCAGTTGCAGATGCCGCGGCGGGCAGTCGGACGCGATCACAACCTGCCGATTTGTCTCGTAGAGGGTGTTGAAGGTGTGAAAGAACTCCTCTTCCGAGGCGGGACCCTCGATAGCAGCGATGAACTGAATGTCGTCAACCAGCCAGACATCGACGGAGCGGTAGTTCTGTCTGAAGCGGTCGATGGTGTTATCCCGCATGCACGAGATCATGTGATTGACGAATGCCTCCGCGGAGATATACACGACCTTCTGATCGGGTCGGTTCGAGATGATGAAATGCCCGATCGCCTGGATAAGGTGTGTCTTACCCAGTCCGGAGTCGGAGTGTATGAAGAGCGGATTGTACGCTTCGCCGGGCGAGCGCGCGACCTGAAGACCCGCTGCGTGGGCAAAGCGATTGCAGTCCGCAACCACGAAGTCATCGAAAGTGTACTTGGGATTGAGCGGAGATGTCCGCAACTCGCCGGTGGCATCTGGAATCAGTGACACCGGCGTCGCCTTCGCATCCGAACGCAAAGGTCGTGCCGAAGATGCCGCCGATCCCGGTGCCGCCTCCATCGAGGAAGCCTCGACCGAAGACGAGTTCTGCCGGGGCGCCGCTATGGCCGATTCAACGTTCGCCCGGGGGATCTCGGTCATTTCGTCCGTCGCCAGTTCAACTGACGATGCCTGCTCCGCCTGCTCGCAGGCGTCGGGCAACACCTCGACGTCAAGCACAACAGGCTGTTGAACGACTTCTCGGACGCACTCGGTCATGACCTGTTCGTGATGGCGTTCAAGCCAATCCTTGGCAAATTCACTGGTCACACCGAGACGAAGATGGTCGCCCTCAAAACCGAGAGCGACCGCGTTAGTCAGAAAACCATCGTAGGTGGCCGGACTGACTCGCTCAGCAAGCAACGGCAGGCTGGCTCGCCAGATCTGTTCGCCGGAAAGCTGCATCTCACTCGCCATCGTACCCGTCCTTTACATCCGAACCATGGGTGCACCGAAAAAACGGGAACCTGACGGCCCCTTGTGGGTGGGGAAGCGACGGGCACTGGGTGAGTCGCCCGCGATGACACAATGACTGGATCGATGAATGCTTCGGCGGATGTCTTGTGGAGAAGATCGAATTTCTCTGCGACCGTGTGCTCCCGAAAACGCAGGAGTACCTTCGTCTCACGTGGTTTTCCACATGGTTTTCAACGGTTGTGGAAAACCGTGGCCTCCCTCGCCACGTGCGGACAGTATATCAGAAGCCCCGATTCAATGCAAACAGATTCCGAAAAAGCCCTGATTTCGCTGTAGCGCACTTGCAAGGCCTATGAGAGGCAGATGCGGTGCCAAATCCGCCTGCCTGCCGGGTAAAGCCGATGGGCATTGACATGCGAGTTGAATGTTGAAAACCCGTCAATCGTGGACAGATAGGCGGGTAGATATGTTGCCGAAACGTGGGACCCTTTTGACAGAAGTACTGCAGAAGACGTTGATCTGATCGCCACAGGAGGTCGCAACACACACTGTGCAGGCCGGCCGGATCCTCCGATCGCACAGTCTCGCCTACTCTCCGGCTGTCTGTGCCTCCGCTCGCGCGACCTCGTTCATCGCGTGCGCGGCCTCGGCGCGCTGGCGCAGCGCCAGATTCATCTCCCGCAGCCCTCTCTGGAAGTGCTTCGCCGTAAGTGCGAAAGCGCCGGGTACCAGCATTCCCTTGAAGACCTGACGCTGGGTTAACCGCACTCGATGAACACCGAGGCTCTCGATGAGAAACGAGTGTTCCCCTTCGAGTAGATTGGGGAGCGCGATACGTTCTTTCCAGCGTAGTTCGCGCTCGGGCTCGACGGTAACCACCGTGGGCTTCAGGACCAGCGGTGGAGTACCGTTGGGCTGCAGCGTGACCGCGAGGGACGCCCCCTCGCGGAGTTCACCTTCGATCCGAGTTATCAGCGGATTCCAGTCCGAGTACGTCTCAAAGCTTGTCAGTTGCCACCAGACCTCAGAGGGGCCGGCGGCTATCTCAATAGTCTCTTCTATCTCTTTACGTAGCATCATCCACTCCACCAGAGTTTTGTGTAACGCATTACTGTCATTATTGTACGACTCGTCGCCCATCGCGTCAAAGGGCGCGCCGGGCAGATCAGGGCAAGTCGCACGCCGGTATCATTTAGCGCGCGTGAGCCCGCCCATACGGAGGGCGGGCAGACCCGCGCCCTCGGAGATACCGGCAGCGGATGTCGGGGCGCCCGACGACATTTGGATGAAGCTCGGGTTCACTCGACGCCCCGCGGACTCGCCCGGAGTAGTTCACAGAACTGAAAATGAAGGGAATGCTCCCATGAAAGCGAACTGTGCCCGACGACTTCCGAGTGATCTTATCCGGACAGGAGACGCTCACCGACGGACGGGAGCCCCGGTGCGCAGGAAAGGATCGATTGAGCGATGATTTTCGACCTGATGATACGTGCTGGCACCATCGTGGACGGAACCGGAGCGGAGCGATATGTGGCCGACCTCGGCATCGTTGGCGACCGCATTCATGCTATCGGCGACCTCTCGGGGGCAGAGACGCGCGACGCGATCAACGCTACCGGACTGATCGTCGCGCCGGGCTTCGTCGATGTACACAATCACGCGTCCAACGAGATGGAGGGAGGGATCCTCAACATCCCGGACGTGGAGAACCAGATCCGGCAGGGTGTCACCACGCTGATCAGCGGGCAATGTGGCGGCTCACCGTGGCCTATCGGAGAGCACCTCGAGTCAATGGAGAGACTACCGATCCGTCAGAACTATGGGCTGATGGTCGGCATGGGTGCGATCCGAGCCTGTGCACAGATCGGCCCGCGGGAGGCGTCACCTGCGGATATCACCCGGATGCAGGCGATGGCCACCCGGGCGATGGAGGAGGGCGCGTGGGGTATCTCCACCGGATACTTCCCGGATTTCGTCACCCTCGATGAGATGGTCGAGGTCACCCGGCCGATCGCCGAGGCGGGCGGCATCTACGCCACGCACATGCGATCCGAGGCGAAGCACCTGCTCGATGCGCTCAAAGAGGCCATCACCATCGGCGAGCGCACCGGCTGCCCGGTCCAGATCTCGCACATCAAGTGCTGGGGCAGATACGCCTGGGACAAAGCCGAGCGGGTGCTGCAGATGATCGACGAGGCTCGAGAGCGGGGGCTGAACATCACCGCCGACCGCTATCCTTACGTGGCATCTTTCAGCGGCATCGGCAACATGATTCCATCGAACCTGCGCATTGAGGCGGGCAAGCGCGGTGGACTTGAGCACCTGGCGGACGCTGACCTGGTGGGCCACGTGCGCGACGGAGCGAACGAGTTTATTGAGGAGATCGGCGGAGCCGGAAACATGGTCTTCGCCCCGCTCGACCCGCAGCCGGAGATCGATGGGAAGACGCTCGAAGAGGTCGCGGCCGAGCGCGGCGAGGAGCCATGGCGCACCGGTATGGAGTTGACCATCAGAGGAAAAGTCTCGTGCATGTACTTCGTCATGCAGGAGGAGAACGTACGCGAGTTCATGCGCCACCCGGCGGTCTTTGCGGCCTCGGACGGACACCTGCGCGTACTGGGAAAGGGCGTATCTCATCCGCGCAACTACGGGACCTTCCCACGCTGGATCGGCCACTACGGGCGCGACGAGGGTCTGTTCACTGTCGAGGAGGTGGTGCGCCAGTGTAGCTCGATGCCCGCGAGCAAATTCGGCCTGCACGAGCGCGGGACGCTCGCGCCACGCAAGATCGCGGACATCACCATCTTCGATCCGGACAGAATCATCGACCGGGCGACCTTCAACAATCCGCACCAATACCCCGAGGGTGTGCCCCATGTGATCGTAGCGGGTAAGTGCGCTCTACGCGATGGAGAAGTTGCCGCCGCCAACGGACGTGTACTGCGCCCCACCAGGTGAGAGGTTACAGCAGGCGCCAGGCTCCCCTGACGCACTGCCCGTGCGTTAGGGGACACGCTTTGCGCGGCCCGGTCATCCACAATAGGCCGAGTTTTCCACGGAGTTTTCCAAGGCGGCGCGCTAAGACGCCATGCGCCCCTGATGCCGTCTAACTTCTCCTCTCGGCCAATTCTGCAGAGCTGCATCGGCGCACTTTCGGTTCAAACCTCCGCGTTTTCCACGAGCAGCACCAGGACGATTGTGCAGGAGTCAACAGGGTTACCGCACACGACACAGGTATCTCTTCCACTGCGATACGCCTCCGAAAACACAAGCTAATCCTCAGCCAATCAACACCAGCAGGACCACGAGTTAACCATCATGTGCAGGTCACATCCTCGGCAATTCCTCGGGCTGTCAACGACGCTTCCGCAGCTTATCCCCATGCTGTCAGGCAGCAGATCGACAGCGTACGCAGCCCTGTACCTCCGAGAATCCTCCGCCTCCGGGATTAGTTTCTCGGCAGTATCCACAGAGTTATCAACAGTCTCAGGACAGGTACATACGACAGGGGCCGAACACACCTCGCTCGGCCCCTGCCCTGCGCCGTTTGCCCGGTCGGGCACAAAATCGTGTGCTCACATCGGTGTGAAGTCGATCTCTTCACTGATCTTAGCTACGGTCTCCGCCACGAGTGTGGCGGCCTTCTCGAGATCCCCAAGAGAGAGTATCTCCACCGGAGTGTGCATGTACCGATTCGGCACACTCACCAGGCCCACCGCGACACCCGCGCGCGTCAGTTGCATCACATTAGCATCGGTTCCGGTGCCCCGGGGACATGCCGAGATATGCACGTCGATTTCAAGCTCATCGGCAGTGTCCTGCAGCATCTCGCCGACGACGGGGTTGATGTTGGGCCCGCGAGCGATGACCGGTCCGTCGCCGATCTTGATGTCCCCCTGCTTCGTCTTATCACAACCGGGGTAGTCGCTGGCGTGAGTCACATCGACCGCAATCCCGGCGACCGGGTCGATACCGTACGCGCTGGTGCGTGCACCGCGCAGTCCCAACTCCTCCTGCACGGTTGAGACGGCATAGAGGCCGCAGTCAAGCTCACGATCGGCGAGGAGACGCAGTGCCTCCATGCAGACGAATGTCCCCATCTTGTCATCGAAGCCCGGAGCGACCACGAGGTCGCGATCCAGTTCCTGGAAGTCCGCCTGAAAGGTGACCGGATCGGCCACTGAGACCAGCTTCTCAGCGGCCTCGCGATCCTCCGCGCCTATATCGATGAAGAGCTTATCAAGCTCGATCTTCTTGCCACGCTCGGAACTCTTCAAGAGGTGGATCGGCTTGCGTCCTACCACGCCCAGCACCGGGCCGTCCCTGCCATGGATCAATACCCGGCTGCCCGGAACGATCGATGGATCTACACCGCCGATTGAGGCGAAGTAGATGTACCCTTCGTCGTTGATATATCGCACCATGAATCCGATCTGATCGCAGTGCCCGGCGAGCATGACGCGCAATGGGTGGTCCGGCTGTTTGACGCAGATAACGTTTCCGTGTGTGTCGGTGTGAATCTCATCGGCGAACTCTTCCATCCGGCCGCGCACCACTCGTTGTGCCGGTTGTTCGAAGCCTGATGGAGATGGCGCGGCGATGAGGTCCTTCAGAAACTTCAGTGATTCCTCGCGCATGAGAATCTTCTCCCGATGACGTACTCTGTACTTGAACGTGATCGAAGGCAGACTTCCCTGTGGAGGTCATGCAGTCCTGCAAACGCGGCTTCAGGCGCGGTGCACCTCGGTGTCATTAGCGGGGAGCTTGACGGCACACGAGCTCTTATGCTATTATAAGCATATGCGAATATTAGCATACACGTCGTTAGCAGGAGGCGACATGCCCAAGGTGGAGTCGGCCGGGACCGGGCACGGGGAAGAGTTTGATGATCTGTCCTGCTGCGAGGAGATGGCGAGGATATTTCGCGCGCTGGGAAATGAGACGCGCCTCGGCATACTCAGGCGCATCATGGAGGGGGAGATGTGCGTGAGTGAGATACAGGACGGACTTGACCGCAGCCAGCCGAACATCTCCCAGCATCTCTCCATACTGCGTGACCGCGGGGTTGTCACAGGAGAGAGGGACGGTGCCAGAGTCTGCTACCGGCTCGCCGACCCACGCGTCGCCGACCTGCTGGAGCTGGCGGCGAAGATATTCGAGATCGACCCAACACGATGAAAACCGTGTTCTTGCGCTTCACAGGAGCGTAGCGGAGAGGAGTAGTCAGGATAATGAATCGACGGCCAACTCTCATGAGGTGGATCGCGCTGGCTGGAGTTGCAGCGTTGATGGCAATTGCGCTGATCGGCTGTGGTCCGGAGCAGGAAGTGACTGAGCAGCATCCGGCAGAGATCGCCGACATCGATCACGAACCCACGGAGTCTGATGGTGAGGCGGAAATCGAGGATCCGCCCGCACCGGCGGAGACGAGCGGCGAGGTAGTATCGGTCAATGAGGGAACCTTCGAGCAGAAGGTGCTCAACGCGGAGGTGCCGGTACTGGTTGACTTCTACGCAGACTGGTGCCCGCCTTGCCGGGCGCTGGAGCCGACGATGGAGCAACTCGCAAGCGACTACGCAGGGCGCGCGATCATTGCGAAGGTTGACGTCGACGAGAACCCGGGGCTTGCAGAGCGGTACGAGGTCCGGGGTATCCCGGCGCTCTTTCTCATCAAGGACGGGGAAGTCGTCGATGAGGTTACGGGTGCCCAGCCGCAGCGCGTGTTCGAGCGAATGCTCGATGAGTCACTGGCGGAAGATGGTGGCTGATCACCCCGCATTCGGATCAAGGACGGCTGACGACGAGGCCTCGTCGTCAGCCGCCTGCGTGATCATGGCGTGCTGTCTCACAGCAGGGGCGTTAGGAGTTCGATGCCCTTCTTGATGTCCGCGATCTGTTTGTCGCCGGAGATCTCCCGCTCGATCGTCAGGGCTCCGGTGAAGCCGCATTCCTTCAGCTTCGGCACCAGCACCGGGAAGTTCACCTTGCCCTCTCCCAGTGGCTTCTCCTTTCGGAGCGAGTTGCCGTCAGTGGGGTACTCTCCGTCCTTCGCGTGTACTCCGCGCACCCACTCGCCGAAGGTATCAAGCGCATCGACCGGATTCGCCTTCCCGTACATCAGCAGGTTAGCCGGGTCGAGGTTGATCCCCATGTTCTCGCTGCCCACGTCCTGAATCGTGCGAAGCAGCGTGATCGGCGTCTCCTGTCCGGTCTCAAACCAGAACTCGACACCGAGGCGGTCACAGGTCGCCATCACCTGCTTGAGAGCGACGACTGTACCCTGATAGAGCGGATCGCCGGGGTGTTCGGGGATGAAGCCGCAGTGCGTGGTGATCGACTGTACGGACATCTCCGCCGCACACCGTGCCGCCTGCTCCAGAGCCTGCACGCGCTGCGCCCGCCATGCCTCCGGCACGAGTCCGATCGACGTCGGTCCCTCGATGAAGTCCCAGACAGGGAGGCCGGGCAGCGATGCCCAGAGGGTCGTTATCTCAACGCCGTGATCGTCGGCGATCGCTTTCACCTCGAGGCCCTGCTCGACCGTCATGCTCTGTGGCCAGCCAAGCTGTGCGGTGGGTACGCCGATCTCCGCAACCTTCCTGAGCGCGCCCTCTGGATCGTCGCGCAGTTGCATCATCACGCCGAGTTTGAGCTTCTCATCCGCCATCGGTCAAGTCCTCCCGTGTTCTCCATGTAGGTCGGTCCCATCATAACAGCAGTTCACCTCTGCGGGCACTTTCCCCTCCCGTCAGTGCGCTCATGAGGCGGAGGTCATCTTCGGCAAATGAAGAAGCCACCCGCATCTTCTACTCGCGGGTGGCTTCAGATAATCCTCGCGGCGGTGCTCTTACAGTTCTTCCTCATCACAGGGCGGCTCGGCCCAGACCGGCGGCTCCCAGTCGTCGGGCTTTCTGCCCCAGTTGCTGGTCGGAGGCACCCGGTGCAGCGGCACGTAGATGGTGTCCCTGCGACCGATCTTCCTGCACATGTGATGCGCTCCCTCCATGCACACATCGAAGCGATGGGGCCCCTTGATCGCTCCGCCGATGTCCTCGATGATCAGCACCTTGTTGATCGGAGGGCCCATCCAGATCACGCTGCCCGGACCCCAGTACTTCGGATCGGCGGCGGCGATTCCCTGACGCGCGGGCGACCCCCAGCGCGTCGTCCTGCCCGCGTCGGGGCAGCCGGAGCAGTACGAGGTGATGTGGCACTCCTCCGCTTCCTTCTGCAGACCGTTGACCAGCATCGGGAGCTTCCATGCGGGCTGACTGTGCCAGCACTCGTCGAAGATGTCCTCGATCACGGAGGTCAGAGGGTGTTCCGCGGGCCAGACCGAAGGCCACGGCAGCCACGAGTGTTCGTTGACAAACTCAGTTGTGTCGGCAAATTCGCCTGTGTAGGCAGGCGCCTGAATTGCCAGAATACACGTCAGCGCGCAGAGCGTGATTGCGATCACGACGCGCGACGGATTGCTGCTCGACGGATCATCGGACTTCATCAAACCAACTCTCTTGAGCCACCCTTTCGCGTCGGCGGCGACCCTGGACAGGGACGCGAGCGGCCGCATTGTCCGTGCGGGTGCTTGCTTCCGGGGCGGGGGCCGAGGCGAGTTCGGATGGGGTTTTCAACAGGTTTTGAACCGCAATACCAACATGCAATTAGAAACCGTAGCATAGATACCGGGTGAAATGCAAGGCCGCGAAGCAGTCTCATCCACCGGTCGTGCGGGTCTGCGTCTCATAGGTTGGCCGCAGCGATTCGGTTCAGATGCCCAGCAGGCGTCGCGCATTCCCTGAGCCGATCGCCTCTCGCTGCTTGCGACTTATGTCCAGCGAGCGGAACCACTCGATATTGGGGACGCTCTGACCGACGATGAAGTAATCTGTCGCGAAGAGCATCCTGCGCCAGTGCCGCTCGATGAAGCCCCGCGCGAACTCAGCGTCCCGGGTCATCGCGTTATGCCCGGAGCCTGCGGACATGTCCAACCACAGATTCTCGTGCCCGGCCATAAGCCGGTCGATCGCGCCGCCGGGCTCGATAGGGCCATCTGGATATCCCTCGCGTGGATCGTCCCCGGAGATCGCCGTCCAGAACGCCGGACCGTGGCCTACGAACTGACACTGTGGGAACCGCTGCAACATCCGTTCCAGCCGGGGAAGGCCTCGCTCATCCCGGCAGTAGGTAGGCCCCATGTCGAAGAGGTACGGTATCCCGTGTTCGGCGCACTTCTCGTAGATCGGCAGGTTCAACTCGTTGTCGAACGCCAGGCCATTTAGCGCCTCGCCGAAGCCCCGCGCGCCGTGGCGCTCGATGAAGGCGTCCATTAGCGCTGGAAGGTCCCTCATGCGCGGGTCGAAGCAGCAGAACGCTATCAGTCTCTCCGGGTAAAGGTCCCGATCTTCGATCGCGTCTTCAGAGAGATAGTACCCGCCCACATGTACCTCCGGGCTCTCGAGCGGCAGCAGCACCGCCATCTCTATCTCGTTGCGGTCCATCCACTCTACCAGCCCATGAACCGACGGGGATCTGCGCCCGCGCGGGTACTCGTGACGAAAGCAGTTGCCCAGGTGCACGTGGAAGTCTATCAGCATGGCGACACATCCCGATGCCGAGGATCGCGCTCTGATGTTGCTTCGGCACTCACGGAAAGCTCACCTGCCAGGCGACCGGAGGATTCTCACGATCGGAGGAGAATGTATGCCGTGACGAGCGCGCCGGTGCGTATCCTGCGACGAGCCCCGCCTAAAGAGAGGCAGCAGCCATGGCCGGTAATCGGCGCATGCTTGAAGGCCTTGATTGGAACCCGTCGTGGATATCACACATTGGATGTCAGCATGCCTGCGTGGAGTATCTCGGTCTCGACCTCTCGATGCCGTGGATCCACGGTGGCACCGGCCACGCTTTCGTCGTGAACATCCACGACGAACTCTGTCCGAGCGGGCCGACGGCGTGGAACACCGAACACCTCGATCGCCTCGCCGCTAATCTCGGCTATCTCGTCGAAGGTGTGACAGGCAGGAATTCCGAGCGTGACTTCGAGGCCAGACAGAAGATTGCGTGGGCGCTTGTTACCGGATGCATCGACACGGATGTCCCCTGCTACGGCTGGGAGTTTGCGATGCCTGAGTGGTACGTGATCACCGGCTACGACGATGACGGCTACTACTTCGCCGGTCCGTGTGCGGAGGATTATCCGTCGCCGTTGGAACGTGACAGGCTGGGATGCACGGAGCTTGGCTACCTGTCGGTGCATTGCGTGCTCCCCTGCGAGCCGTCGCCCGACGAGGAGATCGTCTGTGAGGCCATCGGCTTCGCCCTCGACCATGCGCGAGGAGACTATGCCTTCGAGGGATACTGCGCCGGGCCGGAGGCGTTCGAGCGCTGGGCGATCGCGCTGGAGAGCGGAAGGGCCAATCGCTTCGGTGCCGGGTACAATGCTGAATGCTGGCACGAGTGCCGCGGGATGGCGGTTGAGTTCCTTCGCGAGGCGAAGCTGCGTCTCGATCGAGAACAGACGCTGCTCGATGAGGCTATCAGAGATTACTCCGCGGTGCGCGACGGGCTGGCACGGATCATCCAGCGCCACCCCTTCGAGTTCTCGGATCATATCCCGGAGGACGAGACGCTCCGTAGCCCCGAGTGTGCCTCGATACTGCGCAGGGCGAAACGAGCGGAGGAACGGGCTCTTGACGCCCTCGCGCGGCTTGGGGACGCTCTACAGTCCTGAGCGGTGTGTGAGCTTCTCGGCCGATGTTCGTCGGCCATCGATCCCTGTGCGCCTGTGATCACCACTCCCCCGACCTCGTCCGAACCGGCCGAGCACGTCCCCCCTGATGCGGTTCTCATCTCCGCGACGTTTCCAAGTCGCCTCAGACATCCGCCGGGCGCCATTGACATTAAGTTTTCGTGTCGAGCGAGAATCGATGCAAGAACGCACCGACTTGCGTGCATTACAGGTAGGGGCACCCCATAATCACACGACAGAAATCTGCCGCAACGCTCTTTGACAACTGAATACCGCACCTTTGCCTGCTGGGAAGATGCCGGACTTGTGTGCAGCGTATCGGTTGGGAGGAGTTCAGCAGGAGCAGAATGCGCCACGCAGGAGTGGGCGGTCCTTACGTCGAAGGATCGTCCTCCAATCCGACAGCTTCAGATCAGTCACGTAAGGGGGTATGCTGATGACCGACGCAGGCGACGAGGCGCAGATCGAGGCGGCAGATCGAGAGGGAACGCGGCGTCAATTGCTCCCGGCAGTTGTCGAGTTGCTCGCGCTATCTCTGTTCCTCGCCGCGTCGGTCGGCTTCGCCATCATAACCCCTCGTCTCGGCGGTCCTGACGAGGACGGCCACCTGATCAACGCGATCGCGATCTCGCGCGGAGCGATGCCGGTTCCTGCCGCCAGCACAGCCGAGCGGGTGGTGGACGGACAGACGGTCCATGAGTCCGCTCAGGCGCACCACCCTCCGCTGTTCTATGCAATCGTCGCGGGCGCGAATGCCGTCTTCGGAGGCGATCCTGCGCTGCTGACGCCGATCGGTCGCGGCCTAAACGTGCTGGCGGGCCTTGCCGCGTTGCTGCTTCTGCGGGCCGCCGCGCATCGAATCTTCCCTGCTCGCAGGGCCGCGATCGCGGCCGGGATTGCCATAGCTGCCGGCTCGGCGACCTTCACGTACATAATGGGCAGCTTCAACAACGAGCCGCTTGCGGCGATGATGATCTGCCTCTCCATCTACCTCGCGGCACGGGCGCTGGAGGCTCCGCATCCGCGGCCCTGGATGCTCGCGCTCGGGGCCTGCCTCGGCGCGGGTCTCCTGGTGAAGCTCACGGCGGCGGTTATCGTTGTGCCGCTGGCGATCTTGACCACGCTATCGGTGCTTCGCGCGCCTTCGGATCGGCGCGGACAGGCGCTGGTATCGGGCGGGGCCGCGCTCGCATTGGCGGCGCTGATCTCCGCCCCCTGGTTCATCCGCAACTACCTGCTCTTCGGCACTCCCACCTTCAACTGCGCCTACCGCCCGCTCGTTCACTCGATGGGGGAGCTTATCTTCGACGAGTGGCTGCCCGCCGGCATTCTCGCCCTCTTCACTCTGGAGGAGTTGCTTGCAGGAACCTGGTGGCCGGAGTGGCTGCTGCGCGACTATCACACTCGCCTGGCCGACGCCATATTCGGGGAGATAACCCATCTGAGCCGGCCCATCCCGTTTCTTGTAATCGCGATCGCGCCGACTCTCGTCGCGGTCTTCGGCTGGGTGCGTATGCTGCGCCGCCGGGCAGAGGACAGCATCGACAGCCATGAGCACGCGATGCTGGCGGTGCTGATACTGATCCCGCTGGTCAGTGTCCTCGGCATCGTCCATCAGACTCTGCTGGTGGATGCGCATATCGTTCGCTGGCCGGGACGCTACGCGCCGGGCTTCATCCCGCCGCTGGGGATGGCGATCGGCCTCGGAGTAGCGGCGCTGCTCCCCCGGCGGCTGCATGGGGCGCTCGCTGTCATCGCGCTCGTGTCGGCAATGCACATCAACGCGAGCGCGCTTTCGAGAGTGCATTCATTCTACGAGGCAGGTGCCGAGACGCGGGTGAATGATACCGCGCAGTTGTCCGGCCAGTCAGCGGTCGTCGGGGGTGAGATGGCCGTGCATGCGGCGGATCTTCCACAGGTCCGCGACCATCTCCATCCCGTCGGTGAAGGCGCTGACCCGTGTATCGGGAGAGTCGATCCAGCGGACTGGTACCTCCACCACCTCGAAGCCGAGTCGCAGCGCGATGAAGATCAGTTCCGCGTCGAAGGCCCAGCGTTCGAGGCGCTGGTGCGGGAAGATCGCCTCGACCGCCTCGCGGGTGAACATCTTGAAGCCGCACTGGGTGTCGGTGATGCCGGAGCCGAGGATGCCGCGCTGCACGACCGAGAACATCTTCCCCGCGGTCTCGCGCATCAGCGGCTGGCGCTTCTCAAGTCGCGCGCCCTCGGCGGCGCGAGAGCCGATGGCGACATCCGCGCCCGACTCAATCGCCGCCATCAGGTCCTCGGCGTGCTCGATCGGTGTTGACAGATCGGCGTCCGAAAACAGCGCGAGGCGGCCGGTAGATTCCATCATCCCGCGCTTCACCGAGTAACCTTTGCCACGGTTCTGCTCGTTGACGAGGATACTTGAGGGCACTGCGGCATCATTGAGCAACTCGCGTGCGAGATCGGCGGTGGCATCCGTGCTGCCGTCATCGACCACGATGATCTCCGCGGCGCAATCTGTGCCGTCGAGGTACTCGATGACGCCCGTCAACGTGGGCCCAAGCCGCCCCTCTTCATTGTACGCGGGGATGATAATGGATAACTCGATCGTCGGGGGTTGACTCATACTCTCCCTTTTCGCTGAGGAACGCCGCATCTGTGCCGCCGGTACATGATTCGTGCATGTGAAAGATGATTCCTTCTTCGGGGGAGGTGCCTGCAATCAACCTGTCGAATGCCCAAATGAGTCAATGCGGTCCACTGGGAGGGAACCTGCATATGGTGAGAACGGGTGAGTGGGTGTCCGAGGGGTGGGGCCTTGTGAAGTCTCACCTCGGTGTTCACATCGGCGTGGCGCTGGTCGTTGCCGTCCTCTCGGGCATTACACTGGGAATCCTCTTCGGACCGCTGGTGTGCGGTTGGTACCTGATACTGCTGCGGCAGCAGCGTGATGACACATACGCGCCGCAGTTCGCCGACCTATGGAAGGGCTTCGAGGTATTCGGTCATGCACTGCTTGCCTTCATCATCGTGGCGGTTGCGGGAGCAATTGCGGGCTCCATCATCGGCGTCCTGTCTTCTGTGCTCGCGTACGTCCCGGTGATCGGTCCGACGCTGGTGACCCTTGTTGGCGCCGCGGTAAGTATCTGTCTGGCCGTCATATTCCTCTACGTCTTCCCGCTGATAATCGACCGGCGGATGGACTTCTGGAACGCCATTCAGCGCAGCGCGGAGACAACATCTCCCCATTTCGGGCAGTTGATAGGCTTCGGAATCGTGATTCACGTGCTCCACGCACTCGGCGCGATAGCCTGCGGAGTCGGAGCGCTTCTGACCACCCCGGTGGTGATGGCTGCCATCGCGGTGTCCTACCGTGACATGGTGGGCTCCGACCGGTAGATCCACCTGCTTCAACGCCCGAGTCCGAACCGGAGGCGATTGAGGATGGGGGAGCGGCATCCGAAGCTCCCCCGGAGATTCAGTAACACGTCACGACCAACAGACCGATCACAGGAGGAAGAGACGATGATTAAGACTGGCGAGTGGCTGTCGGAGGCCTGGGAGATGATCTCGGGTAACATCGTGCTGCATATCGTGGTTACGCTGATTGTATCGATCGGTTCAAGTATCACCTTCGGCATTCTTGCCGGACCGTTGATCTGCGGTTACCTTTGGATAGTCCTGCAGAGTATGAAGGATCCCTCTTATGAGCCTCAGATAGGGGACGTCGGGAAGGGCTTCGAGAATCCGCTCGATACCATTCTCGTGGGAATCGTTGGCGGCATCATCGGAAGCATCGGTTCGCTGCTTTGCGGTGTCGGTGTAATACTGACCGCGCCGCTGGTGATCTTCGCCTTCCCGCTGGTCGCTGACAAAAAGATGTCATTCTGGCCGGCGATCATGGAAAGCATCAACAAGGTCAAGCAGAACTACGGTGGCTGGATCGTTTTCACGCTTGTACTCGGTCTGATCAACGCCGCCGGTGCTCTGGTAGCGATCGGCTGGCTGATTACCTATCCGATTACGATCGTGGCTCTGGCGCTGGCCTACCGCGAGAACTACGGCCTCGCGGGCGCCACCGCTGGCGGCCCTGACGCCCCAGAGGCGCCCGAGGCTCCTTCGGCGCCGGAGACACCGGAGCCGCCCCAGTCACAATACTGATGACGCGAAGCCGATACAGATGAAGCTGGAACTCAGCGCGCACAATCAGCCGGCGGCGAACGTGGTCATCGAGGCCGACTCGCCGCCGGCCATCGTTTTCGCCGCCCGGGAACTGAGCCGCTACCTCGCGATCATCACCGGCGGTAGGTTTCCCGCGTACGAGGGCGAGGCGCTCTCAGAGGGGATCGTGCTGCGGCTGCGGCCTCTCCCCCCCGGCCCCCGTGGTTCCGGAGAGGGGCGAGGACGGCAACGGCGGGGGTCGCATGCGTGGACGGTGCATGAGCGTGGCGTCGATATCTCCGGAGACAGGCCGGGCGCGGTGCTGCACGCGGTCTACGCGCTGCTCGAGACGCTCGGCTGCCGCTGGCTGCACCATCGCGACGGCGGCGAGGTCATCCCGCGCAGGCCGACGGTGGAACTGCCCATCGGCGAACACCGCGCGGGGCCCGTGATGACTCACCGCGAACTGAGCAACCTGCATCCGATCGACCGCGAGTACCCCCTGCACATCGACTGGATGGCGAAGAACCGGTACAACCGCTTCATGCCCTTCCTCAACATCGAGGGCTCGTTCGAGGCCTACCGCGAGTTCGTGGAGCCGGAGCTTGTCGCGCGCGACATGGACGCAACCCTCGGCCATCACAGCTTCCGCTTCCTGCTGCCCCCCGAAGAGCACTTCGCCGAGCACCCCGAATGGTACGCGCAGATCGGCGGGGAGCGGACGCCCGATGGCCAGCTATGCACCTCCAACCCCGAGGTCGTCGAGCGCATCGCGCGGCGTATCTGCGAACTGTTCGACGCCCACCCGGCGGTCGAGATGTTCGGACTGTGGCCCAACGACGGCTTCGGCTGGTGCATGTGCGGTGATTGCATCGCCATCGAGGAGCAGCGGCCCTCGCGCTTCCGCTCCGAGGATC
>PXBW01000241.1 GCA_003566775.1 candidate division WS1 bacterium
ACCGCATCATGTCTTCTACAACTACTTCGGCTCACAATCATGGTGAAGGCCGACTGACAGTGTGCGGCAAATCGCTCGATAGGTTGGGTTAGGGGCTGTCGCGTAAGCCGAAGGATTAGCGAGTAGTGTAAGACGAAAAGACACAGGCACACCGGCCGATCTGCGGAGAGGGACGATGGCAGTCCGTCACGGCGACCAGATCGATGCGTGGCTGAGCGAAGGGCCCACCGTGCTCGAATAGAGCATGGGTGGGCCTGAACTGATTCCGTAATCAGCCAAAGCCGCACCCTGCGACCGAAAGAAGGGCTTCACCGGGCTTATAGGCCCGTGTAACCAATATCCGGTCAGGAGGAGGACGTTGCTATGCACATCAGACGAGAGGGCTTCACGCTGATTGAGTTGCTGGTAGTGATCGCGATCATCGCGATCCTGGCGGCGATTCTATTCCCGGTCTTCGCAAGGGCGCGGGAGAATGCGCGGGCCACAAGCTGTTTAAGCAACATGAGACAGATTGGGACCGCGATCATGATGTACGCGCAGGACTACGACGAGAGATTCCCACCCTACGAGGTCCGGCACGGCAGCACGAACCGACGCGCAAGTGGTTGGTACGATACAATCTATCCGTACACGTTGAACGAGGACATCTTCGTCTGCCCGAGTGGCGACTTCACCTGGGGAGGGCATGGGAGTTCCATCGGTGGGACGCGAAGCGCGTGGGAACCCGGCACGGGTGTCTATCGCCAGGTGATGCTTGCAAGCTACAGCGTCATCCGCGACATGGGCGGAGACGACCGCCTCAGACCCACTCCATGGACGAGTTCGGGGCGGAGGCTGGCGGCCTTCGAGCGGCCCTCGGAGACGATCACCGTGTTCGAGACGCGCGGCGGCTACCTCGGGCGCTATTCCAATGTGGGCTTCGAGAACGATCCCCCACATGAGCCGAGGGATTGGCACCACAGCGAACCGGGCCGCGTTGACCAAATGATGTATCGCCACAATCTGCAGATGAACGCTGCATTCGCCGATGGACATGCTAAGTCGGTCCCGAAGCTGACCGATTACAGGGTGTTTCTGGTGAACTGACCGATCTGCCTGTCGGGAATACCCGGCCAATATTGGGGAGGTATACTCCGGCAGGACGTCTAATGTGGCATCACAGACGAAAAGACACAGGCACACCGGCCGATCTGCGGAGAGGGACGATGACAGTCCGTCACGGCGACCAGATCGATGCGTGGCTTGAGCAAAGGGCCCACCGTGCTCGAATAGAGCATGGGTGGGCCCGAACTGATTCCGCAATCAGCCAGGGTCGCACCCTGCGACCGAATGACGGGCTTCACCGGGCTTATCGGCCCGTGTAACCATAATCTGGTCAGGAGGAGGACGTTGCTATGCACATCAGACGAGAGGGCTTCACGCTGATTGAGTTGCTGGTGGTGATCGCAATCATCGCGATCCTGGCGGCGATTCTATTCCCGGTCTTCGCAAGGGCGCGGGAGAGGGCACGACAGACAACGTGCCTCAGTAACATCAAGCAACTGTCGCTCAGTATGCTGATGTACGTACAGGACCATGACGAGAGGTTCACCGTTGAGCGAAACGTCTTCTACGACGAAGGCGGTCGCCGATGGTATCACGCCATACAGCCTTACGTGCAGAACCGGGAGGTCTTCTTCTGTCCAAGCGTGGAGCGCGAGAGGGACTATGGGGCTTACGCCTACAACGGATGGGGCACAGACGGAAACAACGGCCTCGGCTATCGCTGGGAGAGTGATGGTGGCGCTCCGCAGACCAGTGCGGCACCGATCAGGCTCGCCGCGGTCGAACGCCCCTCTACTATGATGATGCTCTCTGAGCCTGCGGGCAACCGCAGCAATCTGCGCGGACGCAACACGGATTCCAGCCGCCTGCCCGGAGATCATCACAACGGTGGCGTGAATGTGGCCCATGTGGATGGCCATGCCAGGTGGTACCGGCCCGAGGTATTCAGGCCCATCTCTGAGGCCAGTTCATGGAGAGATCCCGATGATCCATGCTGGCCGTACTGGGTGTACCGGCCCTCCAGTCCCAACGGGCGGTACTGATGCTAACGCAGTCAGTAAGACAATAGTTGTGCGATTATCGCGGGGCCGAGGAGGTGCTTCACCTCCCGCGGCGAATTCTCTACTGCAGCAAACGTGTGCGAAGAGGCCGTGCTGAGAGGGATGGTACATCCGTCCTGTCGATCCGACCGATTCACCACGTGCCACTCCGAAATACCGAACCTGACAGACGAAGCACTGGTGGATCTGATGTGTCTTCGGTTGTATCTTCTGAGGACACTGAGCTGCTGACTCGATAGCGGCCACACCGGGCCACGAGCCCGTGATATAGTCGAGTTAGAGGAGGTCGGAAGAACATGGGAGTTAGACGACAGGGCTTCACGCTGATAGAATTGCTGGTGGTGATCGCGATCATCGCGATCCTGGCGGCGATTCTATTCCCGGTCTTCGCAAGGGCGCGCGACAGGGCGAGACAGGCAACCTGCACGAGCAATCTCAAGCAGATAGGTCTCGCGATAATGATGTATACACAGGACTACGATGAGCGCTATCCGCCCTACGAGGTCAACCACGGCAGCTCGAATCGGCGCGCGAGCGCCCACTACGACACGGTCCATCCCTATATCATGAACGAGCAGGTGCATATCTGTCCGAGTGGCGATTTTGCCTATCGTGGGCACAGCAGCGCGCCCTATACACGGGGCGAGTTCGACTCTGGTGAGGGCGTATTCCGGCAATGGATGCGTTCCAGCTACGCGGTGTGCCGTGATGGGACCCGCTCGGACGGACACGCCGGAAGGATGCCCTGGAACCGACGGATGGCTGAGGTGACCCGCCCCGCCGAACTTATACTGGTGTTCGAGGCGCGCGGGGGTTACGTGAGGAGCCTGGCGAACGTCGGCTTCACCACCGACGACCCGCCTCAGCCCCTGCCATGGACGGATGACAGTGGCCGCTGCGGGCAGTTGATGTACCGCCACAGCCTGCAGATGAACGTGGCTTACGCCGATGGCCATGTGCGGTCTATTCCTAAACTGACCACTCCGGATGTGTTCGTGGTCCGCTGACCGGAGCGGTCGCGAGGGCCAGGCGATTCGCGGGCAGCGTCAGAAGAACAGGCACACCGGCCGATCTGTGGAGAGGGACGATGTCAGTCCGTCACGGCGACCAGATCGATGCGTGGCTGAGCAAAGGGCCCACCGTGCTCGAATAGAGCATGGGTGGGCCTGAACTGATTCCGCCATCGGCCCAGGCCGCAGCCTGTGAGCGAAAGACTGGCTTCACCGGGCTTATGGCCCGTGTAACCATAATCTGGTCAGGAGGAGGACGTTGCAATGCAGATCAGACGGAAGGGGTTCACGCTGATTGAATTGCTGGTGGTGATCGCGATCATCTGACTGCTGAACAATCGCGCAGTTCTCTCCGCTGGCGAGATGTGGCCGGTTTTTTTGCTGTCTCAAGGACCACGATCGCGA
>PXBW01000147.1 GCA_003566775.1 candidate division WS1 bacterium
TCGTTCGGCAAGACCCCTCAAAGGGCTCGCTCTCCATAAAGCTCAAGCGCGCAGGATGGGATGAGGATTTCTTACGCAGCATTCTCAATGGCTTGAAAGCGCCGGCTCCAGAGAGCTGAGCAAAACGCGATTGCCCTGCGTGCTGAGGCGGCATGAGAGCGCAGGAGATGCGCGCTCTTTTGTCCGCGCGCAAAGCTATCCAGCAGGCGGCGATCAATCTTGAACTTTCGATCCGCGGTGTTCTGCGAAACTTCGGGTTGAAAATGGGACGCGTTGCCAAAGGTCGCTTCGAAGAGCGGGTACAGGAACTGGCCGAGAGCAACCCTATGCTGGAAGCTGCGACAAAACCAATCCTGACTGCACGACGTGTACTGCGCCAGCAGCAAGCGAGCCTGGAGAAAGTTCTGCGCGATCACGCCAAGACCGACCCGTGTGCCGCCGGCTCATGACCATGCCTGGGGTTGGCACCCTCGTTGCACTGACCGTCAAGTCTGCGGTCGATGACCCCGAGCGCTTTCGCTTTTCTAAAGATGTTGGTCCTTGGGTTGGCTTAACCCCAAGACGCGAGCAATCTGGCGAGCGCGACATCATCGGTGAGATCTCCCGTGCTGGGGATGTGGGGCTACGCACAGCTTTGTATCAGGCTGCGACGGTGATGTTACAACGTGGCCGTCCAAACTGGTTAAGCGCATGGGCGCTTCGTGTCGCCAAGCGCGAGGGAAGAAACGCGCCACGGTTGCGCTCGCCAGACGGATCGGAGTGGTTTTGCATCGAATGTGGAAGTGTGGCACGGAATTCCAATTTTCCCGACCGGACGCCATGAAAGCTGCGGCCGCGTAAGCCCTAACCACACGAGCGCTAGCGACAATAAGACCAACAGAAAAGGAGGCTTTGGCCACGCCCCATGGTGCTGGCTCACCGAGGTCCCATCCGGGACGCGGTCCCCGATGATGCCGGAAATGTCACTCGTCGTCGGCCAGCACATGGCTGAACACGCTTCTCAGATAGGCACACGGGAACCGTTCTTGGACTTGGCATAGAGTGGCAGCCTCAGCGCTGACTACGGACAGAAGCATCATCCCGGTGCGGGAACCCCCTCGGTAATCACAGCAAAAGGCAACGCCATTATCCCACAACAGATCTGAGATGCGAACTCCAACCCGCAGATACGTAATTTAGCGGGGCTTGCTTTTGTGAAGAAACTAACTTGACTCGAAACGCCCTGTTACAGAAGTGACAATCAACAGTAAGGGCCGCTGCACCTGCTGGTGGACAGCACCGGGATCAAGTTCCTGGGCGACGGCGAGTGGCAAGCGCGCAAGCATGGGGTTCAGGGGCACCGCCAATGGCGCAAGGTCCATCTGGCCATAAACACCGCCACCTCCGACATCCGCGCGATGGAGTTCACCCCCTGCCGGGAAGGCGACAGCCCTGTCCTGCCGGACCTGCTGCGCCACGCGCCACTACGGCCGGGCGTTCTGGAAACGATGGACAGGATACCACACCCGCAGCCGCGCCGAGGCCAAGAAGCGGGGCCTCAAGTCCTTCGGAGAGCGCATCGCCGCGAGAGACCCCGACCGCCACACCGCTGAAATCCACATCCGCGTCATTCGCAGGCTCTCTCGAACACATGGCGTTCGCCTGCTCATTCATAACCCGCTTCAATGCCCTCGGCACCGCCGAAATCGTTCGCGTGGCCTGAACCTGAAGGGGAAAGGGGCCCTCACATCTCAGGCCGCCTTTCTGCAACAATGCCTCGCGCAGAGCATTCGCATCGTCATGATCGCGCCAGCCCTGCGCCGCAAGCAAATCGCTTGTGCGGATCAAAGAGGCCAGATCATGCACAACATCTTTCTGCCTGCGCGGATCGCTCAGCTGCGGCACCATCCAATCCACGATCCCGCTGCGTTCAAGTATCTCGCGACGAACCACTGCTCCGGGATCACCGGTCAGCCGATCAAACCGATGTTCGACGCGAAGAGACCGGTTGAAACACGTCGTGACAGGTCCATGGATTTCACCCATGGTGTGCTCCGGCTGCTGCTGTCGGGTTTATTCTAGCAGATTGACTCTACACGGCTTTCAGGAGCGCACCAGCCATTTCCAAAGATTTGGATGAATAAGGCGGGGTCAATGTTTTTGAAGCAGAGCACTTCGCCGGATCATTAAGGCAGGTTTCTGAATGAATCGCTTGACCGAAGCGTTGGGGTCGGCCAGCCGGCGGGTCAGCAGATTGGCTGCTTCGGCGCCTATCCGTGCGGGATACATCGCCACGCTTGTCAGCTGTGGAAAAGTCAGTTCGGCCAACGGCAAATCATCCAGACCCACGACTGCAATGTCTTTGCCCGGCTCGTGGTTCATCCGACGCAAGCCCAGCATCAGGCCTGCCGCCAACACATCATTAAAACACATCACAGCGGTGGGTTTTGTAGGCAACGCCAGAATGGCATCGGCGGCAAGCGCCGCACCCTCCCAAGTCATCTCGGCTTCAACAATCCCGGCATTTTCTGCCTTGGCCGCGACCAGTGCGCGTGCAAAACCAGCCAATCGCTCTTCCCGAGCAGAGGTAAAGGCCTGGACCGATAGGAAAGCGACTCGTTGATGCCCAAGTTCGACGAGATGATGCATCGCCATGCTGACGCCTGCGATATAATCGGCCCCAGCATAATCTGTTTTCTGCTGACTAACTTCGCGCAGGGCTTGCACTACAGGCATTCCCCAGCGCTGCACCCGACCCGGCAGCGCCGCGTCAGTATCCTGTGCCGGGCATAGGATAACTCCGTCTACGCCGTGGCCGCGGAAGCGGTGCAGAATGTCATCTTGCCGTTGTGGATTATCCTCACTGTTCGCTAGAAGAACTACACGGTCGTGTTGGCCCATGATTTGCTCGACGCCCGACAGGAACTCGGTGAAAAACGAATTGACGAGGTTTGGTACAATCACGCCAACGGTGCGGCTGCTGTTGTTTCGCAGTCGCGCCGCGCCGATATCGCGGACATAATCCAGATCGGCCATGATCTTTTCGACCCGCGTGCGAGTCTTGTCCGCCACAAGAGGCGAGCCACGCACCACTAGCGACACTGTCGCACGAGACACACCCGCAACTGAGGCAATATCTTCAAGGGTTGGTCGTTTTTTGATCAAAATCACCTCGCTCGTCCGGCTGTGGTTTCCGGAGCGAATTCTTACCACTTCTCACGCCCCCAAATCTGAAGGCTATCTCTGAATAGTGCCGTGGCGCGTGCTTTACCACAAGGGTGTGAATCGGCATGCAAAAGTGACCCACTTGGGTGGGTTATGATCATCTAAAACTGACCCACCTGCATTGTTTACGTCCGTGCGCTTTGAGCACGGAGGAAGAGCAGGTGTTACTGATGGAAACGGCAATGAAGATCCGAGGCTGGGTCTTGGGGGATGGGCGCAGCATCCATTCCGTGGCGCGCGAGACGGGGATTTCGCGAACTACGATCAAGAAGTATCTGAAGAACCCGGAGCAACCGCAGTACCGCAGACGGCAA
>PXBW01000089.1 GCA_003566775.1 candidate division WS1 bacterium
CGATGTTGGCAATCGCGCCCTGACTGATCTCAAGGCCGAAGAGCTGTGCCATCATCTGCTGCAGACGCTCGTAGGAGATGTGCTGCACGTGCTGCAGATAGGCCACCAGCGCCTCGATGCGCGGTCCGAAGGTGCGCTGAGGCTCCAGGCTCGGTGGGTACTGGGCCTGCTGTTGATGATCACAGTGTTGGCAAACAACCTCGTAGCGGCGGGCCTCGATCACCACCGGCTGCACAGGAGGTATCTCCACCACCTGACTGGAGCCGATTTCTCTGCCGGGCAGATCGGACAGATCGGCGCCGCAATCATCGCAGCGATCCGGCCGACACTGCAGCGTGATGTCCGGCTCCTGACGCTTGCGGCTGTGGCCCCGGTGGCCCTTCTTCGGGCCACGCCCGGCGTTGCTTCGGCCACCGCGATTGGGCTTGCGGCTCTTCGAGGGAGGGACCGAGGAGTTGGTGTGGTCTTTGGGCGGCCCGGTGAGGCGCTCTATCTGCGCCTCCAGCTCGGACACACGGACCTGAAGTTGCTCGATAGTCTCCTGCTGCCGGAGGATGATCTCGATCAGTTCATCCTTCGACAATTGCTGGAGCTGCTCGCGGGTCATGCGCGACATGGCTGCGTCTCCTGGTGTGATGGTGGCTGCGAGTGTAAGCTTCAGTATTCAAGACAGATGCAAGCGCGAATAGTTCCGTCTTTTCCTTGACAATTCTGCGGGGGGGGGGTACACTCTACCTGCGACACAAGCCACAACGTGAGTAGTTACGATATACTTAAGATGGTCGCGCCAGAGGATTCGCTGGGTGAAAGCGAAGCGCTGGCCATGGAATTCAGCGTAAGCCTCATCGCGCCAATCGGCATTCGCCGGATCAGCAAGCAGCGGCGCCAGTGAGCGAAAATGCGTCTCCTCGAAGGGTTCACAGCCCGCAAGCTCCAGCACGGTCGGGCAGAGGTCGCCGATGGAGACGACACGATCGCTGCCGCGACCTGTGCCCTCCGCGTTCGGGTCGCGCACGATCAGCGGGATGTTGTAAACTTCCTCGTAGGCGGTGATGCCTTTCGTCAGCAGACGGTGCGCGCCCATCATGTCACCATGATCGGCGGTGTACACGATCACCGTGTTGTCCCACTGGCCCGAGGCCCGCAGCGCGTCCATCACCTCGCCCACGTGCTGGTCGAGCATCGAGCAGACGCCGTAGTAGCAGGCGGTCGCCCGGCGGAATTCCTCCTCGGTCATCTCCGCGAAGACCTGCTGCATGCGCCTGAGCACGTTCGGCTTGCCGGAGAGGTCGTCGTCGAAGCTCGCGGGCAGATCGATCTCATCCGGATCGTAGAGGTCGTAGAACTCGCGCGGGCAGACGTACGGGTCATGCGGCTCCGGCGTGGAGATGAACAGGGACCACGGTTCGTCGCCGCCCGCGAAGTGTTCGTCGAAGTAGTCCAGCGCCCGGCCGTAGGTCATGCCGGGGCGTTGCAGCCCCGCCGGTTCATCGACCACCGCGTAGAGTTCGCGCTCGGCGTAGCCGTTGCCGCCGAGGCTCTTCGACAGCAGGCGCGGCCCCTGTGCCTGCTGGTTACGGTCGCCGCGCCATGCGCCGAGGTCGCCGCAGCGGTCGTAGTGTCGCCAGCCGAACTGCGCGAGGTCCTCGGTCCGCTCGACATGCCACTTGCCGAAGTAGGCGTTGTGATAGCCCGCATCGGCGAGCGCCTGCGACCAGGTCGGCAGGTCTGCTCGGTACTGCGCCCGGCACTCGTCTGAGGCGTGGGTGCAGTCGTACATGCCGTGACCGTGAACCTGCAGGCCGGTGAACAGCGATGCGCGCGTCGGCGAGCAGATCGCGTTCACTGTGTACGCGCGGTTGAAGCGCACGCACTCGGCGCTCAGGCGGTCGAGGTTAGGCGTGTGACAGACGTCGGAGTTGACCGTCCGTGCCTGCTGCTGGTCGGCCATGATGAAGAGGAAGTTCGGTCGATCTGACATGGCATCGCTCCCGGCCTGCTCTGGTTACATCAGGTGTTACTTGCCTGCCGGTCACTTTGCCCGGATAAGCCGCCGATTCCTCCAGTTCGCGCGAAATCGACCCGCGTCCCTGCGACAGGTCACTCCACCCTGCTGCCGCACCCCGCGCAGAACTTGTCCTCCGCATCGAGCGCCGCCCCACAGTTGGCGCACGATAGCCCCGCCGCATCTCCGGCATCCTCAGCAGCAGGAGACGTCGGTGGGCCCTCCCTGCAGGGAGCTTCCTCGGTCGCGACCACCGGAACCTCCTCCCTGGGTGTCGTCGCGCCACGATAGGCGAAGACTACCAGCGTGAGAAGCAGGATTCCGCCCACGATCCAGAACAGGCCCATCGACAGACCCGCGACCAGGACCCAGACCATTGTGACGACCAGCACCAGACCGGTGGTACCCCAGGAGAACTGGTCGCCGACGACCGGGAGCTTGCCGAGTGCCAGCTGCAGGCCTATGAGGATACAGGCCAGCCCCATGAAGAGGAATACCGCCGCGTAGCCTCTGTTCCTCCACTTCTCTCTCCCGTATTCGCTCTTGAGTGTCTGAAGGGTCTGCTCCTCGTTCTGCGTGCTGACGACGAAGCGCGTACCGCCCGCGATCACGCCGCCAGAGATCTCCCCGAGGACGACGACGGGCTTTGCGGCATCGAGTATCTCAATGTTGATGCGGTCATCACCGACGCTGGGGCTGACTCGCTCCGTGACCGGACTGAATACCCGCTCGCCCGTCTTCCGGTAAACTGAATGAACCACTTCGCGCCCCACCGGATGAGCCTCTGCAGGTTGAATCTCGATCCCATCGATAGTAAAGCTCGCAACCCACTCCAGGTTGCTGCTGAGGGTCTGCCACCTGTAGGATGGCCCTTCATCGTGCCCGGACGTATCCTGCTTGTAACCCTCGACAAGCTTGTGGTGGTAGAGCGCCTCTCCTTCCCACTCGTCGATTACGAGAAATTCGCCCTCCGGCTGTCCCTGCACCTTCACCAGTTCGCCCTCGACCGAACGCGCTGCCTCAGGCTGCATCATCTCGATACGGGCGAAGTCCGCTCCATAGTCGGTCAGTTGTGTTTCGGCATCCCAGATCAGGTAGGCTCCCGCAGGGAGCATGATGATCCCGCTGATGACGAGGAGCAACGTGCCGCAGCCGCCACGTCGGTTCGCGCTGCCGATTCTTCGTCTGCGATCGGCCATGGTGAAGCCTCCCGTGTGCCTGCCGATTACTTTGCCGCAAGGAAGTTCCACTGCGCGCAAATAACTCCTGCCTGAGCGTCATGATCTTCGCAGCGCGTCCCGCTGGAGGTGGTGGAATAGTAGTCCCTTCCCCGGCGTCACTTCGGGAAGTGAGGGTCACCCCGGGGGCTCCCTTCGGGCCCGGGCGGTCCTGACCTCGGAGCGACTTGAGGGCCGGGGCGTAGTCGTCCGCAGGGGTGGCCGCCACTGGTCATGCAGAGGGGAGAGCGCGCCACGCAGTCAATCCGCTACCATTAGCCGTTGACAGAAACTCCGTCAGTGAAGGGATGGTGCATCCGAGAGAGAATATTGAGACGACCGATCCGACATTCGTTCCGCGACACGCGCAGCAAATGGGAGGCCGAAAGATGACCTCAGGAGTATGCCAGTGGGTGTTCAACAGCCTGCTCACCGCGGGCGAGATGGACACGATTGACTGCATTCAGTTCGTAGGCAACGAGACAGACGCGGACTGTTTCGAGCCGCTGAGTCGTTACTGGTCCGACGATCTGTCAATTGAGGACCAGGCCGAAGAGGCGCGAACAGTGCTGGATGACCATGATCTGTGCGTATCCTGTTACACGCTTGAGAGCGACTTCGCGGCTTACGACGAGGACGTGTTCGAGGAGACCGTAGCCGACTGCATCCTCGCGCTGGATATCGCCGAGATTCTCGGCACCGACACGATGCGGCTTGACCCTAAGTCCACTTTGCCTGAGGAGCAGCAGGAGAACCCTGATATCGGCTTTGTCATCGAGCGCGTTTCCCACGGGATGCAGCAGGTCACGGACGTGGCCGCTGATCGTGGCGTGACCGTCGGCGTGGAGAACCACGGCATGCTCCTGGGACGCACCGCGCAGGTTGCGAAGATGCTGGACTTGGTAGACCGCCCCAACTTCGGAGTGAATCTCGATCCCACCAACTTCCGCAGCGTCCATGGTGAAGACCACATCGCGGCCACGCGGCAGTTTGCGGAGAGCGTCGTGCATTGTCATATTAAGGACTTCGAGATTCGCACTGAAAAGCCGATCAACGCAGAGGAAACCAACTGGCGCAGGACTCGCGCCGACGAGTGGGTCAGGTCCACCGTTGGTGGCGAGGGCGACATGCAGTGGCCGCTGATCTTCTCGATTCTGCGCGACGCGGGCTACGACGGCACTATCTCACTGGAGATCTCGCTGCCCACTGACATCTTCGGCTCGGTGCGCGACGGTGTCATGAACCTCAACCGCATCATCACCGAAGTGGAGGGCGGTTGACACCGGTCCAGGCATGGTTCCTGTCGTCGCCCCCTTTACTCCCGCCACTACCGTGAGAGGTGTCGATAATGCCCCAATCACAACCCAACATAGTATTCATCCTGATCGATGATCTCGGATGGAGAGACCTGTCCTGCTACGGCAGTACCTTCTATGAGACGCCGAACCTCGACAGTCTCGCCGAGCAGGGGATGCTTTTCACCGATGCCTACGCTTCGTGCCCGGTCTGCTCCCCGACACGCGCCAGTGTGCAGACCGGTCGCTACCCGGCGCGCGTGGGAGTGACGAACTTCATCGGCGGCCATGCCCGCGGGCGACTCGTTGAGCCTGAGTATTTCGACCACATGCCGCTGGAGGAGTACACGATCGGCGAGGCTCTGCGCAACAGCGGCTATCAGACCTGGCATGTCGGCAAGTGGCATCTCGGCGGCGAGGATAAGTACTGGCCGCATAATCGCGGCTATGACGCGAATATCGCGGGCTGCAGTTGGGGAGCGTCGAAGGGCGGATACTTCAGCCCGTGGGGCAACCCGATGCTGGAGGACGGGCCGGAGGGTGAATACCTCACCGACCGCCTGACGAATGAGGCGATCAACCTCATGGAGACCGCCGAGGACCGCCCGTTCTTCCTCAACATGTGGTACTACACGGTGCATACGCCGATCCAGGGGAAGCCTGAGCATGTGGCGCGCTTCCGTGAGAAGGCCGAGTCGCTGAAGATCGATCAGATCGATCCCTTCGTCGAGGGCGATCACTTCCCGTGCGAGCACAAGCGCGACAGACGGATTCAGCGGCGCATGCTGCAGTCGGACCCCGAGTACGCGGCGATGGTCTGGTCGATGGATGAGAACATCGGGAGGATGCTGCAGGCGGTGGAGGACGCGGGGCAGGCGGACAATACAGTGGTCTTCTTCACCTCGGACAACGGAGGCCTCGCAACTGCCGAGGGCGCGCCGACCTGCAACTTCCCGCTGCATGAAGGCAAGGGCTGGACCTACGAGGGCGGCACCCGTGAGCCGCTGATCGTGCACTGGCCGGGGGTGACCGAGCCGGGAAGCCGCTGCTCGGTGCCGGTGACCACGCCTGACTTCTACCCGACGATGCTCGAGATGGCGGGCGCGGACCTGATCCCCGAGCAGCATGTGGACGGCCTGAGCCTCGCGCCACTGCTTCGCGGCGGCGACTCGCTCGACCGTGACGCGATCTTCTGGCACGACCCGCACTACGGGAATCAGGGCGGGACGCCGGGGTCATCGATCCGCGCAGGCGACTGGAAGCTGATCGAGTTCTACGAGGACGGGCGCCTCGAACTCTACAACCTCGTGGCCGACGTCAGCGAAACACATAACGTGGCGGAGAAGCACCCGGACGTCACCCGTGACCTGCACGAGAAGCTGAAGACATGGCGGGCCGAGATCGGAGCCGACCTGCCCGAGCCGAATCCGGAGTGGGCCGGCTAAGCATGCCGAAAACGGCGTTCGTTTTCAGAAGATATGCCGAGAGGTACGATGAGCATATCTGACCACCTGACGTCTGCCTGAACCAGCGGCACCGTGTTGCGGTGCTTCGAAAGGTCGCATGCATGGAGAAAGGCCCCGGCTTCGCACCGGGGCCCGGGATCAGCTGAGGATACAGAGGCGGTCAATGTCGTCTGCGGTATTCGAAGCCGATGACAGTACCATATCGATCTCTGCGGAGGATGATGTCGTATCCCTCACGCGGGGCGGGTCGCCTCGGCGCAGGGCGGGGCTGATAGCTTGGAGTGCGGTGATAGTGGCGATCGCTTCTACTCTGATGGCCGGGTGGGATGAATCCTCTGCTCCTCTGATGACCGGGAGGGATCTTCCCTTTCCTCTGAAGACCGGGCGGCAGATTTTGATAATGATGGGGAGTCGTGTAGCGAGTAGCCGGTTGCCTCCGCCCGCGTGCCTCCACGGGTGCGTGGGAGGTGATCAGCAGTACGACTGCACCAACGCCAATTCCTGCGATCGGGAGCAGTCTTCGCAACATGTGCCTCATCCTTTCGTCATGCATACGGAGAATTGTTGGGCGGACCGATGCTTCTACTATCCACAGTAGTAGATACCCGGATCCCTGGGATCTCAAACCATGGGGAGGAGAAAAAATGCGATCATCCGGGGGGGGATGGCATTGAACTGCTCCATGGCATACCGCGGCTGCATCTTCGGCCTCGCCATCGGGGACGCGCTCGGGATGCCGACTGAGTTCCTGAGCCTCGGCGAGATTCGCGCGCGCTTCGGCCCGGAGGGAGTGACGGACCTCGAGGCCGGGACGTGGCCCGCGGGTCATTTCACCGATGACACCCAGATGACGCTCGCGCTTGCCGAGGGAATCCTTGCGGCGGGCGTCGATGCGCCGCTCGATGCGATCATGTCCGAGGTCGCGCGCAGCTTCGTGGCATGGGCGGACGACCCGGTCGGCGGCCATCGCGCTCCGGGCAATACGTGCCTGACCGGCTGCCACAACCTCGCGGCGGGTGGGCCGTGGCGCGAGGCAGGGGTCGCGCACAGCAAGGGCTGCGGCACCGCCATGCGCGCGGCGCCCGTGGGCCTCGCGTGGCCCGGCGACTACGAGCGCATCCGCGAGGTGGGCATCGCCCAGAGCCTCGCAACTCACGGGCACCCGTGCGCGCTGGCGGGGTCTGTCGCGGTCGCGGCGCTGGTGAGCATGGCGCTTGAGCGCGAGCGGCCGGAGCGGATGCTGGAGCGGACGGTCGCCCTCACCGAGGAGATCAGCGATGAGATCGCGGACTATCTGCAGCGGGTGCCGGAGGCGCTGAAGTGCGCCCCCATAGACGCGTGGATGCTGCTGGGCGAGGCATGGGTGGCGGAAGAGGCGGTTGCGGGCGCGCTCTACTGCTTCCTGCGCAGCCCGGACGACTACCGCGCGACGGTCCTGCGCGCGGCGAATACCGATGGAGACAGCGATTCGCTGGCATGCATCGCGGGCGCGATCTCCGGCGCATACAACGGCATCGACGCCATCCCCGCGGAGTGGCAGGAGCGCATCGAACGCGCGGATGATCTCCTGAGGGTCGCGGAGCGGCTGTGTTTGCCAACCGAAACATGAGCTTATGTCAACGAGATCGTGTAGAAATGAGGTAGGTTGACGTGCTAAGAGTCGCATTCGTAGCTGCTCTGGCGGTCAGCATTGGTGCTGGGCCCGCAATGGCCTCGGATACCGAGGACGAGTGGCGGGCTGACTTCTGGATAGGACCCTCGCTGAACTTTGACCTCGAGGCCGACAGCAACTCAGTCGGCCTGTCATTCTCGGGTTCGGGCGCGGGCGTATTGGCGCCGGATTTCGGCCTCTATGGCAACAAGCTTCTGCTCGGTGTCAGATACTGCTTTCTCGGTACGAGGGGTCAACCTCGCGGGGGAATCTACGGCGGGCCCACCGTCTTCTGGTACGATGAGCACATAGGCGGCGGAATGATAGTGGGAACGCGCCTCGAGCAGCGCGTGGTGCTGGAAGCAAGCTACCGGGCCACAGAAGACTGGAATGGCGAGGCGAACCTCTCACTGCGCTACGGCTTCCAATGGCCGTGGTAGGCTTCCCCGTGGGACAGCCCCTTCACTGCCGCCCCTCCATCCTCTCCCTGATGGCGTCCACGAGTTGGTCGCATTCCTTGTCGAAGCACGCGCAGGCGGGACTGACTTCCCTGGGAGTTCGGGAGGGGCGACCTTCACCTGCTCGCCCGGTTTGCCGGGACGAGGGGTTTGCGGGCCTTCCATCTCCACGTACGCAATGCAAACGGCCTGAAGGGCCCGCGGCTCTCTCCCCCACGACGGTACGGCAACACCGCCGCCGATCGTCGTCGGCCCGGAGAGTAAGGTAGGAACGCCGCTACTGCCCCTTCATCACCCTCCCGGCTGCTTCAGGGCCTCAATCTCTGCGCGACAGCGCCGCCCAGCACGGAATGGTGACTGTGTCGCCCGGGCCGTAGTTGTACAGAATCATGCGCGCGACTCCGTCACCGGCCCTGTCGGTGAATGCCTCGCGCAACACGGCTTCGGGCACCTCCCCCTCGTGCTCGGTGTCAATTACGGGGGTGGTCCAGCCCTCGACGTCCTCGATACGCCACCATGCGCTGTTGTCCTCGTTGGCGAGGGTCTTGCCCTCGTAGTAGCCGAAGATGTTCAGCACGAAGTCGACGCCGGATCGCACCCTGCCGTCCTCGATCTCCGCCACCGGCCCTTCAGCGACTCGCGCGTCTTTGTCGAGTGTAAGCTCAAGCCCATCCTCCCGCATCTGTGCAGCCACGATGCGATGTGTGGCACGATTGCCGCTCTCATTCGTGATATGAGCCATTCGCCCCACCACGGCGGATGCGTCCGCAGGCGTGATGCCGGCGAAGTGCGCATCGAGAGTCGCGCCATCGGCGTCGGCGATCTCGGCGCGCAGTCGCTGCTCCTGGGGCGCATCGATGCGCACCAGTATCTTCCGCTCGGGCCAGTTGCATGACTCGATTACGCCGGTGTACTCGGGCCGGGAGAGCGTCAGTCCCTCATCGCTCTCACGCAGGCTCGTGCCGCGAACGAGCACCGCGGACTGAAGCTCTCCGCGTCGCTCGCGCCAGAGGGCGAACTCAGCATCTGTCTGCAGGCCGCCCTCCACCGTGATGGTGTGTCCGCCCTCGGGCTGAATAACGATAGTGTCCACGAACAGATCCGTCTCCACGCGCAGTGCGACAGGGGCGAACTCGCCCGCCGCGCCGCCGCTGACCTCAATGGGTTCGATTGAGCGCACGCGCCGCTCCCCCTCGAAGGGCTCCAGGACCGTGGTGAACTGACTGCTCAGCGGACCATCGCCTGAGCGCTGCATGATCGACCAGGTGGCCCGGTACGGAGATCTGCCACCGGGAGCCTCGCACTCCGCAGTCCACAGGCGGAAATCGG
Source organism: candidate division WS1 bacterium (assembly GCA_003566775.1). Lineage (GTDB taxonomy): Bacteria > Armatimonadota > Zipacnadia > Zipacnadales > UBA5352 > UBA5352. Next base: position 9,422 of record PXBW01000089.1, read on the forward strand.
AGGACGGTATGTGCGTTGAGTGCAGGTAAACGCCGTCCTGTCCCTCGAGTTCGAAGCTCATCTCGAAGGGCCCGGTTGCCTCTCCGACCATGGGATCGGGCATGAAGGCAAGGCTGACCATTTCGGAGTCGCCGTCGGGCGCGTAAGACATGTCGCGATAGGGCACATCAGGGCCCGCGATGGTACCTCCATCCTGTGGAGTCAGATCGACGCCGGAGACTTCGGCGGGGCCGCTGGGGCCGTGGAAAGACCATGTGTGCTCCTCGCCGCCGAAGACACGCTCGATTGTCACCGCGTAGCAGTCGCGCTCGTCGATGTCCACGAGCGCGATGGCCCGTTCCCGCCACGGTCGCGGATCATCCAGGCGGGTATCGCTGCGCGACCTCGCGTACTGGGCGGGTTTGCTTGCTGCAAAGGTCTGCACGGAGCCTATCATGAACTCCGCGGAGCGCACCCCGGTGATGTGTGTACCGTAATGCGTGGCCCAGTTGTTCTCCCACGCACCTGCATAGGTCCACCCGACGGGGTAGCCAAGCTCGGGCAGGAACTTTCGCTTGATGGCATCGAGTCCCATTGTGAGCATATCCCAGTGGCGATGCTGTTTCGCAACACCGTAGCGCAGCCAGAAGGCGCGCTGTCTATCGCCCTCTCCGGAGCGCAGGATGGCGTGCCCGTAGCCATCGAGCACATCGCTCTCAAGATCGACCATCCAGCCCTTCTCGCGTCCGATACGCTCGATCTCGGCGGCGACATCGGGATCGGTGATGACGTCGGGCACACCACCGCCCGGCCCCCAGGCAGCCTGAGCGAAGCGCTCAATGCCGGTCCACTCGAACGCCTGGGCGAAGTCTCCTTCCGTGAGAGGCGCGCCCTGGCGCGGTGGATAGGGGTCGGTGCGCGGTGCGCTCGCATCCCCGACATCGTCGGTGGTGCGGCCGATCAGCGATGCATCGAGTGGGAAGTCGTAGATCTGGCGGAACTTCGGATCCTCGACAGGTGAGACGAATACCGGGGGCCGGTAGAGTTCCGGCATCAGGTCAGCGATCCGTCCGAACAGGTCCCCAAGCCCCGCCATGTACCGCACCTTGATCCGATTGTAGTTGCCCGTCTCGTAACCGGCACCGTCTCTCAGATACATGTTGGTCAAAGCATAACGCAGCCCCGGCCGATCGTTGAGCAGGTAGTCGACCAGTTCCATCGATTGTGAACTACCCAGCCCCAACGCCATCGTGCCGATCATGCGCTCCTGCATCGGCCAGTTGCGTGACACAGCGTTATCGATGCCGTACTGCGCACAGGTGCGGATGATCCCGGCATGCAGGAAGTGATGAAGATCCGCCGGAGTCTCGATCTCGGGATGATGCTGCGCGCGGACGAACTCGGCGAGGGCCTCGTTTTCGCTGATGGTGTCATAGATCAGGTCGTACGCCCGCATCGCGTCTTCCATGCGCGGGGTGTCCCAGTTCGGCTGAATGTAGGAGAAGCTGCTGGCAAGCGTGGTGAAGCGTCCACGGATCGGCGCACCGACCGGACCGCGATAGATCCCGTTGCGATTGACCATCTTGCGCTGATTCAGATTCAGGCTCATGCCCAGGTGTGCCTGGGCGAAACGCGCCAGCGCAACGCCTGCGGCATGCGCGTAACGTTCATCCCCCGTGATTACGTAGGCCTCCGCCGACTGCAGGATGCCGGGAGTGAACGATCGCATGTACGCCTGAGTTTGATGATAGTAGGCGATGAACGGCCACCGCCAGGGCTCACCGCTCTCGCCTGATACCGGCTCCAGCGGCTCACATCCCCAGCCGTCATCGGGGAAGGGCCCTGAGGTCATGTCCCCCTCGTGCCAGTCGTTCGAAGGGAACCATGTCTCGCACTCCGGACAGCCCACCTTCCAGGGGTGATTATCAGGATCGAGAAGCCAGGGATAGAACCCGCTGCGCCCCTCGTATATATCCATACCGCACACCGGGCAGCCCTTCCCGACGCCCCGATCCGGCTCCTGACTCCCCAGCACTATGAGACAGGTGCGGGGGATGTCCGGCCCGGGGATAATGTCCCAGATCTCCTGATCGCTCTTCTCGACCCAGCGCCGGGCGATCTCCCCCGGGCTGCGTCCTGACTCTCGCAGCCGCGCGATCTCATCATCAGTGTGGATGGTCCGCCCCGGCTTCAGTTGCTCAATATCGCCATCCATCGGCCACAGACGCGGCAGTTGTACGCCCTCATACTCGCGCGGCTCATAGACCTCGCTCCAGGGAATTATCTGCACCTCGATAGTAAGCTCCCCGGCCCGTCCGGAGAACTCGATCCGTGTGTCCCCGGGGGCAAGCGCGCGGAAGTAATAGCGCTGCCGATCGTCCTGATCCCACTGATCGAACATCTCGACATTATCGGGGTACACTGCACGAAGTTCGCCCGATCCCACGGGCTGCTGCAACGCGATACGGAATGTCTGCCCCGGGAATACCCAGAGTGGTTCGTCGAGAACAGTCAAGTCTGCCCACGCTCCGTTTGCGAGGACGATAAGTGCGGCGATTGTGATGCTCCTGAGATGGTGCATCTTCCGGCCTCCCGGCAGTTGCGAAAGTCATGTGTTTTGCTCACTCAAGCTGGACCGTTCGAAGCCCCAGTTAGTTCCGGCGGCCGAGTCCTGTCTGCGAGGCTTACTCGCTCTCGGCCTCCGGCTTCGGATCGAGTGCGCCGGCTTCGACCATGGCGTTCAGCGCATTGTCTTCCGACTCAATGGGAACATCGACGCGAGCGCGCTGCAGGGCAGATTCCCAGCACGCGAAGATGGCCTCTGTGCCGTGGATGGCGTTATGTGCATCCATCATCGAACGGCCGCCATCACGGAAGGCGTGAACTGAGTCGGCGATAGCGCGATTGATGTACTCCTGAGCATGCATGCCCTCGCCTGCGGTGTCCACATTCTCCCAGCCTCCCTCTCCGAATCGCTGCACCCGCAGCGCGCCCGCACCCTCTGCGTGACTACCGAGTTCTATCATGCCCTCGGAACCGATGAGGCGATTGTGACAGCCGATTGCGTTCTGCACATCTCCGGCCGCAACGAGGCCCTGCACCCCGTTCTCGTATTCAATGAGTGCCAGGCAGGCGTTCTCATTGTGCGCACCGAACCACAGGCACTCGGTGTGATAGTCAACCTGGGCCATAACTGAACTCGGCGGCGTCTCATCGTTGAAGTACTGCGCCATGTCGAAGTTATGCGAGCCATAGTCATAGATGTTGGCTCCGCCCCACTCGATACGCTGAAGCTCACCTATCTGGTCGTCGTCGAGCATCTCCTTCGCGATGCGAAAGGGGGCGCCGTAACGCCGCTGGTGGTTGAAGCACAGCATCGTGCCCTCCTCATCACAGATCTGCACCATTCTTCGCGCCCCGCCGATCGTGTCGGCCATCGGTTTCTCGCAGTAGATCAGGCCCGTTCCGGCACGCGCGCAGTCCACGACCATTGTTTCGTGCAGGTGCGGCCAGGTGCATATACTGACGATGTCGGGCTCGATCTGAGCGAGCATCTCCTGATAGTCTTCGAAGGTTGCCTCGATACCCCACGCATCAGCGAAGGCCCGCGCATTCTCCTCGACGAGATCGCATGCCGCCACCATCTCGACATCAGCAAGTGCCGCATAGCCCTCTGCATGCATGTACGCCATTGCATAACCCTTGACCGACTTCTCCTCGCGCTTCTTACCGGTTCCCACGAACGCCACGGTCAACGCCATTGTGATACCCTCCGATTGCTTCACTACTATACTATGGCCTATTCTCTCGATCAGACGGTTACTTCGCGCCGCTGCCGGACACTCCTTCATGGCTCGCTATCAACCGTTCGTGATACGTCAGGCCAGATGCAGCCGCCCCAGATTCCCGGAGGCAGGCCCAGACTGACGAACTCGCATCCGGGAGGACGGCTTCGATGAAGAGACTATCAATTGGAGCGTACAGTTTCGACTGTTCCGATCGGGGGAGGTTCTTCAGGCATTGCCGGCCGAGGCGATGGCCAGTGCGGCGGCGACCAGGGCGAAGATCATCCTGATGCTGAGCCCGGACGGTGCCTTCCAACCATCCAACGTCTCAACGCGATCTGGGCAGCCGCCCGGTCGGGTCTGACGTCTCTCCCGAGGAAGGCCCGCTTCGTCGAACAATCCACGGATCAGAGGGGCTTATCTGTCATCCCTCAGACCGGGCCTGAATGCTCAGATCCAGCCGAAGGGGGCTCAGCCACGCTTTTCTCCTGCTCTCATCCTCCAGTATAACGATGAGGTGGTCTTTTACCCGATATCCGTTGATGGCGAAGTCGAAGACGAACTCCTCGGCCACTCCCTGCTCGTCGGGCGCAAATGCACTGCGTCCCCCGTAGCCTCGCTGCCTCCCCCGGAAATGGCAGGCCACGCAGGGCGAACACCGCACGATCAGCTTGCCGTCCGGTCGCAGTTCAACGGAGCGAAACTCAGGGCCTTCGGATGCATAGGTGCGTCCTGCTCGCAGGGCATCAAGCACTCCCCGAACCGAAGCTTCCTCGGCCAGGACACCCGTCCAGCCCAGACGCGCCCGAGCGATGGCCTGTATTCCGTCGCCATCCCTGACGTTGTCAGGACCATGGGCGTCGTCTCCGCCGATAGCGGAAAGTGTCGTCGTCGGGTCAAGCATCATATGCCAGAGTTGGTCGGAGCTTACCGTATCGCCGCTCTTCCAGTTGCTCGAGTTCACAATCTCCATACCGTCAAGACCCGCATCGCACAGAATCTCAAGCTCCTCCCGCGTCCATCCACCCCATAGGGGATGCGCCAGGTAGCACGAGCCGCCCTCTTCCTTCGCGCGGACGATCATCTCTGCCGTAGATTCTGCGCGCTCTCCTGCCCTCGCGCGAAGGAATGACACGTCATCCAGCCCAAACACCAGCAGATGCCCGGGAGACATCTCCGCCCCCGGAATGACGAGCAGCTCCCCCGGCGCATCGGGTGGGGTTGTCTTATCGTGATCCATGCCCGCCAGGAAGTCGTAACCGAGGTCGCGATAGATGCCCGCCGCGCTGTCTACCCATCTGCCCTCCTCAAGGTGACAGTGCAGGTTGCCCCGCAGCCACCTCCCTGCCAGCGCAAACTGGTTGTCAACTGTGCCGGAGATCCTGATGAGCTTCTCCTTCCGCTCTCCATCGATGTCCAGATGAACTATCATTGCCCCGCCTCGCTTTCGTCGTTAGTTGAATGGTGGTCCGTTCGTGAAATCGGCCTCGCGCCTCTTACAGGATGAGGCGACGGAATTCCGCGGTGATCGGGTGAAGCTGACACAGCAGGGATGGTCCTCACGCTGCAGATCGGTAAGACACCGTCACTTGGGCTTGCGTATTCGCGTCAAACTCCGCATCGAGTTCGGTATGTGAGACCGAAGCAACCTGCTCTTCCGATGCCCCCGCGCCCCACCACGACAGCGCCTGCCTGAAGTTCCACGTCAACCGTCCATCGCGGTCACAGTCCGTTCTCATCAGACTGGAGCCTGACGCAGTTCCTCTCCGCTCAATCCTGAAGAGTACGTTCAAGATTCCGCAACTGGCTGGCGGCTAGAGACGCGATCTGTTCGTCCTCATCTTCGGCGAGCCGCATCAGCAGCGGTCGAGCGCGGGCGTCCCCGGTGGCACTGAGTGCGAACGCGAGTTGGCGCCTGACATTGTACACAGGCGAGTCCAGGGCATCTTCCAGCGCGAGCCAACCACTTTCGTGGCCGAGGCGGGCAAGGCTCAATGCGGCAGTAACGTAAGGACTATGCCGCCAGGGACCCTCAGGATCACGCGGATACTCTGCGAGAATGCGACTGAGCGGCTCCCGGGCCCGCTCTGGGTCGATGTCCGAAAGGGCGTGGATAATTCCGGACGCCTGACCTGTCTCCAGATGCTCCCAGAGCATGCGCTCAAGCGGCTCGAACGCCTCAGTCGAACGGATGCTGCGGAGAGCGCTGATTGCAGCGCTCAAGATACGAGGATCGTCGGTTCCCTCAAGAGTGACCAACGCCCAGCGCTCGACGGCGTCAAAGGCATCTTGCGTTCCGATATCCCTCAGAGCCCACACACTCTTCAGTTGCGCCGGGGTGCCCTCACGCTTGAGGGCGCGGATCAACCGCGGCACAGCCGGCTCACCGATCCTGATCAGCCCTCTGGCCGCGGCAGCGCCCCTGGATGACCCAGACGGGCCGTCGCCACGCATGTGCTTCACATACCACTCAATCTGCTCCTCGAGCGGCTTCCCGTCGGTACGGGCGTGTTCGAGCACATCCCATGGTTGCTGGGCGGCAATGGGATCCCCAGGCCTGATGTTGGGCTGCATGGGCGTATTCGAGAACGCACTGGCCGGAAGTGCCCACACTATCGCCTCGAGCCGTCTCAGATGATGCTCGGCCAGTTCACGCCGCTTCAGTTCCTCGGCCGCCGTTTCGCGTACGCCCCACTGCTCATGCACCAGAAGTTGAATCAATTGGGAGATGATCTGCTCCTCCTGCTCCTCCTGAGCGAGCACCTCCCGGACAACAGCCTGGTCCTCCTCGGTCACTCGAAACACAGGTATGGAGCCTTCAGATCCGCTCTGAACCGCGAGAAGCGCCACTGCGCTCAGCACGGCCGTAACCAGCCGTAAGCTGATACGTCTTCGCGCGCCCATGCAACCCACCTCCGGACAGTCATATGCCATTCACAGTATTGAGACCCTCGGAAGCCCGCATGGTTCCGAAGTTCCGTCCATCTCCCGGTCAGGCCCCCCCATTCATCATCTGGCACGTATTGCCGCGGTGCTCCATCATATGCCGGATCACCGCACCTGTACAGAAGATTCGGCCTCCCAGATTGACACGAAGGAGGCGCTCGATGACCACCTGGCGACTGTGTCCCATCTATTGCGTAATTGCCCGACATGTCACGCGCACCTCATGATCTGGTGGCAATACCGGAATTCCGGTGAATCCATAGCAAAAGAATCCTGCTCCGGATGCATTAAGTATGGAGGGCAAAACTTTCGATGCCTCTCCTCGAGCCGGCTCGCAGGTGCACGCGCTCTTTGACAATTGCATATTATCGTCGGTCCCGGCCTGCAGCGCATGGACGCATCTTCGAAGGTTGAAGCACTGGTGGGTGTTCAGCCACAGCGTCGAAGGGGACTGTGGGGACTGACCGGCCATTGTGTGGGAAATCCGCTTCGAGCAAATCCTCCGGAGTGCGAGAGGCGCAAGGAGGCATGGCTCCACGCGCTTGCGTCGCCTGCCCTGCCTTGAAGCTGCAGGGACACGATCGGGCGAATACCGAAGACCTCGAGGCCCCACGTACGATGAACTCACCACTCGCACCTCGCCGACACACCCACCTTGATCTCAACGGGTTAAAGGAAGACAACCTCTTGCGCGCATCGACACTATCCATTATACTCTCCATGAGTGCTTATTGTTGTGCGGATGTTCGAGTAAAGTGGTCTTATCCCCTGACACTTGAGCAATCGCACCAAATGCCACGGGGAGGCACGCCGTAATGGCCACCGGTACGGTCAAGTGGTTCGACGACGCGAAGGGCTTCGGTTTCATCGAACGCGAGGAGGGCGAGGATGTATTCGTACATTACTCGGCCATCGTGGGAGAGGGGTACAAGTCCCTCTCCGAAGGCTCGGAAGTCGAGTTCGATGTCGAGGATGATGCCAAGGGGCCCCGCGCCGCCAACGTCATCGTAACGAAGGCGGCTCCGTCGGACGACGCAACATCCATGTGGTAGGCCGAACTGAATGATGGGCGGCGCCCGACACTCGACTGTCGGGCGCTCTCAGTCCTTTGGACGGACAACCTCGTTCAGCGACCACCGAGAGCAGTCACAGGCCAGGGGGCGCCAACGCAACGTGGGCGCACTTACCCACCTTGAGTGACCGGCCCTGAACCGAACTTGCGCTGGCGTGATGCGACGCTGCTTTGCTGTCACCACAGTTGACAGGTGGCGGGTCGTGGCATTATAATCGTGCATTGATAGTGGACGATAGAGTCTGCAAGGGCCGGATCCGCTGTGTTTCGAGGTCCGGCCCCGTTCTGTCTATCGCAATGTACAGGCATATCCTGCGTTCTGATAAGACGTGTTCGGAGGTAACGACGTTTGTTTGAGACGCTGACCGAGCGACTTCAGAAGACCTTCAAACAGCTCAGTGGACGCGGCAAGCTGAGGGAGAAGGATATTCGCTCAGGCCTCAAAGAAGTGCAGATGGCGCTGCTTGAGGCGGATGTCAACTACAACGTCGTCAAGGACTTCATCAGGGACATTCAGACCGAGGCGCTGGGCGAGGACATTCTCGAGGGCCTCAACCCCACCGAGCAACTCGTCAAGCTCGTCCACGACAAGCTGGTGGACCTCCTCGGCTCGGAGCAAGCGGACATTCAGTTCGCCGATGCACCGCCGACGGTCATTCTGCTGTGCGGCCTGCAGGGGAGCGGTAAGACTACCACGGCCGGGAAGCTGGCGCACAGACTTCAGAAGGAAGGGCGCCGCCCACTACTTGTCGCGACCGACGTCTATCGTCCCGCCGCCATCGAGCAGCTCAAGCAGGTCGGCGAAGATGTGGATGCCGAGGTCTTCACTCTCGGCGAGGGAGAGCCGGTCCGAATAACCGAAGCAGCGGTCTCGCACGCGCGGTCGAAGGCCTACGACGTGGTCATCGTGGATACCGCCGGGCGCCTGCACATCGATAACGAGATGATGGAGGAGCTTGCGGCCCAGGCCGAGGTCGTCGATGATCCTGAGGTGCTGCTCGTAGTCGATGCGATGACCGGCCAGGAGGCCGTGAACGTCGCCGACGAGTTCCAGCAGGCACTCGAACTGGACGGCCTCGTGTTGACGAAGCTCGACGGTGACGCGCGAGGTGGTGCTGCGCTTTCCGCCCGTGCCGTGACCGGGAAGCCGATCAAACTGGTGGGACTGGGTGAGAAGCTCGACGCCCTCGAGACCTTCCATCCCGACCGGATGGCCTCGCGCATCCTCGGCATGGGTGATGTGCTGACACTGGTAGAAAAGGCGCAAGCCGCCGTCGATCAGGAGGAGGCGCAGAAGCTCCAGGAGCGGCTGATGACCGCTCAGTTTGATCTTGAGGACTTCCGCGACCACCTGCGTAATGTTCGGAAGATGGGGCCGCTCGATCAGGTCATGAAGATGATCCCGGGCATGTCCCAACAGATGCCCGACGTCGGAGCGGCCGATCTTGATGAGAGAGAGCTCGACCGCGTCGAGGCGATCATCAACTCGATGACGCCCCAGGAGCGGCACAATCCAGGTGTGCTCAACGCAAGTCGCAAGCGACGTATTGCTACAGGAAGCGGCGTAACAGTTCAGGACGTAAATATCATGCTCAAGGAGTTTCGCCAACTGTCGAAGATGATGAAGCAACTGACCGGCGGCGGCAAAGCTCAGATCGGCAATATGAGCATAGGCCTCAAGTAGCTGGAGGCCGAAGGGAGAGACGCAGGCTTGGCCACAAAGATTCGTCTCAAGAGATTCGGCGGCAGGCATGACCCGCATTACCGCATAGTAGTTGCAGACAGCCGGAAACAGAGAGATGGGCGCGCCATCGAGGAACTCGGTTACTACAGCACTGCCGGTTCGGCCCCTCAGTTGGAGGTAAACGCGGAACGGGTCGAATACTGGTTGGGCGTCGGCGCGATACCGACCGACACGGTCAAGTCGCTGCTCACGCGGGCCGGGGTAGTCGAAGGCCCCGACTGTGAGAGCGCGGAGACGGCATCCGACGAAGCAGAGACCGAGGACGCTGAGCAGACCGCCCAGGCAGACGCTGAAGCTGCCGAGGACGCCGACGAGACGGAATAGCACACTCAGTGTCGGCAGCATCGTAGCGCACCTCCCAACACTCACATTCAATACCCGCTCACCATCGGGGGCATATTTGATGCGCGAGTTAGTGGAGCTAATGGTCCGATCGATGGTTGACCACCCCGAACAGGCGCATGTGAATGAGGTCGCGGGGGAAGGAATAGTCGTTTACGAGGTCTCGGTGGCCGAGGAGGACATCGGTAAGGTGATCGGCAAGGGGGGGCGCATCGCCAACGCAATGCGCACCGTCGTGAAGGCTGCCGCCACCAGAGCCGACCGCAGAGCCACCGTTGAGATACTCTCCTGACCCGGCGGCATCCGTCGCTCGAACGCCGGGAGGAGAACAGAATATTTGCCGGCCGATGCCGGCCTGGAGGATCCACAATGGCCGATTCCGTGACAATCAAACGAGACGTCATATTGCGCGCGATCGTCACCGAAGGTTTGAAAGAAGAACTCGACAACGAGTTTGAAGAGGCTATCGAGCAGGTCGATCAGCGTCTGACACAGCTCGATGTCGGAGCGCGACAATATGTTTCCGAACTGCAGAAGAGTGACATACAGCAGGCGATGGCTGTGCGTCAGCAGATCGAGGCTGAGAAGCGCCGCTTCCGACAGGCGAAGGATCAGATCATCCAGCGCCAGCGCCAGGTGGCGGAGCTGGAGGAGGGCACCGAGATCATCCGCGGTACAGTTGAGAGCGATGTTGAGATCTCGGTCGGGGATAACCTTCAGACCGCCTTGCGGGGCGTCGAGATCGTCGTGAAGGACGACGAAGTCGTTGAGATCCGTGAGACTGAGGGCGGCATCAGCCCTGAAGACGCGCAAGAGGTGTCCCCGAGAATTGACGAAGAAGAGTCCTCCCCCATCGAGCTTGTCTGACGAGGCGGGCGGCGACCACGTGGAGCTTGCCACCGTGGTCAAGCCCCATGGTCTCGACGGGAACGTCTGGGTCGACCTTAACACGGACTTTCCCGAGCGTCTGCCGGATTGGCCCGCACTCGAAATCGTCGGGCCGGGGGGGCCTGAGCGCGCGCGCGTGGAGGGCGTCAAAGGGATCGTAGGCAACCGTTGCATCGTGAAGCTGGCGGGAGTCAACGATCGGGATCAGGCGGAGGAGATTCGCGGTCATGTGCTTAGGATCCGGCGCGCCGACATACCTCCGCTGCCCGAGGGATCATACTACGACTTTCAGATAATCGGATTACGGGTCGTCACAAGCGGGGGACGCGATCTCGGTGAGGTGCGAAATATTCTGCGCACCGGTGCAAACGACATCTATGAAACCGATGAGGCGCTGATCCCCGTAATCGACAGCGTAGTGCAGGAGATCGACCTCGAACAGGGCAGAATCGTGATCGAAGAGGTAGAGGGGCTTATCGAGTAGGCGATATCGGCGTGCGCGTGGATGTTGTGACGCTCTTTCCGGAAGTCATCGAGTGCGCGCTTGATTTCAGCATCATGGCGCGGGCGCGTTCTGCGGGCGCGGTGAAGTTCGGCATCAGGAATCCGCGCGACTGGACGACCGATCGTCACCGCGTCGTTGATGACACCCCCTACGGCGGCGGTGCGGGGATGGTGCTCAAGCCCGAACCGCTTGTCGCCTGTGTTGAGGACACGATTGCCGCCGATGACGCCGCAGTTGTCCTGATGACGCCGCAGGGTGCGACACTGAGCCAGGCACATGTCAGGCGGCTGGCGCGGCTCGAGCAGATGATTGTGTTGTGCGGCCACTACGAGGGCGTTGATGAGCGTGCCCGGGAGGCCGTGGTAACCGACGAGATCTCGGTCGGTGATTATGTACTGACCGGTGGAGAGTTGCCTGCACTGATATTGGTAGATGCGGTCGTCCGGCTGCTCCCCGGGGTGCTCGGGAATGAGGCCTCGACCCAGGAGGAATCCTTCGAAGACGACCTGCTCGAACATCCGCATTACACGCGGCCGCCGGAGTTTCGAGGGATGAAGGTGCCCGAGGCCCTGCTTGAGGGCGATCATGCACGTGTGCGCCGCTGGCGACGGGAAATGTCACTGAGAAGAACCCTCCGCCGCCGACCGGATTTGCTGGCCAGAGCAGAGCTTGACCAGGAGGACAGAGAGCTTCTCCTGCGGATTATCGCCGAGAACAATGAACCAGAGGCCGGTTAGACGGCCGGCATCAGTGAGGAGCAAGTGAGATGACGGACCTGCTGAGACAGATAGAGGAAGAGAACAAGAAGGACGAGTTGCCCGACTTCCAACCCGGCGATACCGTCCGCGTGGCGGTCAAGGTGATCGAGGGAACAGGAGAGGAGCAGCGCGTGCGGCTGCAGTCGTTTGAGGGCGTGGTGCTTGCGCGCAGGGGCAGCGGCCTCAATGAGACATTCACGGTTCGCAGGGTGACCCACGGGGTGGGGGTTGAGCGCGTATTCCCGCTGCACTCACCTATCGTGGACAGCGTGGAAGTTACGCGTGCCGGAGATCCGCGACGCGCGAAGCTGTACTACCTCCGAGAGCGCATCGGACGCGGGGCGCGCGTGCGTGACCGGGTGGCGGCTAAGATATCGGAGGAAGTTGAATCCATCACGGAGCCGACAGGCGAGGAAGCAACCGCCGAGAATAGCGAGGAATAAGTTGGAGGGAGCGCAGACACTTCTCGCCTTCGACAATCCGTGGGAGATCGTCGGTCTGATATCGGTGATCGTCGCCATGCGGGTGGCGGTGCCCTACATCCCCGCGGGGAGGTCAGTACGCGCGACAATCCTCGAGTTCGTCGATTCAGGGCTCGTAGCGGCGTTGCTTGTGTTCTGCCTGCTTCGCCCCTTCGTGATCCAGGCGTTCTACATCCCGTCGGGATCGATGATTCCAACACTCGATGTGGGCGATCGTATCCTCGTGAACAAGTTCGTGTATTTCTTCCGCGATCCCGAACCGGATGAGATTATCGTGTTCAACGCGCCCCCGGCCGCCTCGGTATCGGACAAGGACTTCATCAAGCGAGTAGTGGGGTCACCCGGTGACAGTATCTCCGTCTGGGACGGTGCGCTCCACCGTAACGGGGAGCGAGTTGAAGAGCCGTACCTGGCGGAGCGTCCGCGCTATGTCTGGCCTGATCCCAACAATCCCGGCGAGTCTCTTTTGGTTCCGGATGACAAGTATGTACTGTTCGGGGATAACCGCAATGACTCCAACGACAGTCATCGCTGGGGCGAGTTCGATCCGAATACCGGACAGTGGCGTCCCGAACCATTCGTGCCTGAGGAGAACGTGCTTGGAAGAGCGATGGTGGTCTTCTGGCCGCCGCATCGTATCGGAATACTCCGCTGACACGCTGCGGGATAACGAAGCAGTCTCACAGCCCGAATCGGCCTGCACCGGTTCGGGCTTTACAAGTTTGCGGAAATGAGGTAGGAGTCCGTCAGGTGAGAGCAGTGTCCGGGAGCAGGCGATGACGGTCGAGCAGGAGACGCAATACGGGTTCGGTGAGCCCGATGAATGGGCATTCGCGCAGGGCTATGAGCTTGTGGCGGGCGTTGACGAGGTCGGGCGAGGCGCAATGGCAGGTCCTCTCGTCGCTGCAGCGGTCATCATCAGTCCGGATACTGTGCCGACGATGGCCGCGGACTCGAAAACGCTCTCGGTCGAACAGCGCAATGAGGCCTGTGAGGAGATTCGACAGAGTTCAATCGCCTGGGCCATCGGCGTGGTCGAGCCGGATATGATCGATCGGCTCAATGTCTGGGGAGCGACCTGTCTCGCGATGCGCCGCGCTCTTGAGGGCCTGAGGGTCCGGCCAGACTTCACGCTGATCGACGGCCTCGAGCCTCGGGGGATTCAGGTGCCCTACCGCTGCTTCATCGGCGGAGACGCCTGCTCGCCACGAATTGGCGCGGCCTCGATCCTCGCCAAGGTAATGCGCGACCGCATGATGGAGCGGCTCGCGCTCATCTACCGGGGGTACGGTTTAGAGTGTAATCGGGGGTATATGACCCTCGAGCACAGGAAAGCAGTCAGGCGGCTCGGTCCGAGCCCGATTCACCGACGGCGCTTCCGTCTCGTGGCCGAGATGCGGGGCAACCATCTGCCGTTCGATCCGAAGGAGATGGCAGGTCTGACAGAGAGTGGTGCAGGACAATGACCCGCAATGGTTTCACTCTCATCGAACTGCTGGTAGTCATCGCGATCATCGCCGTGCTGGCCGCAATCCTTTTTCCGGTGCTTGGTCGCGCCCGGGCCAGTGCACGGCGCACGCAGTGTATCAGCAACCTCAGACAACTCGGTTTGGCTCTGGAGATGTATGCCTCCGACTATCGCGACCTGTATCCGTGGGCGAAGGATTCGGCGGATACACACGTGCCGGAGATATGGTCCCCGCACCCTGAGTGGCAGTCGAAGCTTGCGGATATGCCCCGTCTGATCGATGTCCTGCAATCCTACACAGCAAGCCGCGAAGTGTTCCGTTGCCCCTCGGACATCGGCTACGACCATCTGGAGGGCACCTCTATCCCGCTCGACGCCAGCCCGTCGGCCTTCGACGCCCTCGGGAGCAGCTATCACTGGCGCACTGAGGTGGCTTTCGAGCGCCTGGGGCCATCGCTGCTGCGCCGTCCCGTGGAGACGAATGTAATGATGGACGGGCACGGTTCGTGGCATGGAGGCGACACGCATCGTGAGGGCCGATGGAACGTGCTTTTCGGGGACGGGCACGTTGCGAACATAAACTACGATCAGCTTTATGAAGCCTGGTGGACGCCGGTGCGGTGAGGCATCGTCTCCGAACTGAGAAGACCGGTTCGGCCGAGGGTGGTCTGAGTTCACCAGCAGGAAAAGGCGTGTTGCCTTCCCGCTCTCCGGCAGGGCAGGTCATCTCCCCCACCGCGGTCAATCTTCACCGCGCTCACAGCCACCGATGAAAGGCCATGTCTCCATGCTCATTACCACGCTCGGCACCAGTCACGGCAGTCACACCATGACCCGTAACAACACCGCAACGCTCTTTGAGACCGGAGGATTCTCGTATCTCGTTGACTGCGGAGAGCCGGTCGCAGGCAGTTGCCGGCGCGCGGGGAAGGACCTGGGGGACTTCCGCGCACTCTTCGTCACGCACCTGCACGCCGATCATGTCGGAGGGCTTGCGCAACTGACCAACATGCTCAAGCACGGCCGCAAGGAGGAGCAGACCGTAACCTACTGTCTTCCCGCGGAAGGCATTGACCGCATGCAGGCGTACCTCGAGATGCTCTACATCGCGCCAGAACTCCGTCCGTTCAACCTCGAACTCTTCGGCGTGCAGGAGGGGCCGTGCTATGAGGATGAACGGATTTCGGTCACTGCTCTGCCCAGTGGGCATCTGGAGAATCTGGGTCAGCAGTACGCCGAGCGGGGCTATCCGAATCACGGACAGGCATTCAGCTACCGGATGGAGGTGGAGGGGAAGCGCGTCGGCTTCAGCGGCGATCTGCCGCGCGACTTTCGCTACCTCGACCGCCTCGTTGCGGATCCTCTCGATCTTCTGATAATGGAGATGACGCATATCCGCCCCGAGGATGTGCTGCCGTGGCTCGCCGACAGGCCGATCGCGAAGCTGCTGCTCACGCACATATGGGATCCGTATCACGGCGCCGGGGAGGATATGCTGCGCGAGATGTGCTTCGAACACCTCTCTTTCCCGTTCACTATCGCGCGCGACGGCATGGAGATCGAGCTTTGAGGCGAGGTGGTGATGTGGGCTGGTGCGGGGTCTCCCCGGGTTCGCAAGTGGAATACGAGCAACGGCCGTCACGTAGATCGCGACGGCCGTTGCCGCGTGAAGCGTGCGCTACCGAATTGGTGGCGTGATCTGCCGGCTCATCTGTCCTCGTCCTCGAGGAAAGGGATTCCGCGCTTGCTGACGATCTTGTACTGCAGCGCGTGGATCTTCGTGGCCGGGCCGGAGTCAGGCTGCGTGAAGTCGGAGGTCGCCAGCGACCGAAGCTCGGGCGCGAAGAGACCGCTGTCCGACTCGCGGCTGACTATGTCGATGTTGCCCTTGTAAAGCGAGACCACGTACTTCCCGTTGACCACGGACTGCGAGTTCTCGATGAAAGCGGCGCAGTCGTCGGTGAAGGGGTGGAACCATGCGCCGTGATAGACCTGGTAGGCCCAGAGGCGCTCGATGTTGGGCTTGTTCTGCACCTGCTCCTTGGTGAGGCAGAGCTGTTCGAGATCTCGGTGCAGCTTGAGTATCACCTGTGCCGCCGGAGCCTCGTAGACCTCACGGGACTTCAGTGCGATCAGCCCGTCCTCGAACATGTCGATCTTACCGATCGCGTGCTTCCCGGCGACCTCGTTGAGGTAGTGGATAATGTTCGCCAGGCCGCTGACATCATCGACACGTACCGGGATGCCGGCCTCGAACTCGACGGTGACCTCCTGAGCCTCATCGGGCGCATTCTCGGGGAACTGGTACCAGACGTACTCTTCCTCGGGGATGCGCATCTGCAGGTTGTCTACCTCCCCCGAGCCGATGGAGCGGCACCACATGGTCAGATCGTCGCCGATGCCTGCTTTGTAGGGGAGTCCGTAGTAGTCGCAGAGTTCCTTCTCCTGCTGGCGGGTGAAGTCGAACTCGCGCACCGGCACGATGACCTCGAGGTCTGGCGCGAAGATGGCGAAGACGTTCGCCATGCGGTACTGGTCGTTGCCCTTGCCGGTCGAGCCCTCGCAGATGGCGTCACAGCCCTGCTCCACGGCGTACTCGGCCACGCGGCGGGCGATGAGCTGTCGGGTCATCGAGGTGGCAACCGGGTAGCCGAGATAGTCGGCGTTGGCACGGATGGCGCGGGCGACCCAGTCGTTGGCGAACTCGTCGGTGGCCTCCATCATCTCCCATGGGACACCGACCTGCTCGGCCTTCGAGCGGCAGTCCTCGATCTCCTGATCGGTGAGGCCGACGTTTACGGTAACGGCAAGGACCTCCTCAGCGCCATAGTACTCCGAGAGCAGCTTGATCGCGAGCGTGGAGTCGAGGCCGCCCGAGAATGCGAGCGCGACCTTCTTGACCTGAGGGATATCTACCTTCGGCTGATAATCGGGATGCTGATCGGGCATTAGACTAACCTCCTGTTTGTGATCTTTTCAAAGCGGGCCGGACGGGCCGGCGCCTGTGCTCACGTTTGCGCTTCTTCGACGGGCTCCTCGCAGTAACCGCATGCAAGGCGACCGCCGGACAGTCGTTTGAAGAAGCTCGAGACGAAACGCTCTTCGTTGCTGATACAATGAACGTTGCGGCAGTCCACATCGGCCGGAGCGGGCACCTCCTTCGCCTCGCCCGCACCGGCGTTCGTCCTGGCGCGTCCGGGCGCTCCCTCTTCGGGCCGCTCCTGCGGCGTGGCAAAGCCACGGAAGCCGTCTCGGGGCTGTTCGATCAGGCCGAGCAGGTGCGCCACGAGCGCCATGCGCACTGCCACGCCTCCGTGAGCCTGCTCGAAGTAAACTGCGCGCGGATCATCGTCGATCTCCGGATCGATCTCATCGACCCGCGGGAGCGGATGCATGAGGATCATGTCCTCAGGCGCGCGGTCCATCAGGGCGGCGTTGATGACGAAATCGGCCGCAATCTCGCGCGCGTTGGCCTGCTGCTCTTCGGAAAAGCGCTCGATCTGCACGCGGGTCGCGTAAAGCACGTCGAGTTCATCGAGCACCTCGTCGATAGCGTTGACTGAGACGGGCGGTTCAGCGGCGGTATCCTCGATCTGGCTGAGGTGGCGCTGCGGCATCGAGAGGGTCTCGGGTGAGATGCAGATGATGCGTGAACCGAGGCGGGACAGGGCGGGCCCGAGTGAGTGTACGGTGCGACCGTATCTGAGATCGCCCATCAGCCCGACCGTGAGGCCATCAAAGTGGCCCTTAGTGCGCATGATGCAGAACAGATCGGTGAGGGTCTGCGTGGGATGGGAGTGCGCGCCGTCCCCGGCGTTTATCACCGGGATCGTGGCAGCGTCAGCGGCGACTTTCGCGGCCCCCATCTTCGGGTGACGGATCACCAGCACGTCGGCGTAGCCGCTCAACGTTCGAGCCGTGTCCGCGAGACTCTCGCCCTTAGAGACCGAGGATCCCGCCGGATCGGCGAATCCGAGGACGCCGCCGCCGAGTCGCAGCATCGCGCTCTCGAAGGAGAGCCTCGTACGCGTGCTCGGTTCGAAGAAGGCGGTGGCCATGATGCGATCGAGGCGCTCTGCGCTCTGCCGCGTCTCAGGGTCATCGAGACCGATCGCCTCGGCCATCGCCGCCGCACTCTCCATGAGCGCGTCGATCTCCTGTGCGCTAAGATCGGACATGTTGATCAGGTCGCGTCCGGCAAGTGACACGGATCCGCCTCCCTCTCCGTCAAGAACTGCCGCCCCAGAGAAGATCGTTATCCCCCACGGTCGGCTTCAGGCGCGTCTATGGCGCTGTTGATCGCATTGCGCATCTCTGCGGCGGCCGCCGCGGCGGCCCGGTCGAAGCCCTCCGCGCCAAAGCGATCCCGGTACTTCTCCTGCTCCCAGGCGAAGATGATTCCGCGCGATGAGTTGACGATTGCTCCGAGGCCCTCGTCGTCGAAGGCGCCGGCCACGTCCTCCGGCCCACCTCCCTGAGCCCCGAAGCCCGGCACCAGCAGCGGTGCGTGAGGCATCGCCCGGCGCAACTCGCTCAGTTGCTCGGGATGTGTCGCGCCTACCACCGCTCCGACTGACGAGTAGCCGCTCTCCCCCACATGCTCCGCGCCCCAGCGGCTCACAAGATCGGCCACTCGGCGGTAGATCGGTTTGCCATCCGCCACCAGATCCTGCAACTCCGCGGATGACGGATTTGACGTCTTCACGAGCACGAAGACTCCGCCACCAATGCGCTTCGCCTCGTTGATGAACGGGAGTGTGCCGTCGCTGCCCAACCACGGATTGATGGTGACCGCGTCGGCGTGACGCATGGCCACGGGAACGTAGTTTGCGAAGACCGCGCGGGCGTACCATCCGGCGGTTGAACCGATGTCACTGCGTTTCGCGTCAACGATTGTGATCAGGCCCAGACGCAGCGAGGTGGCAATCAGTCGCTGCAGCAGTTCGCCGCCAAACGGTCCGAGTACCTCGAAGAAGGCGGAGTTGAACTTGACCGCCGCCGCGTCATCGCGCACCGCCTCGAGAATCGGCGTGCAAAAGTCCTCGACAGCTCGAGCGACGTCCCGCTCATCGTAACGCGCACGTCCCTTGAGCCGCACGGGCAGACGCTCGTAAACCGGGTCGATGCCCACGCAGACTCTACTGTCCTTTTCCTTGATCGCCCTCATGAGGCGGTCGGCAAAATGCTCCGGCATTGACTCTCTCAGCCTCAGCGTCTGCGTGCGCGCAGAATGAGCATACGTTCCCAGCCCTCGAACTCGGTTCCGTCGTACTCACCGTAGATACCGTCGATCTCCAGGCCCACCCGTTCGAACAGATCGTGCAACTCGTCGATGCCATAGAGCCGGATTGAGGCCCGATGAAGCACCTTCTCAGGATCCTCAGGATCGATCCATCGGCTGTTCAGACGATGGGCGTCTTCATCATAGCGACATCGTATGATAGCATTGCTGCCATCCGCACGCTCGACTTCCTGATAGTAGGGAGCGTAGAGAATCTGATAGGAGCGATTGCGTGTCTCCAGCAGGAAGCGGCCACCCGGTTTCAGACACCGAACATTCTCCTCGAGGACTGCGATATTCTGAGCCTCATCGATGAAGTATCCGAAACTATTGAACAGATTGACTATCGCATCAAACCCTTCGCTCCGGAAGGGCAGCTGCAGCGCGTTTCCACGGATAAGGTGCAGACGGTCTGCGTCGTCCTCGGCAAGCCGACGGGCGATGTAGAGCATCATTGCTGAGATATCGAGCGCACAGATGTTGATACCGCGCTCCGCCAGTGGGATCGCGTGGCGTCCCATTCCGGCGCAGATGTCTGCCACCTCGTCGCCGGGTCGGAGGTCCAGCAACGAGATGATTCCCTCGACCTGCTCTCTCGTCTCCTCAGGGCACGGAAAGAAAGAGAGCGGGATGCTGTCCGCGCTCTCAAAAAACTCGCGCCACCATGGCAGTTGTCTCTCGGATTGCGTCATCGGGAACCCGTGTTCGGCAGACCATCAGATCATGTCGACAATGTCAACGAATGCAGCATCGGCTTCATGGCGCGGCTGCTCCGGCTGTTCACTCATGTCCGCAACGACACTCGCTGCCTGACCGGCCAGCAGTCGCGCCAGATTGATGCTCTCCTCGGGGAAGGCGCCTTCCTCGTGGTCGAAGAAGGCTATTGTCCCAAGAACCCTGTCATCATTGAGCAGCGGACTTGCGAGCACCGACTGCACACCGAGAAAACCGAGGTGTTCGTCGTCGGCGATGGGGCCGGCCAGCATATCGTTCTCTATCAGGTCATGCCTGCTCCTGGCTACATCTACCAGCAGGCTGTTGTCTCGCGGAAGAGCCACCTGTTCGATGTCTTCGGAGGGCAGCCCCACTGTAAGCAGCCCCACGAGGTGACGGTCTTCTGTCCGAAGCCGGTAGATCGCCGCCGCTCGCGCGCGAGTGACCTGCATTCCGGCGGTCATTATGGACTGCAACATGTCGCCGAGGCTGGTTTCATCGCGGATCTTTCGGCCCAGGTCCACGAAGGCGCTCAGATCCTCCGCTGCCATCCTCATACGCGAGCGGATGTGCTCCTGCTGTCTGACAAGCTCTTCATTGACGTGACGGAGTTCATCCAGCAGTTGGTTGTTGTGTGTCTGCAGACGCCGGCTCTCGAGACCGCGATCTACGATCCTGACAAGCTCCCACGCACTGAAGGGCTTGCGGAGATAGTCATAGGCCCCGAGCCGCACAGCTTGCATTGCCGTCTCAAGCGATGCCGAACCGGTAATCAGCACCACTACCGTGCTCATGTCACGCTGCTTGATCTCCCGCAGAAGCTCAAGCCCGTTAGTGTCGGGCAGGCGGATATCCAACACTGCGGCCGCGAAGCTCCCGCGATGGAGTTCTTCGAGCGCAGTCACTCCATCGACGGCTTCGACTACATCGTGGCCGGCGGTTTCGAGTGCCCTGCGGCACATCGCGGCAATATCCGCCTCATCATCGACTATGAGGACACGTTCCTCCAGGCGGTTGGTCGGCATGATCGGCCCCCCGTGCGTTCTTCAGACCGTGTACCTGACCTCGAATGATTCAAACTCTTCGGCAGCCTGTTTCCAGCGCACGTCTACGCTCTCAACATACGACATCTGTGGGCCCTTTCGGGCGAGGGAGAGCAGGCTGTTCAGATCGCTTCTGGGACCTTCCGCAACAAGTTGCACACTGCCCGAGCGAAGGTTACGCACCCAGCCGCTGAGACCGAGACTGTTGGCTTCGCGCTGGACGAAATAACGAAATCCGACCCCCTGAACGCGCCCGTGAATCTGCGCCTCCAGACGACTGTGATCGGATGTCACCGCATCACTCCCATTTTCCTCTATGCGCTGCAGCGAGCTGCGCTCCTCTGGATGCAACAAGCGCTCCGAGCCAGCCGAGCACCAGCAGACCAAGCATCTTGAGGCCTATGGTTATCCCCACGTCCGCGATCGTCGGTCCCGCCTGAGGGGCTACGACCACTACCTCTTCATCAGCATCTTCGGCGACTTCGGCGGCCTCAGCCTCCGCTGCGGCCATCTCGGCCCGCGCTTCACGTGCCTGCTCGACCTGATTATCCACGTTTTCGAACACTCCGCGGACCCAGGTAAACACCATGATAATCATGGCAATCCCGACGAGAAAGACCAGCAACCCGATCACCGCACCGACCAGGTCGAATGCTTTCGCTCCACCATCCGATGATCGCCGATCATCCGACAACCCGATCACTCCCCTGGCACATGGTGGGCAGAGTATAACACAAGGCGGCGCGTTGCGGCAACCACAGAGCCGATGCTGTGTGGGAGCAAAGTAGAGGTCGCCTTCCGCTCGGGGCAAGTCGCGGGGCACGGCGAACAGAGAAGACACGAGATCTGACAATGGACGCGAGAAGCGAGATCGACCCGGTCACTACCGGCAGGTATCTCAGATACTCGCGGCGAAGGATGACGCCATGCGTGACCCGCTTTCGGCGACGGCGCAACCTGCGATCCCGCCGACCGACCTGACCGCTCCGATGAGTACGGCAAGGCGCTCATCCTACGTCGCAGGTTCAATGCGCTGTCGCCAGACTGCAGATCCGCGCGAATGTCGATAGCAGAGTTGCCCTGCCGCAGAGACTACCCATGCTCATTGCACCAATCGGAACAGAACGTCGGTTGCGCGGCTTCCCATGGGTTACCCTGGGCCTGATGGCGGTCAATGTCTTCGTGTTCTTCGTCCTGCAGGGACATCCTGAGAGCGCGGACTTCGCCCTCGTCTATGGTCGCTTCTCCTGGTGGATGCCTGTGACTTACATGTTTGCCCACGGGGGCATTGTGCACCTTGCCGGTAATATGCTCTTCCTCTGGGTCTTCGGCCCCCATGCGGAGGATGCTCTGGGCAGGGGGAGATTTGCCCAGCTATACTTCACTGCTGGCCTCGCCTCCGCCGGGCTCCACGTTCTGGCGTCCATGATCCTCTACCCGGAGGATCTCGCCGTCGGTCTTGTGGGAGCCTCCGGAGCGATCATGGGCATCGTGGCTCTGTTCGTCCTGCGCTATCACGGGGTCAGGGTCCGCTTCTTTCTCTGGTTGATCATACCCTACATCATCCACGTGCGCGCCCTCTGGGTGGGCATTGGTTTCTTCGGATGGGACCTCATCTCCGCACTCACGATGGTGGGGAGCGAAGGTGGTGCGGGTGGTGTGGCCCACTGGGCTCATATTGGGGGCTTTCTCATCGGGGCAGCGTGGGCCTGGGCCCTGCGCCTGCCCGCGGAGGGAAGCCACGAGGTGAAGCATGACGCCGCACGCGACCTCATCGCCGCCGGGAATCACCGGGAGGCCGCGCGCGAGCTTGAGAAGCGCATCGAGGAGCGTCCCGGCGATGCACAACTCCATGCGGAGGCGGCCTCATGCTATGAGATGCTGCGGGGTGAAAACGAGAGTGCCGCGCGACACTGGAGCGAGCATATTCGCCTGCTGTTGCTTCATGATGACTACTCCGGAGCAGTGGAGCGTTTCCGCAAGCTCACCGAGCGTTTTCGTCCCGGCGACTTCGGACCGGCGGTGCTGCTGAGGGTTGGCGTGGCGGCCGAGAACCTCGATGAGAATGATACTGCGCTGCCGGCGCTGATGGCGGTTGCCGAGGCACATCCGGAGAGTCCGCAGGCGCCTGTGGCAGCCCTGCGGGCGGCCCGGCTGTTCAGGGCGCACGAACAGCCAGGACGTGAGCGCAGTGTGCTTGAAATGACCCAGCAGAGATGGCCTGACTCCGAGGCGGCGCTCACCGCCGCCCGGCGTCTCGGTGAATTGAGGGGTGGATAGCAACCTGTCACGAATACTCGGTTCGGCACGAGAGAACGAGGAGGTAGCACATGTTCAGATATGCGAATGCGCGTGAAGGAAAAGCCGGTACGGTTCTGCTGACACTGCTCATCATCGCTGCAGCAGGCGGGGGTGCCTGGTACTTCATCATCCGTTCAACTCCGGAGAACTCGGTGGCGATGATGCTCGAGGCGGCACGTGTCAACGATCAGGAGAAGATGAATGCCCGCCTCACCGCACGCTCGCGGAACGATGAATCCCTCGTCATTGCGCTGTCACGTGCACTCGCCGGGACCTCAGAGGATGAGCCGACATACACCGTTGGAGAGGCGGAGATCACGGATGATCGTGCGACCGTCCCGGTCACCTTCCCTCTGTCCGGCACCGCTGCGGTGGTGATCGGCAGAGACACCGTGACAGTGCCCTTCGTCCTGCACCGCGAGGGCATGACCTGGCTGGTGGACAGCGAGGACACCGGAGGGGAACTCAGGAGCGAGATCGCTGGCTCCACGCTGGATCTCATCGAGCGTTTCCTGTCACGCTGACGCGTTGCACAGCATCCCTGACGAGGAGGGCGTCAGGTCCCCAACCCTGTCGGGCGTGACGCTTCCGATCGGGTAAGGATGCAGGCAACATGCCCGTCGAGATTGCGAATCGATCTCCCCGGGGTATTCGGAAGCGATCCGGTAGAAGCTCCGGCCGGGGACTTCGAGATGCGTCGCGGTTTTCTTGCGGGTGACCGCCTATTATGATATAGTATGAGTCCTTCCCGGACGGGTTCAGCGTGGAGTGACATACACACAGGCAAAACGCGTCCCGGGCACGATGTACGCCCAGGAGGTAACAGATATTATGCCAAAGCGAACGTATCAGCCGAAGAAACGTCGGACGAAGCGCAAGCATGGGTTCAGAGCCCGCATGAAGACCAAGTCGGGTCGTGCGATTATCAGCCGAAGACGCAAGAAGGGTCGCGGCAGATTGTCGAAGTGAGCCCGCTACGTGTTCCGGCGATAGGATGAAAGCTATCCCGTCACTGCGCCGCCAGCAGGATCTCGACACGGTGTTCGAGGAGGGCCACTGGCGGCGCCTGCGTGGTGCCGTGGTGGGAGTTTACCTTCGTGATGATGATCGTCCGACCCGGTTGGCGGTGGTGGCGGGCAGGCGCATCGGGACCGCGGTAAGGCGCAATCGGGCCAGACGGCGCATGCGGGAAGCGATCCGCGGATTCGCCGACGAGATCAGACCAGGCGCCGACATCGTCCTGCTGGCCCGTGAAGCTACTGTCGAAGTCGATTTCCGATTGCTGCAAACGGATATCCGTCAGGCACTTGAAGCGGAAGGCCTGCTCGACGTGGTGAAGGCCGAGGATCAGCCGAGATGAGACGGCTAGCGATCGGCCTTATAAGGCTGTACCAGCGAACCCTGTCCCGTATCCTGCCCCCTACCTGCAGGTTTGAGCCCAGTTGCTCCACCTACAGCATCGAGGCGATAGAGACGCATGGCCTCCTCAGGGGGGTATGGCTGGCGCTGCGCAGAATCTGTCGCTGTCATCCATACTCAGAAGGCGGTCCGGATCCGGTACCGGGAACCCGCAGTAATCATCAAGCACCTATTGGAAGGAGCCGAGGAAACGAGGATAGTAATGCGGAAGAACACTGATTTCTTCTCGATTCGAATAATTCTGACAGTTGCTCTCATATCTTCTCTGGCAATGGTGGCCCTGAGTGTACCAGCGGCGGCGTCCCAGGTTCAGAGAGGGCTGCCCGTCGAGCTGCACATTGCCGAGGAACCGGCATTGAGCGACCAACTCGCGGATATGCGGGCGCTCTACGATATCGCGCTGGAGATGGAACCAGATCGTGGCCTGCTTTCTGGTATCCGGGATATGTTTACCGGTGGCGGAGAGGAGATGCCACGCCATCTGCCGGTGGCGAACCTGCTGGAGCATGCCACACAGATCAGGGGTCATCTGGTTGAGACAGATGGCATCTACTACCCGGACGCAGACAATGAGGGTGGCACGCTTCGGTCGATGGGTCGTGAGATCATCATCGAGTTGATGCACGGAGTCAGACCATCCGGCTTTGACGTCGTTGGTGGTGAGATAGAGGGTATGCCGACCACGGTGATAGGCCGTGTGGAGACCGATGCGGATGAAGTGGTGTTGCGTGCCAGTGAGATAAGGCCCTCCGGGCTTATCGCGGGGACCCGTATGGGACGCATACATGAGATGCTGGAGGACTGGGACGGAGCGGTTGAGAGCTATGTGAATGTGGCGGACCAGGGCGCGTACAGACAGAGGCCGCTCGCGGCCTTCGCCCGGACCCGCGCAGGGATGATTGCTCTGGAGAGGCTCAGGGACGAGGGTACCGCCCGTGCCGCATTCTCGACCGCCTACGAAACTTACGGCAAGGAGCGGGAGGCTGGAGAGCCGGGGTACTATTTCACGTGGATCAAGGTTCCCGGAGAGGGCTGGGAGATCGAGTCGGTTTCGGAAGCGATCGGGCCTTTGCTGGATGAGCTTAACTCGGAACGGCTGGCCTACCGGATCGTGAACCTATTTGTGCGTATCTCAGGGGGCCACCCGGCCTGGGGGGTCATCCTGATGGCGGTCGTGGTAAGGCTCGGGATCTACCCGCTCACGAAGAAGCAGATTCAGTCGCAGCGGCGGATGCAGGCAATCCAGCCGCAGATCAAGGAACTGCAGAAGGAACACGCCACCGACAAGCAGAAGTTCCAGGAGGAGTTCTGGGCGCTGTGTCAGGAGCACGACTGCAATCCGCTCGGCGGGTGCCTGCCTATGCTCGTACAGATGCCCATACTGATCTTCCTCTATCGCGGCATCAGGGATTACATTGTACAGTTCGATGGCGTGAGCTTTCTCTGGATCCAGAACCTTGCCGCTCCGAACATGATCCTGCTGGTGCTCTATACGCTGAGCATGATTGCATTCCAGAAGATGTCGGCGCAGAGTCAGCCGGCCGCCGACCCACAACAGCAGCAGCAACAGCAGATGATGGTTTACCTCATGCCGGTCATGTTCTTCTTCTTCTTTCAGAGCTTCCCCGCGGCCTTCCTGCTCTACTGGCTGGGAAGCAACATCATCTACTTCGGCGAGCAGGCGTTCCTCATGCGCCCGGACGGTGAGGACGCCGCCGAGAGCGAAGAGGAAGCTGGAGCAGAGAAGAGTTCAGGCTTCGTCGCGTCGATGCTTCAGAAGGCAAAGCAGATGCATGATGGCGGAGAGCAGGAGACTGCGCCACCCCTGAGCTATGAGGAGAAGAAGCGCAGGCAGGAGAAGAAGGGTAAGTCCGGAAAACGGAGGTAGATCGGCCACCGATCACCTTCAGGGAGGCCACGGTTACCATGAAGCGCGTTGAGGGGACCGGAACCACGCTCGAGGAAGCACAGAAGGATGCGCTGAATCAACTCGAAGCTTCCGCCGAAGAGGTGGAGTTCGAGGTGCTGGATCGCCCGGGGACTTTTGATGGAATCCTCGGTCGACGCTCCGGATACAGAGTGGCTGCAACTCTGGCCGATACCACCATCGCCGAGCAGGCGGAGGCCGAAAGCGAAGCATCCGCGGAGCCTCAGCGGCCCGCGGCCGAAGCCGACGCATCCGATGATCTCGAGAAGAGCCCCGAGGAGCATAACATCGGCGAGACCGCGCCCCCGAACGCCGAACTCGCCGAGGCGGCACGCAGTCTTCTGCAGAAGATGATCGACCTGATGGGGATCGAGGGTGAGGTCAGGGTCGAGGGATGCTCTGAAGACGAGGTGCGCCTGAATGTTGAGGGCGAGGACATGGGGTTGCTCATCGGCAGACATGGCGCGACCCTGGATGCGGTTCAGCTCATCGTCGCGATCGGCGCCAACCGTCAGGTGGAGGATGGCGCTCGCGTAATTGTCGATGCTGAGAACTACCGCAGACGGCATCGAGAGATGATCGAGGGGCGTGCCCTGAAGCTGGCGGAAGAGGCCAAAGAACACGGCCGGGAGGTCGTGGTGCCCGATCTGCAGGCGTACGAGCGCCGTCTCGTCCATATGGCGCTTAAGGACGACCCGGACGTGGAGACATACAGCGAGGGAACCGGAGATGACCGAGTGCTGGTGATCTCGCCGGTCTGAGTTTCGCTATGAGGCTGCAACCTGAGGTAACCTTGAGACCCTGCCGGTGGGTGAGGCGCCCGCGGCAGGGTTCTTCCTGTTCCAATGGTCTGCCCTGCGATCTGCACGGAGGACCGGATGAACGACTTCCGGGAAAAGGTCGGTTCGGCATGAAGGTATTATGCGTCCGACTGCGAACCTGAGCACAAGCGCGAAACACTCTTAACGGAGTCGGAGGAGATGCCATCTTGAGAAAAGCGATGACGCTGGGCTCCCTGCCCCCTGGTACGTCTCTCGAGGAGAAGTTCATGCTGGCCGCCGAGGCGGGGCTGGACGGTCTTGAACTGACGGGAGTGGAGACACAGAGCGAGGCCGAGGACGCTCGGGCGGCTGCAGATGCAGCCGGGATCGAGATAGCCTCGGTGATGGCGGCGACCCACTGGAAGCTCCCTATCTCAAGCACCGATGAGGCCGTACGTGTCGAGGGGGTAAAGGGAGTCGAGCAGTCTCTGCGCGTGGCCGACTGGGCCGGGACCGACGTCGTGCTCGTGGTGCCGGGCGTAGTGGATGAGCACACAGCGTACAGTGCGGCGCTGGACCTGGCGACGAAGAGCATACGCGAACTGATACCCACCGCCGAGGATCTCGGCGTCACGGTCGCATTGGAGAATGTCTGGAACAGATTCCTGCTCAGCCCCGTGGAGATGCGTGACTTCATCGATCAGTTTGGTACCGATCGGGTGAAAGCGTACTTCGATGTCGGCAACATACTGCTCTACGGCTACCCGGTTCACTGGATCGAGGCACTGGAAGAGCGGATTGTGCGGGTGCATATAAAGGACTTCGACGTCGATAAGCGGCAGTTCGTCGCGCTGCTAACCGGCTCGATCGATTTCCCGCGGGTGATCAACGCCCTACGCGGCATCGGGTACGATGGATGGCTCACCGCCGAACTCTCTCGCTACGAACAGTATCCGACTGAGTTCGTGATGGATACTTCACGACACCTGCAGTGGATCATCGATGGCTGACGGGCGAAGAGCTACTGCGACAGGCGCGCGGCACGCCGGCGGCGTACCGCGCGCCTGCCCACGTACGCCACGCTTGCGAGCAGATCGTAGCAATCGCAGACAGAACAATCGCAGCAACACCGGAAGCGCGAACGCCGATCATCCGATGCCCACCGGCGCCGATCATCTGCGTCAAACACTATCTGCTCTTCATCCCCACGATCTCCTCTGGAGGCTCCTCCCACGCCAGCGAGTAGTCGCGCTCTTCGGGGTCGGGATGGCCGCCGGGACCGTAGCCCTCATCGGAGTCTGACTCGATCTCCAGCGGCACGAAGCTCTCCGCAATCCCGCTCTCGCTCACCTCGAAGCGATGGTAGCCGAGCGTGGTGTCGCCATCCGGCCAGCGATCCGCCCACTGTGGAAAGGCGATACCCGCGCACTTGAGGAAGCGCACCCCCTCGATCACCTGCTCGAGCTTACGACAGTGAATGTGCCCGCTCAGTACGATCTTCACGCCGGTCGCCTTCATCGCCTCGAACATCCGCAGGCGATGCTCCCTGTCGATCGAGAAGTACCAGTCGTGGTAGTGATCGGGATCGGTGAGGTCCCATGTCTTCTCGTTCACGTCATCGATGAACAGCGCGTAGTGCATGATCATGACGTGATGGTCGGCGGGCGACTGCGCGGGGAGTTCCTCCTCGAGGAAGCGCCACAGCCTGTCCTCATGCGGTAGCCCGGAGCCCGCGAGCGCCGCGTAGATGCCGCTGAAGCGCACGTTGCGGTGCGTGAAGCTCCACGGGAACTCGCCGAAGAAGCGCGCGAAACGGTCAAGTTGCTCGGCGGTGACCTCGGCGTGGGAGCGCGGGTGTCCGATCGTGGAGTGCTTGTTGCCGGTGTCCATGTTGCCCGGCACCGCGTAACACGGATAAGGTAGCGTCTCAAGCTCCGCCCTGACCTCGTCGAACTCGAAGTCGTGGATGGAGCCGTCGCGGGTCAGATCGCCGCCGATGAGCAGAAGCTCTGCATCCTCGTTGCGAAGCTGACGAAGCGCGGTCTCCCAGTTATCGCGATGCTGCCTGCGAAAGCGAAACGAGCGCGGCGATCCCGGCTGCATGTCACAGGCGCAAAGGAATGTCCATGGTTTCATGAGTCATTCAGCCTCCCGGTGCCGTGTAGACTGCAGCAGGAATCTTTGCCGCCGGGCGCGCTGAGACCTTCTCCGACGGAGTGTCTCGCACCGCAATAGAGGGTAAAGGCCTGTGGCGAAGAAACCTGCTCTACGGCATTTCTCGATTCATCCATCCGCGACGCGATGGGAGGCGAGTTGGGATGTCCGCCATTTCAGGGGCCTCCGCTCTTACGATTGTGATCTGTCTGGCGGGGCCCGTCATGACGGCGTTGCCGGCGAATGCGCAGGATCCGGGCAATGATGACGCATTCGAACGACAGCGCACCGAAATGCTCGACAGACAGCGCAGGGTCATCCTCAACAACGACGGCGGAGATGCGCTCAGGACCGCCCCGGACTCTCCCGTGGAGAGCATGCTCACCGCCCGCACCCTTGGCCTCGAAGAGACGCACGTTGACACGATCTTCTACTGCACGAATCGCGGAACGTTCTCTCGACACAGTCACCGCACGGAGGTCTCCGAGTATCTGGTCGGGCCCGGAGAGCCGCATGAGAACACGATCTTCGGCGCGCTGGTGAGGGCGGGAACCGATCCGCTTGAGGTTATGGTCCAATGGGGACGCGAGAACGACGTGGAGATCTTCTGGTCGGAACGCATGAACGATCAGCACGACGCATCGCGTCCTGACGGCGTCTCGGCGTGGAAACGCGAGCATCCGGAATGTCTGGTCGGCTCGACCGATGATCGTCCGCCGCACGGCGCGTGGTCTCAGGTGGATTATGCTCAGAGGCCGGTGCGCGATCAGATGTTCTCGATCATCGAGGAGGTCTGCCTCAACTACGACATCGATGGCATCGAGATGGACTTCTTCCGACACCCTACTTTCTTCCGCACCACCGCGTGGGGGGGCCATGCCACCGATGAGGAGATCGCGCTGATGACCGGCTTAGTGCGAAGGGTACGGGAGATGACCGAGCGTGTCGGGCGGCAGCGCGGCAGGCCCATTCTCGTGGCGATCCGAGTGCCCGACTCGGTGCCTCTGGCTCGGGCGATGGGCCTCGATCTCGAGGGGTGGCTCGCCGAGGGTCTGGTTGACATCATGACCGGAAGCGGATACTTCCGCATGAACTCATGGGAGTATCTTGTCGAACTCGGGCGGCGTCACGGTGCGCTGGTGTACGCGGGATTGAGCGAGTCGCGCGTGGACGCCGATACCTCGACGGTGAACCGGCGGTCGCAAGCAAGCTATCGTGGCCGGGCCGCTCGCGCGTGGCAGGCGGGCGTGGACGGAATATACCTCTTCAACATGTTCAATCCACGGGCCGAGATGCTCCAGCAGATAGGCGACCCCGAGGTGTTGGCGGGTCTCGATGCAGAGTACTTTGCCACCGTACGCGGGGCGCAGGCGCGCTCCTACGGCAACCCCGATCACTGGGTGGCGGGCGGCAGTCAGTGGCGGAATGTCCCGATCCTGACCCCGGAGGCTCCCCTCTCGATCGCGCCGGGGGAGAGCGCGCGCATACCACTATTCGTCGGTGATCAGGAACCCGATCGCGAAGTCGAGATAACCTGCCACCTGATGGCAATCTCGAGCGCGGACCTGCGCCTTAAACTCAACGGGCGGGAGGTCCTCGAGAGGGCGTCACAGGAGTACTGGACGCAGTTTCCGATCGCACACGGGCTACTGCGACCCGGCGAGAACAGCTTTGAGTTGACCGTCGGGAATGCGCATGATGCGCCGGGGCGAATCGAGTGGACCAGCCAGGTGATGCCGCAACCTCCATGGCGCCACGGCAGGATGCGCGAGGGTGTCGTGTTCGCGGAACTCCAGGACGATGGGATGTTGATCGCCGATCGAGGCACCGAACAGGGTGATTATCTCTATTTCAGCTTCCCGTGGAACGCAGACCCCGAGCGCCTGGCGGTGGCGGAAGCTCAGGTCAGGGTCATCGACGGTTGGAACAACCTCACGGTAAGCAACGGAATTGCGACTGAGCGGGTGGCGCTTTATCCGGATCATATCCGTCTGCATTTCGCGGGCAATCGCCACGAGATGGACACCACCCGGGAGTTTCACACCTACCGCGTGGAGATCGAGGGTGAGAACATAAGGGTGTACGTGGATGGTGAGCTTCGTATCGACGGCACCGGAGCATTCACCCATTCATCGGATGGGCGCAACTCCGTGGCCTTCGGGGCTGCGAACTCACCGTCGGTCGGCGAGGCGCTGTGGCGGTCAGTCAGCGCTGCCAGTCCGGGTCTCGCCGGTGCACAGATCTACGATCTCGCAGTATGCGTCAGCGATCGATGACCGGATCAGAGCCATGCGTAGCCCCGGATGGCGCTCTTGCCCGCGCCATCCGCGGCTGTCAGTTACGCTTGCCCTTCCAGTGGCGCAGGAACCTGTGGGCTTCGCCATTGATCTCAAGGGTCTCGCCTTCGTACTCGTTGACGCGCTCCCACAGTTCGAGGTCACCATCAGGGGTCTCAACGATCGCAAGGCCCTGATCCGGCACCCTGCGGACAACGACGTATGATCTGTGGTCGAGCGTCTTCTTTCTTTCCTTTACCTGTTCCATCATTGAAGAACTCCTCCATTGAGTCAGGATAATCGCATGCGAACTCTCGTGCACTTAAGCATATCCCGAATTCGAACACTACACGCTCCGTGTATTACCCCAACTATTGAGGTGTATTCCCGCAAATTGCCGTGGGAGAGGTCCCGGCTCGGCACTCGGGAAGATGACCGATGTCTGGGACACCCGGGGCAGCACCGGCGCCGGCTACAGGTGGCTGCAGCAAGGTCTAACGCAGACCCGGCGGACACTTCCAGGTTCGTGCAGCCGAACGTCATCACTCTGACCCTGTACGCAGTAGAGGTGCTCTGGACAATCCGCCGCTCCTTGCATATGGTAACAATCGCAGTCAATAGAAACGGTTCCGCGAGGTGAGCGTCATGCGTAGGTGTGCGATTGTGGCGTGCTGCCTGATAGCCACACCAGCTTGGGCGCAGGCCCCCGAAGGATGGTTCGAGTTCGTCATCCCGATGATCGCCGAGGACAGCGTCGTGGATGTCTCAAGTTACAATGCAGCACGGGCCGGAGCCGCGGGCCATGTTGCCATCGAGGACGGACAGTTCATCGTCGGAGGCGAACGCATCCGTTTCCTCGGCACGAATCTGACCTTTGCGGACGCTTTTCCTGAGAAGGAACGAGCGCCCGAGATCGCCCGGAGGATGGCGGCGCTCGGCATAAACATCGTGCGCTTCCATCACCTCGACCGCCATCACGCCCCGCGCGGAATCTGGGATCCCGCTCGTGAGGACCATCAGCACATAGACGCGGAGCAACTGGACCGCCTCGACTGGCTGATCTATCAGCTTAGAGAGCAGGGGATATACTCGAATATCAACCTGCACGTCTCCCGGCAGTTCGGTGAGGCGGACGGCTTCCCCGATCCGCACCTGCGGCCGCGCTATGACAAGGGCATCTGTTACTTCGAACCGCGCATGATCGAGTTGCAGAAGAAGTACGCGCGCGAACTGCTCACTCACGTGAACCCTTACACCGGTAACGCCTACGTCGATGAGCCGTGCGTGGCGATGGTGGAGATCACGAACGAGAACTCCGCGTTGCGATTTGCGCTGGGCAGCGAGTTGCACACTCTGCCGGAGCCCTACGCCACCACCATCAGCGAGCAGTGGCATGAGTGGCTGCGCGAGCAATACGAGGACACCGAGGCTCTGCGCGCGGCGTGGGACGAGGGCTCGGAGCCGCTGGGCGACGAGATGCTGCGCGATCCGCAGCTTGAACGCGGTGTCGAGGAATGGGTGCTGGAGGCGCCGGATCCCGCTCAGGGAACGCTGCAGGTCGTCGAGGACCCCGAGCGCGGGCGCGTGCTCCGGGCGGAGTTGACGAGCCTCGGTGCGCGAAGCTGGGACTTTCAGGTGCATCAACTCGGACACACGCTGGAGGACGGCCGACCTTACACCTTCAGCTTCGCTGCGAAGGCGGACCCGCCCCGGAGTATCCATGTGAATGCGCGCTACGATGTGCCGGACTGGCGCATGGTCGGCCTTAACGAGACGATCGAGCTTGACGAGCAGTGGCGCGAGTTCAGCTCTACATTCCGCGCCGCCGGTCCGATGCCGCAGCACACGCGCCTGAGCTTCAACAACCAGAACACGCTCGGCGAGGTCTGGTACGCGGATATGTCCCTGCGCCCCGGCGGCACCCTCGGCCTCGACGAGGAGCAGCGCCTCGAAGCGGGAAACGTGGCCCTCCCGACCTCAAGTGCCACGGCACAGGCGCGCACCGACTGGCTGTCCTTCGTGATGGAGGTCGAGCGGAGGTACACCACTGAGATCTACGATTACCTCAAGCAGGACCTGGGCCTGAGCGCGTCGGTCACCAACACACAGGCCACCTACGGCGGCGCGGGAGGGCTATTGCGCGAGTCGCGCATGGATTACATCGACACACACGCGTACTGGCAGCATCCGCACTTTCCGGGAACCCCTTGGGACGGTGCCAACTGGTTCATCCGCAACAGTCCGATGACGGCGGAGTTGGGCGCTGACACGCTGACCCGGCTGTCGATGTACCGACTGGCGGACATGCCTTACACCGTCAGCGAGTACAATCACCCCGCGCCCAACGACTACCGTGCTGAGGGAATGCCCATGTTCGCCGCGGTGGCCGCGCTGCAGGACTGGGACGGCATCTTTCAGTTCTGTTACGGTGCGCACCCGGAGGACTGGTCAGAGAGCCGCGTCAGAAGCTATTTCAGGATGGAGAGCGATCCGGCAGCACTCGCGATGTTTCCGGTAGCGGCGAATCTATTCCGCAGGGGCGACCTCTCCGCCGCGCCCGGATCCAGCACCCTGCTGCTGCCGCCCGAGCGCATGCCCAAACTTGTGCGTGAGCACGGTAACAGCGCCGTGCCGATCTGGGAACAGGCGGGCGCCACACGCGAACTCGCGCTGAGTCACCGCCTCTTCGTGGACTGGACCGACAGAGACGAGCCCACGCTGGTGAGTGGGGACGAGCCGACGACTGTGTCCGAGGTCCGATGGTCTGCGGTGGAGGATGACGGGGGTGTCTTCGCGGTTGACACGTCTCACACGAAGGTGCTGCTCGGGCCGATCGCGGGCCGGACTATCGATCTCGGCGGCGTCCGCTTCGAGGTCGGAGAGACCGGCAACGGCTACGCTACAATAGCGCTCACGAGTATGGACGATCTGCCGCTCGATGAGTCGGAGCGCATGCTGCTTGTGGCCATGAACGGGGTAGAGAATCAGACAATGGGTTGGAATGAGGAGCGCACTACCGTGGGCCGAGAGTGGGGCCATGGCCCCACCATCTGCGAGGGCGTGCCGCTGACGGTTCGCATCGACGGGCGAGAGAACCTGGCTGTATGGGCGCTGGCAGGCGATGGAAGCAGGGCGGAGGAGGTCGTCCGCGGGGCAACAGAAGGTATCAGCATCGGCGCAGAATACGAGACGATCTGGTATGAGTTGAGCGGGCGATAGAGCGCTTAATCGCGTGCATCTTTCCGGGCATACTGAACAGCCGAGGGTCCGGTGGGGTAACTCTGACATTAGCGGCAGGGTCTCACGATCCTGCGAAGGAATCCACGGCCGGTGCGGCCAACAGATCATGGGGCGTTCGTCTGATTGGCCAGAAGCCCATTTCACGGTCGGGCATGTACATGAGATGCAGTTTCGCGGGCGTTACTCGAGGTGAGTTCGAAGTCTGGAAGCAGCGAGCGCGCGAGCAGTTCATCGCCCCCCCCCC
>PXBW01000271.1 GCA_003566775.1 candidate division WS1 bacterium
ACTTCGTAGTCCCGGGATCCTACGGTGAGGGTGGTTGCCGCGCCATCTTCTTGTAAAGCCCTATTAACCCTTTCAAACACTTGCGCCACGGTCAGGCCATGGCTTATGCTTTTCTCTTTGTCCACTACAACCCGGAGTTCCGGGGCTGCTCTTTCCAGGCCATCAGAAATGTCGGTAGTGCCCTCCACTTCGGATACTATCCCGGCCAAGTCTTCAGCTACAGCTTGCAGGGTATCCAGATCTCTTCCGGTAATGTTAACCACGATACTTCCGCCGCTCATGGCCATCATGTCCGCACTGGAATCGTCAACAGAGATTTCCAACTCCAGTTCACCGGTTCTATCCCGGATAACCTGGGCTACCTCCCCGATAGATAGCTGATGATCATCTTTCAAAAGAACGTACATAGATATTGATTCAATGGTACCTCCTGTGGCCCTACCGCCCATCATGCCACCCATACCCATCATGCCGCCTCCACCAAAAGTTGTACCCACCGTCTCCACGTCATTAATACCGGAAATAATCTCCGTTAGCTGGTCAGCTTTTTCTGCCGCTTCATCAAAGGAGGTGCCTTCGGGAAGGGAAGCGTTTACGTTTAACTGGCCCGTATCCCCGGCGGGGAATAATTCTGTACCCATGCCTACCGCCCCGGCGATGCTTCCTACAAAAAGGAGCAAGGCGGTCAGCACCACCAGCCATTTGCGGTTTAAGGAAAATTCCAGCACCCCGGTGTACCTGACTTTAATCGCATCCAGCACCCGGTGCTCCCTTTTGCGATCTTCAGTCATAAGGTTGGAGGCGATCATGGGTACCAGGGTTAACGCGATTAAGAGGCTGGCCAGCAGGGCGTAAGCAATGGTTAAGCCCATATCGGAGAATATCTGCCTGGTTAACCCTTCTGTAAATAAAATTGGAACAAATACGGAGATGGTGGTCAGCGTGGAAGCCGCTATGGCCCCGGCTACCTGCTTGGCTCCTGCTACGGCAGCCTCTTTGGGGGCTTTCCCTTCATTTCGCATGCGGTATATATTTTCAATTACCACAATAGAGTTATCCACCAGCATTCCTACCCCCAGGGCAAGCCCTCCCATGGAGATAACATTTAGGGAGACGTTGCTGAAATACATCAGCACAAAGGCGGTCACGATACTGATAGGTATCGCAAAGCCGACAACAATAGTGGGTTTAATATCCCTTAAGAAAATAAAGAGGATGAGTACCGCCAGGATACCCCCGACCATAAGGTTAAGACCCATGGAATTTACTACCATGTCAATATACTCGCCCTGATCCATCAAGGGGATCAGGTTCAAGCCCTGGTTCTCTTCCATGAGCCGGTCCATTCGAAGGTGTACCTCCCCGGCCACCTCCGAAGTGGAGTATTCGGTTTGCTTTTGTATATTCAAAATAATAGAGTCGTTGCCGTTTACCTTAGAATAAGTTTCCCCGGTGCTGTCCCACTCTGCAATTTCAGCCACATCTTCCAGGACGATGGGCTCCATCCCTTCTACCGGGGCGGTCATAATAACCAGTTGCTTCAGTTCATCCAGGTCGGCGAGAGCGTCGCCGGTCCTAACCAGATAATCCGCTCCGTCGTCTGAAAGGTAGCCGGCAGGCATGCTGAAGTTTTGCCCCGCCAGGATTCCGGAAACCATGTCTTTGGTAATATTAATGCCCTCAGGTTCAGGATTGGCTCCATCATTTAACGGGGGAGAAAGGCTTTCCCCCGTTTCTGCTTCTGCACCTGCCGGCGCCATTCCCAGTAACTCTTCCTGTATCCTTTCGTTTACTTCGTCAATTTTATCTTCCTGCAAGGTAACGTGGATCTCTGTATCCGCCAGCCCCGATGCTGATACCGATGCTACCCCTTCCACGCTTTCCAACTCCGGCATAATGGTATTTTCAATGAAGCCCGAGGTTTCGCTTACAGTTTGCCCTTCCACCGTGACAGCTAGCACCATGACCGGCATCATGTCGGGGTTTAATTTTATCATCATGGGATTACCTACCTCATCGGGCATACCGGAGGTAACCATATCTAAATTTTCCCGCATTTCTATCATGGCCGTATCCATGTTGGCGGTTTCGGCAAATTCTAAAATTACGGTAGAGCTATTCTCCCGGGATATTGAGCTAACTTCCCTTATATTGCTCAAGGTTAACATGGATTGTTCAATGGGCCTGGTTACACGTTCTTCTACTTCTTCCGGACTGGCCCCCACGTAAGTGGTGTTAACTATGCTAACGGGCAGGTCCATGCTGGGGAAGAGATCCGTGGTCATGTCGGCCAGGGAAACCGCTCCCAATATAGCAATAATTAATACCGCCACCACAACGGTATAAGGCCTTCTTACACTAAAATTCGGCAACATACCCCTATCACTCCGTTTCATTATTTATATAATCATGGCCTGGGTGTCGTAATTGTATTATGGATATTCCTATTTAAATTCATGCTAGCCGTGTATATCTCTCCTTCTGTAACCGGCAAACCCCAAAACCATTAGCACAAGTGCCAGTACTACTGAAATAATAATAACAACGCTACTGACCTCTTCCATGGGTACATTCGGGATATGACCAAATGGCGTTAGTTTTCCAATCCACTCGGGGATCTGCATGGCCGCACCCAAGTAAACGGCAAAAAAGGTAAAGGCGAGATATATCCAGCATACTGATGCTACCCCCGGGGCCACTCCTACCAGAAGGGCTGCCAGACCCACCATTATAAGCATTGCAGGCAGGTAGGCCAGTGCCCCCTGCAGAATCGGCCCAAGTGCCAGTGGTTCATCCATTACCGATGCAGCAGCGGACCAAAGTCCTAATGCTGTCAACACCTGCATTGCAGCAGCTACAAGAATCCCCAACATCAGGTAGCCGCCCATGATTTTTATGCGCGGAACCGCCCTTGCCAGAAGGTGCTCGGTGCGGTTTGCCGTTTCCTCTCCCCTCAGTTTCATGATCATGAGAATGGCGGGAATGGCACTAATTATAGCCAGCATTGAAATTATCATTGCCACAAACTGTTCTGTCAGTGAAAATCCCTCTATGGATGGAAGAAGCTGCTGATAAAAATCACTGGTTTCAAAAAACTTCTCTATATCTCCGAATATGGAGCCGTATGAGGCTCCGAATATGAACATACCAACCGCCCACCCAATAATAGGAGTTTTTTGAAGCCTGAGGGCAAGGCCAAAAGGCCCACGCAGAAGACCGGAGGCATTCTTCGGGCCCGGTTTTGCAGGAATCAGTCCCGCTTCCAGGTCACGAACTGCATTGAGGCGGAGTACCACTACAGCAACAAGGCCGGATAAGGCTAAAGTCACCAGGAGGGGCCACCAGTGATTACCTACATACGGTTGAGCCCTGTTGATAAGCCCAAGGGGTGTAATAAGGGAAAGGGCTTCACTGCTTATATCCCCGATACCCCGGACTATATAGATAAGCCCCAGGAAAGCAAAGGAATAACCTATTGTGCCCCTGGAGGTATCTGAAAGCTGTGCAAA